>SKSF01000090.1 GCA_007118095.1 Dehalococcoidia bacterium
AGGGCACGGTGACGGTGGAAGCCCCGCTGCAGGGGACGATCGTGAACGTGGACGTCTCGGAAGGTGACCTGGTGCGGGAAGGCCAGCAGGTGCTGGTGATGGAAGCGATGAAGATGGAGCACGTGGTGCGAGCGACGGTCTCCGGCGAGATCAAGCGGCTCGATGTCGAGGCCGGTGACACCGTCTACGAAGGCTACCCGCTGCTGCACATCGAAGAGCGCGACGTCGACATCGCCGACGCCGAGGCCGAGCAGGAGATCGACCTCGACCACATCCGCCCCGACCTCGCGGAAGTCGTCGAACGCCACCGCTATCTGTTGGACGAGGCCCGCCCCGACGCCGTTGAAAAGCGCCGGAAGACTGGCCAGCGCACAGCCCGCGAGAACATCGACGATCTCCTCGACGAGGACAGCTTCATCGAATATGGCGGCCTCGCCATCGCGGCACAGCGCCAGCGCCGTCCGCTTGAGGACCTCATCAAGAACACCCCAACTGACGGGCTCATCACGGGCGTCGGCACCGTCAACGCCGACCTCTTTGGCGAAGAACAGGCCCGCTGCGCCGTCCTGGCCTACGACTACACCGTCATGGCCGGGACCCAGGGGCAGGTGAACCATCGCAAGCACGACCGCATGTTCGAACTGGCCGAGCAGTGGCGCCTCCCCCTCGTGTTCTTCACCGAGGGTGGCGGCGGTCGGCCCGGGGACACCGATGGCAAGGGCGTGTCCGGCCTTCGCAGCACCACCACCTTCCAGCTCTTCGGGAAGCTGAGCGGCCTGGTCCCGCTCGTCGGCATCAACTCCGGGCGCTGCTTTGCCGGGAACGCCGCCATTCTCGGCGCGTGCGACGTCGTCATCGCCACGAAGAATTCCAGCATCGGCATGGGTGGCCCGGCGATGGTCGAAGGCGGCGGACTCGGTATCTTCCGCCCCGAAGAGATTGGCCCCATGGACGTCCAGGTGCCAAATGGCGTCGTCGACGTCGCCGTCGAGGACGAAGAAGAGGCCGTCCAGGTTGCGAAGCAGTACCTCTCGTACTTCCAGGGCCCCGTGCCCCGGTGGGAGAATGAGGACGAGCGCCTGCTCCGGCGCGTCATACCCGAGAATCGCCTGCGTATGTATGACGTGCGTCAGGTGATCGAAACGCTCGCCGATAGCGGCTCTGTCCTCGAGCTGCGCCGCCACTTCGGGCACGGCATGGTGACTGCGTTCATCCGCGTCGAAGGCCGCCCGATCGGCGTCATCGCGAACAACCCGGCGCACCTGGCCGGTGCGATCGATGCTGATGGTGCCGACAAGGCGGCCCGCTTCATGCAACTCTGCGAAGCCTTCGACATCCCCATCCTCTCGCTCTGCGACACACCCGGGATCATGGTTGGCCCGGAGGTCGAAAAGAGCGCCCTCGTCCGTCACTGCAACCGGCTGTTCGTTATCGGTGCGAATCTCACCGTGCCGTTCATGACGATCGTCCTCCGGAAGGCCTACGGCCTCGGCGCGATGGCGATGGCCTGCGGCACCCTCAAGGCGCCGTTCTTTGCGGTCTCCTGGCCGACCGGCGAATTCGGCGGTATGGGGCTCGAAGGGCAGGTGAAGCTCGGCTATCGCAACGAGCTCGCCGCCATCGAAGACCCCGCCGAGCGAAAGCGCGTCTACGAAGAAATGGTCGCGAAGGCGTACGAGGACGGGAAGGCCCTGAACTTCGCCTCCCACTTCGAACTCGACGACGTGATCGACCCCGTGGACTCGCGGAAGTGGATCAGTCGCTCGCTCAAGTCCGTCCCGGCGCCGCCGGCGCGCACAGGCAAGAAGATCCCGTGGGTCGATACCTGGTAGCGGTGATGTCCCCGCAGGGAAAGGACGGCCTCCGATCGGGTTAATCCGCGACCAGGGGTGTATCGCGATGAGTCATGTTGCAAGACACATGCAAGCGTGCGCCGATTCGCCTGGAACGGTCTCGTAATGGAGATGTAAGGCGAGGCGCCGTCCTCTTATGGAAATCCTTCGCCTCATGGTGGATGCTTGATGAAGCGTTAGGCCGAGCACTGGCACACGGATCAGCCGGACATCGCGGACCGGTGCGGTAATGCACGCCGTTCGCGGGGGGAGATGACCGGCCACGTGTTGAGGCCGCAGTTGGGGGAGACTCACTGTGAGTCATGTTCGGCACCATGTGGTCCGCCGCAGACTTCGTTCACGGCAGCACCGGGACCACGAATCGCATACGTGGCAGAGGATGGTCCTCGTCACGGCCATCGTTGTGCCCTTATTCGCCATACTTGGGCTCACCGCCGTCGTCGGCGTCTTTGCCCACTATTCGAGCGGGTACGGCCCAATTGAAGACGTCCTCGTGGACCGCCCGGCAGGTATCACCCGCATCTACGACCGTACCGGGGACATCGAACTCGGCGTCTTGAACAATCCCGATGCCAGGCTCTCCGAACCGGTACCACTCGATGACATCGCCCCCGGGATGATCGCCGCAACTATTGCCACCGAAGACAACGCATTCTGGGATCATCGCGGCGTGAACCTGCGCGGACTAACGCGCGCTGTCCAGGAGAATCTGGGCGAAGGCGGCATTGGCAGCGGCACCGGCGGTTCCTCGATCACCCAGCAGCTCATCAAGAACGTTTACATCTGCCCGTCATTCGCCGGCCCGGATGACCCCTGCGTCGCCGAACGCACGGTGGACCGGAAACTGCGCGAGATGGCCTACGCCATCCGCCTCGAGAACGACCACACCAAGGAAGAGATCCTTAACTGGTATCTCAACCAGATTTCCTATGGCGGTCGCTACCTGGGTGTGCAGGCGGCTTCCTCTGGCTACTTCCGCAAGTCCGCCTCCGATCTCACCCTCGGTGAATCCGCCATGCTCGCGGGGATCCCGGCCGCGCCCGCCCTCTATCACCCGCGCAGTAACGATAACTGTGTCACCGACGAACATGGCGCCTGTGTGCTCGATGAGCTGGGCCGTGTGACCGTGAGCGGCGCCGCCAAGGCGCGCCAGGAAGATGTCCTTCGCCGCATGACCGAACGCGGATATATCTCCCCTGCCGAGGCTCGCGCAGCCGCCGACGAGAACGTGAAGGTGTACCGCAGCAGTGCAACCGAGGAGCAGCGTGCACCGGCGTTCATCGATAACCAGGTCGAACCCCGGCTTGTCCGTCTCTGCGAGGCCGGCGAACTCCCCATGCTCGCTGGCGCGGATGACTGCGCGACCAGCGTCGCGGCCGGTGGATGGTCGGTCGTTACCACGCTCGACTGGGAAAAGACCCTCGAAGCCGAAGCGATGGTCGATGAGTTCATCCGCGCCGGCCTCGAACGAAACTGTGATTGTGAAAACGCCGCTGTCGTCACCATCGAGCCCGAGTCAGGCGAGCTCACGGTCTATGTGCCCAACCGGGACCCCGAATCCCGCGATCCCCGCATCGCGGGTCACATCGACCAGCTTGTGGAAGTGAACCAGCCCGGTTCGGCGCTCAAGCCCGCCATCTACCTGGCGTGGTTCCATTATCTCGACAAGACGCCCGCGAGCACGCTCTGGGACACGAGCCCTCTCCCCCTCGACCCGGTCGAAGACGGTGTCCAGCCGGGCGTCGAAATCGTGAACCCCCGACCTGGCGGGGGTGGCGAAGGCCTCATCACTGCACGCTCAGCGCTCGCGGGCTCCCAGAACGTCCCAGCATTCCGGGCAGCCGCCGAAGTCGGCACGGAACAGGTCATCGAGATGACGAAACGGCTCGGGATCACAACGCTCCACCAGGGCTTCGACCCGACCTTCCTCGACCACGACGGCATGATCTACGGGCCCACCATTGCCACAGGCGGTGCCAACATCCGCGCGGTCGACCTGGCCTACATGAACGCGACGATCGCAAACATGGGCGTCATGGTGGGGTTGCCCCATCACGGCACGTACATCTCCAATCCCGGGCAGCTCGGCAACCTCCTCGAAGGCGACCGCGAAGACGTTCGCCAGGCAGAGCAGATTATGGTCGACTTCCAGCGCGGCCACCTGCGCCTCCCGGGCACCCGTCCCCTCGACCCCCTGGCAGTCCTCGAAGTCCACGATAGCCGCGGGAATGTGATCTACGAAGCGCCTGAGCCGGAGCGTGTCGAAGTCGTCGATCCCGGCTCGGCGTGGCTTCTCCATAGCGTCCTCGAAGACTGCCAGGCTCGCTGGATCATCTGGAGCTGCGGCAGCAGCAACGAGGACACCACGCTCGACGTCTTCGTAGGTGGCCAGGAACTGCCCATGGGCGTCAAGACCGGGACACAGCAGGGCCCCGCGGCAATCGAAGACATCCTCGCGTCATGGGTCACGGGCTACAGCCGCGATGCCGCCCTCGTCGTCTGGGTCGGCAACGCGAACAAAGAGCTCATCCGCGATGGCCCGTCGGTTGGCTATGCTTCCAGCCACACGTCACTCGGCATCTTCAAGAACTGGATGGCTAGCTATACGGAATCGTTGCAGGACGAAGGCCGCTTCGTCGGCCTCCGCGACTTCGACGATCTGCAGCCAACGAATGTCGCGTTTGACCGCTTCCAGTCACCAACGACCGAACGCGGCCGCAGCGGTGGGTGCTGGCAAACCATTGAGACGTGGAAGCGGATCGATGTCCAGTACGAATACGACTGCCAGGGCGGCATGGTGCGGCTGCCCGAATACAAGCGGGACGAAGCCATCGCCCTGGCCCGCCGGCTGGGGATTCGCGCTGAAGGTGTCGCTGTGAGCTCTCCCCCCACGTCGCAGGCGCAGCAGCCGCCAGCGAGCAGCGGCGGCGGCGCCGGTGGCGGCGGACAGCCATCGGCGCCACCGCCGACCCCTGCGCCGCTGCCGCCCACGCCAACGCCTGTACCGCCCACTCCGGAGCCGGCCCCACCCGAGCCGACAGCGGTGCCGGCCGATCCAACGCCGGAACCGCCACCCGAGGACCCGCCCCCCGCGGACGATGCCGGGGGGGCGGCTGACTAGCTGGCCGCACGCGCCCTTGCGCTCAAGCAGAGGGCGCGTGCGGCTCGTTCACGGGCTCAGGGGCCCGCTTCCCGGCCTCCTGCAGCGGTCGCCTCCGGCTCCGGCAGGCGCTCGAGCAGTTCCTTGATCACATCTTCTTCGCGGTGCATCGCCTGCCGCCAGGCCAGGCGTTCGGTCCCTGCGATCTCCATGCGGAGTTCGCTCAGATAGTGCGTCAGCACGTTCCGCAGGACGACGATCTCATCATGAGCCAGTTCGAATTGCACGTCATGCCTCCCGGCTATCGTTGTCATAAATGGTACGATTCGCCGCAGTGGCGGGATCGACAACGATATGCCGCTGCAACGCGTCCTAACCGACAGGCCAGCGCAGGCGCTGATAGGCCTGGTCCCAGAACATCCACTCGTAGCGCAAACTCGCCCGGAACCACGACTTCATCTGCTCGATCTGCGCGGCATTCGCCTGGGCGGCCAGCCGGTCGATCAACTCGAGCTGTGCGTTGACAGACGCCGCAAATTCCTCCGACGCATACGACGCGATCCACGTCGCGTAGAGCTCGTGCCCGGGCGGCGACGCGGCAAGCCGTTCGCCCACACGCTGGTAGACCCAGTAGCAGGGCAAGACCGCCGCCACCAGTCCCCCGAGCGGACCCGTATTCGCCGCACGGTGCAGGTGGTTTGTATAGGCAGCCGTCACCGGTTTGTGCTCTTGCTCGCGCACTGTCTCGAGGTCCAGCCCGAGCTTCGTCCCTACCGTACTGTGCAGCGCCTGCTCCACCGCGTACACCGTCGACGCGTGTTCGAGGAACATCTGCCGCGTCTCGGCCGTGTCCGCCCAGCCGGCGCCCGCTGCCAGCACTCGGGCGAACTCGTCCAGGTACAGCACGTCCTGCTCGATGAAGTACGCAAACCGCGACTCATCGAGCGCCCCCGCGCCGACCTCCTGCACGAACGGCAGCGAGAAGATCGCCTCCCACGTCTCATGGTTCTCCGAAAGCAGCGATTCGCGAAATGGCTTCGTCGTCATAGCAGGCACCTCCCGATGCTTCTACCAGCCGTGGCAGTTCCGGTGCCAGTGAGCCGGCTCACGCCATCGGCGCCGGGTTCGAACACAGCATCGCCAACATGACCGTGCTCGGCGTCGGCCTCATGCAGCCACACCCGGAGACCGTCAGTCTCGGGAACACCATCGGTGGCGCCGTATTCGTCGGCGGGGCGTATCTGCTCGTGGCAAGTCCGCTTCGCCTGCCTCGCAGGGTCGAAGACCCTGCCGGCCCGTCCGAAGCGCTTGCTCCCACGGGAACGGGCACGGCGAGGTAGGCACCACACCACAGGGCCGCGTATCGCCTTGCAGCCGCGGCATCCAGTGCCGCGGCTGCTTTCCCGTGCCGGGCGGGGCTGTAAACCCTTCTCCCGTGATTCCGCCAGGAAGCACCACGTCCTCTGGCCCATATGGCCCCCACCAGCGCGTGTGGCGTGCGGCATACTGGATTGATAAACGACGGGAGTATCTACATTGCCCGACCACACCCACGACAGCCCCGGCCGCAAGAACCCGCCCGTCTGGAAGCCCAGGGGAGATGCCACCTCCGAGACCTTTCGCAAGGACCCTTACGAAGAACGCCATCGCCCCGGCTCCTCCACCGTGTGCACGGAATGTGGCGTTGCCTTTCTCGACGGCATCTGGAAGTGGCCTGGCGAACCACCCGAAGGGGCTGAACGGGGCCTGTGTCCCGCCTGTCGGCGGGCTCGCGACGACTACCCGGCGGGGTTTATCACTGCCAGCGGGCCCTTCTTGCGAGGCCACCACGACGAAATCGTCAACCTCATCCGTAATGTCGAAGCCTCCGAGAAGGCCGAGCGCCCCCTGCACCGGATTCTGGACTTGCGCGAAGCAGACGACGAACTGCAGATCACAACCACCGATGTTCATCTCCCGCGCCGCATCGGCGAAGCCCTCCGGAGCGCCTACTCCGGCCATTTCGACTACCATTACGTGCCGAACGAACACATCCTGCGCGGTCGGTGGACCCGCGACGACGAAGACGAATAGGGAGGACCTCCTTGGAATCACCGCCACAGATCCAGTACCGGGACGTGGTACCCGAACCCCAGATCGAACGCTATGCCAACGAGCGCGTTGCGAAGCTGGAAGAGTTCTATGACCGCATTACTTCCTGCCGCGTCGTCCTCAACGGACCGCCCGCACACAGGAAAAAGGGCGGTCCCTACGAAGTCGACATCGAGCTGCTGGTCCCGGGACAGCAGCTCGTGGTCAACAAGCAGTCATCGCCAGACATCAGGGTCGCACTCAGCGAAGCCTTCAACGCGATGGAGCGCCGACTGGAAGATTACGCCCGGAAGCAACGCGGTGACGTCAAGGAAACCGTGCGCCCGCCGCGCGGTCGCATCACGCGCCTCTTCCCGGCCGAAGGATATGGCTTCATCACCAGCGGGGACGGACACGAGATCTACTTCCATCAGAACAGCGTCCTCGAGCCAGGCTTCGACGAGCTCGAGGAAGGGATGGAAGTTCGGTATGCCGAGGAACAGGGTGATGAGGGTCCCCAGGCGAGCTCGGTGACGCCTGCCGGGCGCTGATCCTGGGCCTGGTGCTCACAAACAAATGCCCCGGCTGCTTGGCCGGGGCATACATGTGTGCCGCCGTTATCCCTGGGACGACGCTTTGATCTGGATCTTCTTCGACTCCGGCTCCTCCGGCTTCAGCTTCGGCATTCGCAGCTCGAGCACACCGTCCTTGAGCTCAGCGTTCGCATTTTCGATATCAATGCTGGGCGGGAGCGACATCCGCCGTTCGAACGAGCCGAAGAAGCGCTCCGTGTACGTCTGACCTTCGCGCTCCTCCTGCTGTTCCTGCTTCTTCTCGCCGCGGATGGTCAGCACATTGTCCGCCACTGAGATGTTGATATCCTGCTCGTCCACTCCCGGCAGCTCCACGTGAAGCACGACCTCTTTATCGTTCTCCGACATGTCGCACCGCGGGTTCCATTCGACCGACATGGTCCCGTCCGGCCGCATCGCACTCACCAGCTCGCGGTTAAACATGCTCCGCGGCCACCAGTTCGAAAGGTCTTCAAAAGGATTCCATCGCGTTAGGTTTGTTGGCATCTTGCATCTCCAGTAAGTGGGTTCGTCTTTCATCGTAGCTACATAAGCGAGCCCATCTCACGTCCACACGGGCCAAATGCCTGGATCGAGAGGACGTTTGCACGGTGGCGAGCCACGCCGCACCCTCTGATACGCTGTGGCCGTGCACCTCCCAATTGGTCACGGGGCCATCCTCAACGAACTGCGCGAGCTCGCGGGCCGTGAAGAACCGCCGCACGCCCTCTTGTTCGCTGGACCCGAGGGTGTCGGCCGTACCTACCTCGCGTTGCAATACGCGTTGCTCCTCAACTGCGACGGTGGCGAGCCCGCGCCGGCCGGCGCGACCCTGTTCGGCGATGAACCACCCGCACCGGCTGGACGTCCCTGCGGCGAGTGCCGCTCCTGCCGGCTCATGCTTGCCGGTGGCCACCCGGACGTGGTCGAGCTGGTACCCGGGGATACATTGTGCAAACCGCGCCAGGGTGAAGGCGGGCACGGGTCGCATGCCGATTCGCGCGACATCCGCATCTGCCAGGTGCGCGGACTCGTCGAACTCGCGGCACGCTACCCCGTTGAGGCGCGCACACGGGCAGTGATCATCGAACCGGCCGAGCGGCTGGGCCGGGATGCCGCGCACGCCATGCTCAAGACTCTCGAAGAACCCCCGGGCCATTCCGTCTTCCTCCTTGTTTCGTCCGCCCCCGCATCGATCATCGAGACCATCCGCAGCCGCTGTCGGCGCATCGATGTCCCGCTCGTTCCCCGCGACGAAATCGAAAAGGGACTGCTCGGGCGCGGCGTCGATGCCGCGATTGCGGGTCGCGCGGCCAGCGAGGCGCGCGGGCGCCCCGCCAAAGCGGTCACCTTCGCGGACCAGCCCGACCTCATGGACGACCGTGAGCGGTTCCTCCAGCGCTGCGCGAAGATAGCGGCCTCCAGCATCGCCGAGCGGCTGGACTACGTGGAGGACCTTGCCGACCGGTGGCGCCGCGACCGCCGCGCGGTACACGTCGAGCTCGATGCGTGGGAGACATTCTGGGAGACCCGCCTCCACGATGGTGCCCACCGGGCTGACGAAGATCTCCAGCAGGTGGTGCGAGCCCTCCGCGCCGTCGGCCAGGCCCGTGAAGACCTCCTTGCGCAGGTCCAGGCGCGCCCCGCACTCGAACTTATGCTTCTCACCTTCCCGCGCACTACACTGGAAGAAACTCACGAAGAACTGGCATCTGCCAATGGCTGATTTAGAACACGTCGCCGGTATTCGATTTCGCAATGCCGGGAAAATGCACTACTACCACTCCGGTGGCATGCGCCTCGAAACGGGCGAATATGTCATCGTCGAATCGTCCCGCGGGCCGGAACTGGGACGCGTCGTCATCGCGCCCGGCCAGGTCGTCGTCAACGAACTCGGCGACGACCTTCCGCCCATCCTTCGCATTGCCAACGACGAGGACATCCGGCGGTATGACGAACTGGCCGAAGAGGGAGAACGCTTGCTCCCAAAAGTCCGGGCCCTGGCAGCCGAACTCGGCTTCCCAGGGCGCATTGAGAAGACGGAGCTGACCCTTAACCGTCGCCGCCTCACCATCTCCTTCTCCAGCGAGGAGCGCGTTGAGTACCGCGACCTCATCCGTGCCGCGGGTGACCGGTTCGGCATCCGCGCCGAAGCAAAGCAGCTCGGCGCCCGCGACCGTGCCCGCCTCGCGGGAGGCTATGGCATCTGTGGCCGCGAACTGTGCTGCTCAAGCTGGCTCAATAGCTTCCCCTCCATCTCTATCCGCATGGCAAAGGAACAGGATCTGCCGCTGAATCCCCAGAAGATCAGCGGCCTGTGCGGACGTCTCCTCTGCTGCCTCTCTTACGAAGAGGAAGGTTACAAAGAGATGCGCAAGACCCTCCCCAAAGTGGGCCAGCGCTGCAGCACGCCGACAGGCGAAGGCAAGGTCGTCGCCGTCAACACGCTCCTCCGCCAGGTCACCCTCCAGGTCGCCGGGCAGCGCATCGAAGTCCAGGATCGCGACCTCGGCACGGTCGTCCGCTGGGACCCCAGCTCACGCGCCGCCGAGCCACCACCCAGCGTCACCCGCGAAGAAGGCATTGCGCAGGGGCTCATCGAAGATACCGGCGAGCCCGAACAGGGCGAAGAACCCGGCGTATGGGAACCGGTCGATCTCGGCCCCGGCCGTGGCCGCCTCCCTGGCGGCGGCCCGCGTCGGGTCGTGAAGCCGAAGGCCGAGCCCGCCGAACCCCCCGCATCACCTTCGGGTCAGGCCGCCGAACCAGCGTCCGCCGGTGGGCAGCAGAAGGCCAGCCGCGGTCGGCGCCGCCGTGGCGGGTCCGGCCGGGACGCCACCGCCGAGCCATCCAGCCAGTCGAAGCCAGCGACCGAAGGGTCGCGCACCCGGAGCTTCCGCCGCGCTTCCAACACCGAAGCTCCCCCGCCGTCCCCGGGCACGAGCGACGAGACCCCGGGCGGAAAGCAGTCTGGCGGCCAGGGTGGCCGGTCACGCCGGCGTGGACGGCGCGGTGGACGCGGCCGGCGTGGCGGCGGCGCGCAGGGCGACGAGTAGGCCAGATTCGGCCTGTCTCGTGGCACGCCGGTGACGAACTGGTGACACTGTATTGGGGAAAACCCTGATCCCCTTGGCACCATTCCGTAACCATCGCATGCTGCCTCCATGAACCGCGCAGAAGTTTCCACCAGACCACACTGCCCGTGGTGCGAAGGCGCGTGGCCGCACGACACCACCGTGCCGCAACACCGCATCTGTGAATCCTGCGCCGCCCGCATCCTCCATCGTTTCGTCGTGCGTCATCCCGCCGCGGCGAGCCGCCTCGCCGCGGCGGCGGCCTCTCACCGCAGTTAGAAGGGCCCCACCGCGAGCCATTGGCGAGCTGACCTGCCCGCCCCGCTCGCCGTTTCAGCATAAAACCATGGCTTATCCGCGCCCTGCCGATTCGTTATACTTGTGACGTGATTCACGAGCCCTTGCCCGCCCCCCGGGGCGATGATAGTGTGAAGCGGCTTTGGCCGACCTGCGGGCGATGGCTCTTGGCCAACTCATCGCCACCGTGGGATCCTGTAATCGTCCACACGCGCGGGCAACGCCATCGGCTGGCTCGCAAACGCGAAGTGTGTGGCGGCACGTTCCGGGGAGGTAGGGCTGCGTGACGCTTTATGACCAATGGCTGGCGGTACTCCTTGCTGTCATCGTCGGCACCGTCCTGGTGGCAGTAGCCCTGATCGCAACCAGGCTCATCGGTCCCTACGCCCGTGAACGCGCAAAAAGTGTCTCCTACGAATGCGGCATGTTGCCGGTCGGCCGGAACTGGGCACAGGTCCACGTTCGCTACTACCTCATAGCGATTCTCTTTCTCCTCTTCGACGTGGAAACCGTGTTCATCGTTCCATGGGCAATCACCTTTACCGAGATGCCCGAATTCGTCCTTTATTACATGGTCGCATTCATCGTGATCCTCAGCCTTGGCCTCGTCTACGCGTGGAAGCGAGGAGTATTGGAGTGGCGATGAGCGAAGAAACCACGACCCAGGAAAGCGCACCGAAGCGCCCACCTTATAAACCAGACTACGGAGCCGAAGAGCTCCGCCTTCAGCCGATCGACCTCCCCGAGGCCCGGTCGGCATACCGCGTTGTGCTGCCCGGCGTCATCGAAACCGGCGCCGACACCATCATCGCGATGAGCCGCAAGAGCTCGCTCTGGCCCATGACCTTCGGGCTCGCCTGCTGCGCCATCGAAATGATTGGCAGCTTCATGGCAAACCACGACCTCGACCGCTTCGGCATTGTCCCGTGGCCGAGCCCCCGCCAGAGCGACGTCATGGTCGTCTCCGGGACCGTCACCAAGAAGATGGCGCCCGCCATCAAGCTCCTCTACGAGCAGATGCCGAACCCGAAATACGTCATCTCCATGGGCGCATGCGCCACCAACGGCGGCCCCTATACTGAATACGACCGCGTGCTCCAGGGCGTGGACAAGATCATCCCCGTCGATGTCTATGTCCCGGGCTGTCCGCCCCGCCCGGAAGCACTGCTCAACGGGTTCCTTGCTCTCCAGGAAAAGATCATGGAAGACAAAAAGGTCGTCGGGTAAGCAAGGGAATGACCAGCGAAGAACAACAGCAGGAAGGCACACAGGACGGCCAGCAGGAAGCCAAACCACAGGCGCCGCTCGCGACCCTGGCGGCCACCCAGCGGCCGAACCAGGAGTTCAAGAAGACGCTTACCGATACCCTCGATAAGCTCTTCCCGAATAGCCCGTTCACCATCGACGAGACTACCACCGATGTGAACGTCCATTGCCCGCCGGAACACCTCTCCTGGCTCGTCACCACGCTGAAGGAGCGCAAAGAGCTCGCCTTCGACTACCTGCGGAATGTCTCCGGCGTCGACTACGAGGAAGGGCTCACCTGCGTCTACCACTTCTACTCCTTCAAGCACGGGCACACCGTCCAGCTCACCGTGAAATGCCCGCCCGATAACGTGCATATCCCGTCGCTCACCGGCCTCTACGCCACCGCGAGCTGGCACGAGCGGGAAGCAGCCGAGATGTTCGGGTTCGTTTTCGACGGCCACCCCAACCTCAAGAACCTGCTGCTCGAAGAAGACCTGGACATCCACCCGCTGCTCAAAGCGCATCCGCTCCAGAAGCCCGAGATCCTCCAGGGGATCGAAGATGGCACACCGGGGTTTGATTTCTAATGTCTACGTGGCCCACCACCCGCGAAATGGACATCGAGACCGACGGCTTCGATACCGTCGACATGAGCATCAACGTCGGGCCGCAGCACCCCGCCACCCACGGGGTGTTCCGCATGGTGCTCACCGTCGATGGTGAGCGCGTCGTCGACTGCGAGCCTTACATCGGCTACCTCCATCGCGGCCTCGAAAAACTCACCGAAAACGCGGACTACCGCCAGTCAATGGGCTGGTGGGATCGCACTGACTACCTCGCCGGCATGTGCTGCGAAGGCGCCTACTGCATGGCCGTCGAAAAGCTGGCCGGCATCGAAGTGCCCGACCGCGCCGAGTACATCCGCGTCATCATGATGGAGCTCTCGCGCATCAATTCGCACTTCATGTTCTTCGGTGCGTTCGGTGCTGACGTCGGCTCCATGGGCACATCCTTCATCTACGGCTGGCGCGAGCGCGAGCGCATCTACGACCTCATGGAAGAGGTCGCCGGCGACCGCATGTTCCCCACCTACTTCCGCATCGGCGGGGTCACCATGGACCTGCCCGATAACTTCGAGCAGCGCTGCCGCTGGGTCCTCGACTCCGTGAAGAAAGGGCTCGAAGACTTCGACGGCCTTCTCACCGGCAACGAAGTCTTCATCGAACGCTGCCGCGACCTTTCGCCGGTGACCCCCGAACAGGGCATCAACTGGGGCCTCACCGGGCCCATGCTCCGGGCTACCGGCCTCAAGTGGGACATCCGCCGTGCTGAGCCGTACAGCATCTACCCCCACCTCAAGTTCGAAATTCCAGTAGGCCGGCAGGGCGATGTCTTCGACCGCTACATGGTCCGCATGGCCGAGGCCTACCAGAGCGTCAGGATCATCGAGCAGTGCCTGGACGAAATGCCAAAGTCTGGCCTTGTCCTCAACCCCTCCCTCCCCAAGACCCTCCGGGTCAATGACGCTGAGTGCTATCTCCGCACCGAGGGCACGAAGGGCGAGTACTCCATCTATGCCATCGCGAAGGGCGGCAACAAACCCTATCGCATGAAGCTGCGCTCGCCCGCGTTCTGCAGCCTCTCCGCACTGCGCGAAATGGTCGTCGGTACCTACGTCGCCGACGCCATCATCATCCTTGGCTCCATTGATATCGTCCTTGGCGAGGTGGATAAGTAGTGGAATTCGGCGATCCGTTCTTCGGTAACTCGTACATCGACGCCATCATCCGCCTCAATATTGTGGTCCTGGTGATGACGCTCGTGGTCATCTACCTCACCTACGGCGAGCGCAAGGTCCTCGGGCGCATCCAACAGCGCATTGGCCCCAACCGCACCGGCCCCGGCGGCCTGCTCCAGGGCTTCGCGGACGCGCTCAAACTCCTCAGCAAAGAAGACCTCCGCCCGCGAAACGCAGACCGCTGGGTGTTCGAGCTCGCCCCGTTCGCCGCGTTCGTCCCCATCTTTGTCATCCTGGTAACACTCCCCTTCGCGGAGAACTGGGGTGTCCGGAACCTCTCCCTCGGCCTCTTCTTCGTCTTCTCCATCCTCGGCCTGAACATCGTCGGCATCCTCATGGCAGGCCTCGGCTCCGGGAGCAAATATGCCCTCCTCGGCGGCGTCCGCGCGGCAGCCCAGATGATTAGCTACGAAATCCCGCTCGTCATCAGCCTCCTGGCCGTCGCGATGCTTGCTGGCACCTTCAATCTCAACGAGATCGTGCTCCTGCAAGAGACGCGCCCCTACATCATCGTCCAGCCCCTCGCCTTCGTTATCTTCTTTACTGCGATGCTCGCTGAGCTCCATCGCGCTCCATTCGACATCCCGGTTGCCGAATCCGAAGTCTCCGGCGGCTACTTCATCGAATACAGCGGCATGCGCTGGAGCCTCTTTCAGCTCGCCGAATACACTGCCATGTGGGCATTCAGTATCTTCGCCGCCGTCGTCTTCCTCGGCGGTTGGGCCTGGCCCATGGGCACGGAGTGGGGCTGGGGCTGGCAGCTCTTCCTCACCATTGCCAAGAGCTTCGCCCTCATCTTCAGCATGATGTGGATCCGCGGCACGGTCGTCCGCCTCCGCATCGACCAGCTCATGAATTTCTGCTGGAAGGGCCTCATCGAGATCTCCTTCGCACTGCTACTGGTGAACGGCTTCTTCCTCTACTACGGTTGGCCCGAAGAGGTGCTCGCGCTCGTCCAGTGGGCCGCGACCATCATCTTCATCGGCTTCATCTACACGCGGGGCGTCCGCCGCTCGCGCGCCAATGAGTACATCGGCACCTACCGCAATCCGGAGGCTGCAACCCCATGATTGGCATCTTCAAAGGCCTCGCGACCACGCTTTCAACGCTGGCCCGCAGGCCAGTCACCATCCAGTATCCCGAGGACAAGCACGCGCTCCCCGTCCGACAGCGCAGCTTCCCCGTCCTCACCTGGGACTTCGATCACGACGAACCCTTCTGCACCGGCTGTAACGTCTGCGTGCGCAACTGCCCCGTCGATTGCATGACGGCTACCATGCAGGACAACCCCAAATACGCCGAGGGCACCAGCGACCGCCGCAAGATCGTCGAGAAGTTCTGGATCGACTATGCGCGCTGCATGCGCTGCAACATCTGTGTCGAAGTTTGCCCCTTCGAAGCGATCGTCATGGACAACAACTGGAGCGGCCACGAGCACTCCGTCTATGACCGCCGCGACCTCCACATGGACATCGACGACCTCTTGCGACCCAGCAAGAGTGGCGAGCTCACCGCCCCCTTCCGGCCGCAGGACCGTATTGAATACGTCGAGCGCGTCGAGCGAGGCGAAGAACCGCCCGAGGAGACCTTCAAGGGCGCCAGGCCGGAAGCGCGGCAGCGGCAGCTCGAGCGAATCGCCCGCGGCGAAGAAGTCGCAATCCGCCTCCGCGAACCGGAGAAGCCCAAGGAACCGGCGAAGCCGGCCGCTGCCGCTGCTGGTGGCGGCGCCGCAGCCGCGGCCCAGTCTATCCTCACGGACGCGGAAGGCAACCCGCTCTCTGAGCGCAAGATCCGCGCCAAGCGCATGCGCGCCGAGAAGCAGGCGAAGGAAGCACAGGACGCCGGGGAAGCAATCCCCGACGATGTCATGCAGGTGCTGGTCGCGACCAACTCCGACATGGCGCCTGCCGAGGCAAAGCAGGCCGCGGGAGCGGCCCCTGCCGCTGGCGCCGCACCTGGTGGCACGAGCGCAGTCCTCACCGATGCCGAGGGCAACCCGCTCTCCGAGCGCAAGATCCGCGCCAAGCGCATGCGCGCCGAGAAGCAGGCAAAGGAAGCACAGGACGCTGGCGAAGCAATCCCGCCGGACGTCATGGAAATCCTGGTCGCGACCAATTCCGACATGGCGCCCGCCGAGGCAAAGCAGGCGGCGGCACAGGCCACGCCCGCGACTGGCACCGCGACGACCAGTCCCCATCTCGTCGATGCCGAGGGCAACCCGCTTTCCGAGCGCAAGATCCGCGCCAAGCGCATGCGTGCCGAGAAGCAGGCGAAGGAAGCACAGGACGCTGGCGAAGCGATTCCGCCGGATGTCGTGGAAATCCTTGTCGCCACCAACTCCGAACTCGCCCCTGCAGAAGCAAAGCAGGCTGCAGCGGCTGCCCCGTCTCCGGAAGCGGGCGCCCCCGCGCCAGATCTCACCGACGAAGAGGGCAATCCCCTCTCAGAGCGGAAGATCCGCGCGAGGCGTATGCGCGCCGAGCGGGAAGCGAAGGAATACGTCCAGCGCGGCGAAGCCGTGCCGGATGAACTCAAGCAGCGCATCCAGTCGTTCGGCGGCACAGTGCCCACGGACGCAGACTAACAATACGGATGGAGGAGCGTTCGCCCCGGAGGTATCGAGAGGACGGGCCGCACCATCGCGGCCCTTCAATACGAAAATCCCCGGATACGGCCCACAGCGGCGATACGCTAAGCCATCAAGCCTGTACAATCTCGCCGGTGGCGGGTAAGGCCCGCTTAACTGCTGCCCCGGCGAAACCCGGCCGGGCGGCCCGGATCACTACGGCCCGCGTTCGCCCGGGAGTTACTTCCGGGGCCGCGTGCCGCTCGAGGAGGAGGAACCAGCCTCATGGCCGTTGAAGTCCTCTGGTGGCTCTTTGCCTTCCTCATCGTTGGCACGGCAATCGGCGTTGTCACCGCCCGGACCGTTATCCATTCCGCGCTTTTTCTCCTGGCGAGCCTCGGCGGTGTTGCCGCGATGTACGTGCTCCTGCTCGTGGAGTTCCTCGCCCTGGTGCAAATCCTCATTTACGGCGGCGCAGTCGCCGTGCTGGTCCTCCTGGCGCTCATGCTCACCCGGCAGGCTGCCGGGGGCGAACCCGTCTCCCTCAATGGTCCACAGGCGCCCTTTGCCGCACTGGCCGGCATCGCCCTCGCTGCGGTGCTCGTCGGGGCAGTCGTCGCTTCTTCATGGCCAGCAGCAGCAGCTGACGGGCCCGTCGACGTCCCGTTTGAACAGATTAGCGAAGCGCTCTTCGAAGACTTCGGCGCCACCTTCATCCTGGTCTCGATCCTCTTGCTGGTAGCGGCTGTAGGGGCCATCATCCTTGCCCGGCAGGAGGATGCCGACTAGGTCATGGTCCCACTTGAGAATTTCCTTGCCCTCAGCGGAATCCTGTTCGCTATCGGCGTCTACGGCGTGCTTGCAAGGCGGAGCGCAGTCCTCGTGCTCATGGGTATCGAACTCATGCTCAACGCGGTCGCGCTGAACTTCGTCGCCTTCGCCGCCTACCTGGACCCTGGCCAGTTCGCGGGCGTTGTCATCGCCGTGTTCATCATCACCGTCGCCGCCGCGGAGGTTGGTCTGGCGCTCGCCATCATCATCCGCTACTTCCGCATGCAGGCCACGTCCAATGTCGACGAGGCCGCAGCGCTGAAATGGTAGAAGGGACAAGCGTCATCAATGGGTGCTGAACAGGCCTGGCTGCTTGCTGCCATCCCCGGGGGCATGTTCTTCGTCATTGCTATGATCGGCCGCTGGCTCCCCCGCCAGGCTGACTGGCTCGGCATCCTCACCATCGCTACCACGTTTGCCCTGTTCTTCGTCGTCCTCGTCGACTTCCTCGGAACCGGCGACGGCCTCGGGCCCATCACAAATTCCATGAGCTGGACCGAAATCGGCGGCTTCCAGCTCGACATGGGCATTTTCGTCGACCCCATCACCATCGTGATGCTCGGCGTCATCACCGCCGTCGCCCTCATGGTCAACATCTTTTCCGTTGGCTACATGAAGGGCGAACCCCGCTACTTCTGGTACTTCGCCCTCCTCCAGGGCTTTGCCGCCTCCATGATCCTCCTGGTCATGGCCGACAACCTCCTCCTCGTCTATGTCGCATGGGAGCTCGTCGGCGTCTGCTCCTTCCTGCTCATCGGCTTCTATTGGGAACGCAGGAGTGCCATCGAAGCGGCAAAGAAGGCGTTCATCACCACCCGCGTCGGCGACGTTGGCCTCCTCATCGGCATCATTCTGCTGTGGCGCGAAGCCGGCACCTTCAACATCTCCGAGATCATTGCCTTCGCACAGGACGGCGGCTACGGCAGCACCTACCTCTTCGTCGCCAGCTTCGCCGTCTTCCTCGGCGCGATAGGCAAGAGCGCGCAGGTACCCTTCCACGTCTGGCTGCCCGACGCGATGGAGGGCCCCACCCCGGTTAGTGCCCTCATCCACGCCGCCACCATGGTCGTTGCGGGCGTCTACCTCGTCGCCCGCCTTCTCCCGGTGTTCGAAATCCCCGAGGGGATGATGCTCATCATCACCATTGTCGGGCTCGTCACCGCCCTCATGACCGGCGTCATTGCTATCGCGCAGACGGATATCAAGAAGGTCCTGGCCTACTCCACTGTCGGTCAGCTCGGCTTCATGTTTATCGCGCTGGGGGCAGGCTATCCCGATGTGGCCATGCTGCACCTCATGACGCACGCATTCTTCAAGGCCCTCCTCTTCCTCGGTAGTGGCTCCGTCATCCTTGCCACGCACCACAACCAGGAGATGGACAAACTCGGCGGGATGTGGCGAAAGATGCCCATCACCGGGACCACCTTCCTTATCGGGTCATTGGCGCTGGCCGGCCTCCCACCGCTTGCTGGCTTCTGGAGTAAGGACGAAATCTGGGTCGTAACCGAAGGTGCCTGGGGCGCATGGGCGACCATCCTCTTCGGCGTCGCCGCTGTCCTCACCGCTTTCTATACGACACGCCTGTTCATCCGTACCTTCATGGGCAACCCTCAGGACGAACACGTCTACGAGCACACCCACGAAACGGGCCCCGTCATGTGGGCGCCCCTGGTCTTCCTCGGGGTCCTGGCGGTCGTCTCGGGCTTCGTTATCTTCAACGAAGTCGGGACCGCGCTCGGCTTCCCGGGAGGCTTCACCGAGTTCATCTTCCTCGACGAACCGCACGTGTACAGCATCCACTGGGACTTCGCCGCCGCATCACTCGCTGCCGCCGTCATTGGCATCTTTGTCGGCGCATGGATGTACTGGGGCGGCAGGCTCGACCGCGCGACCGCATTCGCGAACTGGCAGCCTGGCCTCTTCGATGTCGCCAGGAATAAGTTCTACTGGGACGACCTCTACCAGGCGGGCGTCGACCGTGGCCTGCTCGGGTTCAGCTACGTCGTGAGCTGGTTCGACCGCTATGCGGTGAACGACACCGGCGTGGACGGGTCAGCACAAACCACCGGCTATGCCGGCTTCATCCTGAAACATATCCAGACCGGCAAGGTGCCGAACTACGCCATGGGCATCGCTATTGGCGTGATCGTGCTCACCATCGCCGGTATGGCGGCGCGGGGCTAACGCATGACCTTTGACGAAGGCCAGGGCTACGTCCTCCTCTCCACTCTCGCAGTGCCGCTGGTCGCGGCGCTGGTGCTGCTCCTCTTGCCGGGCGGCTTCAAGGGTGGCATCCGCTGGGTATCGCTCATCACCGGCGCCATCCTGCTCGGCACCTCTACCTATATCTTTGTCGCCTACCAGGCAGACGGCGACATCTTCCAGATGGAGCTGCGCTGGGCCTGGATCGAAAACGTCTCGTTCCTCGGCGAAAACGGGGTCAGCCTCTACCTGGGCGTCGACGGCATCTCGTCGCTCATGGCGCTCCTCACCGGTATCGTCGCGTTCGCCGGCACCCTGGTGAGCTGGAAAGTCGACTACCGGCCCAAGGACTTCTTCATCCTCTATTGGGTCCTCATCGCCGGCGTCTACGGCACCTTCTTCTCGCTCGACCTTTTCTTCTTCTTCTTCTTCTACGAACTCGCCGTCGTCCCGCTCTACTTGCTCATCGGGGTCTGGGGTTCAACCCGCAAAGAATACGGCGCCATGAAGCTCACCATGATGCTCGTCGGCGGCTCCGTGCTCATGTGGATCGGCATCTTCGCCGTCGTCGCCGAAGCCGACCTCGGCACCTTCAGCCTCCCCGAGCTCTGGCAGGCTGGCGAAGACGGTGTCCTGGGTGAGAACTTCCAGAAGATCTTCTTCCCCTTCTTTGTCGTCGGCTGTGGCGTCCTCGCCGCCCTGTGGCCGTTCCACACATGGTCGCCCGACGGCCACATGTCCGCGCCCACCGCGGTCTCCATGGTCCACGCCGGCGTCCTCATGAAGCTCGGCTCCTTCGGCATCATCCGCCTCGGCATCCAGATGATGCCCGAAGGCGCGGAATTCTGGATGCCCGCGCTCATGGTCCTCGGGACGATCGGCGCGGTGTACGGTGCCGTCGGTGCGCTCACGCAGCGCGACTTCAAGCTCGTCTCCGGCTACAGCTCCGTGAGCCACATGGGCTATGTGCTCATGGGACTGGCGACCCTCAGCGCGATCGGACTCACCGGCGCTTCGCTCCAGATGTTCAGCCACGGCGTCATGACCGCCCTCGTCTTCCTCCTCATCGGCGCCCTCTACGACCAGGCACACACACGAGACCTCAAGGACTTCGGCGGGATTGCGAAGGTGATGCCTCTGTGGGTGATTGCCTACGTCATCGCGGGTTTGGCCAACGTGGGCCTGCCCGGCCTGTCCGGGTTCACCGCTGAATTTCACATATTTGTCGGTACCTTCCAGACATATCCAGTCTTTGGTGGCCTGGGCATCCTCGCGGCAGCGCTCGCAGCGGGCTACATGCTGCGCATGTTCTCCATAGTGTTTTTCGGCCCACTTAACCCGCGGTGGCAGGAGCTACGCGACGTGAACCCGATGGAGGCCATAGCCGGTCTGCTCTTGGTCGGCTCCATCGTAGTCATGGGTGTCTGGTGGTCGCTCTTCACCGACCGCCTCGCTGAAACCGTTCTGAACCTGCCGGGGGTGAGCTAGGCTTGCGCGACTACACGCTGTTCATCCCGGAATACTGGGCTGCTGCTGCCGCCTGCCTCATCATCGCGATTGAGATTGCCCGGCCGTCCCTGCCGCGCCCAACGCTCGCGTACCTCACCGCCATTGCGGCGGTTATCTACGGCGGGTTCAGCCTCTTCTACATCCCCAACGACCCGGAGTCCTTCATGGGGCTCATCCAGGTCGACGACTTCACTACCTTCTTCCGCGTCCTCGGCGCCGGTACCGTGGCCATCACCGCCATGCTCTCGGCCACGCACATGCGGCACCGCGCCAGCGTGCTGGGCGAATACTACGGCCTCCTGCTCGTCGCCCTCATTGGGCTGACCTTCATGGCCGCCGCTCGCGAGCTGCTGACCGCCTATATCGCGCTCGAAATCCTCAGCTTCTCCTTCTACATCCTCGTCGGCTATGCCCGCCGGGACGTCTTCAGCGCCGAGGCGAGCCTCAAGTACATCCTTCTCGGCGGGTTCGCAAGCGCCGTGCTGCTCTATGGTGTGAGCCTGGTCTACGGCGTCTCGGGCACCACGTTCTATGATGGCATCGCGGCCGGCCTTGCCGACCAGGGCGGCGATATGGACCTCGCCATGATCGCTGGCCTCATGCTCATCATCGCTGGCGTCGGGTTCAAAGTGTCCGCTGCCCCCTTCCATATGTGGGCGCCCGACGCCTACCAGGGCGCGCCGCTGCCCATTACTGCATTCCTCTCGACCGCCTCCAAGGCTGCCGGCTTCGCGCTGATCCTCCGCCTCTTCTCCGCCTCGTTCGTCGAGGAAGGCGAGTCCTGGCGCTGGGCCGTCGCCGGCGTCGCCGTTCTCACCATGATCGTGGGGAACCTCGTCGCCATCCAGCAGACCGACCTCAAGCGCCTTGTCGCCTATAGCTCCATCGGCCAGGTCGGCTACATGCTCGTCGTTATCGCCGCCATTGGATACGGCGGGCCCGAGATCGGCGAGCAGGCCTCGAGCGCATTGCTGCTCCACATGGTCGGGTACGTCATCTCCACACTGGCGCTGTTTACCGCGCTCACCGCCTACTACGACCGGACCGGCCGCGACTCCTCTATCCGTGGCATTCGCGGCATGGCTGAATCCCAGCCCTATCTGGCCCTGATTGTCACCGCTTCCTTGTTCTCCTTCGCCGGTCTGCCGTTCTTCGCCGGCTTCGCAACAAAGCTCTTCATGTTCCAGGCGAGCGCCGAGCCCGAACTGCTCTGGGTCATTGGTGTCGCCATCGTTGCGAGCTTCATTAGCCTTTACTACTACCTCATGGTCATCCGCGAGATGTACCTCTTCGACCCCGAGGGTGGCCTCCAGCGGTTCCGCGTACAACCGATCATGTGGGCCATGGCGACGCTGCTATTCGTGGGCATCCTGTTTGTCGGCATCTACCCCGGTCCTGTCTTCGAACTCGCCGATGCCGCGGTTGAACCCCTCTTCCAGGTTGGCGCCGACGCAGGTTCCTAGCCATTTATCAGGGGCAACCTCAATTTGTGATAGGCACCGCCAATAACGGCCGTCATCTGATGCGTAAACGTAATGATAGAGTGGCGGCGCATGTGCTACAGTTGCCCTGTCAGCTGAATTCCTCCTCCAGGAGGAAACGGGGGACCCAGATCCCGGGGTGTATTGCCGCAACAGGCATAGGCGACTCCCATCGCCGAACCCGACAGCTAACCCCGTAAGCAGAATGGGAGAGACGGCCCCCAAAGGTACAGTCTCTCGAAACCGCCCGCTCGCTTGCGCTTATCGCGCCAGGTGCCGGGACATTGTGCGAAGGAGCACATTGGTTGGAAGCGACGACGAGCACTGTACCGGGGAGCGTGGTACGCCCGCTCTATTACGCATGTCGGTTCACCGCCCAGACAGCACAGAACCTGCTGCTGGCCGCGCTGTTTGTGAAAGCCGGCACCAGCTCGACTGCCGCGATTGAGCTGTCGAGTGTCTTTGTTGCCATCCTCATCCCCGCTGTAGCCCTTGGCGCCGTTGGCGGGGCCATCGTCGACCGGGTCGGTCCGGCTCGGGGATATGTGCTCGGCGCCAGCCTCCGCGCGGCCGTCGCCGTGGCGGCAGTATTCTTGCTGGCAGACTCAACCTGGGCCTGGGCAGTCGCCTTCGGCTACTCGGCCGTCTCGCAGATCTTCACCCCGGCCGAGATGGCGCTGGTCAAGACCCTGCAGCGCAACACAGCCGGCCGGATGCACTCCTGGCTCGTCGCGCTCCAGTACGGTGGTCAGGGCGCAGGGATGATCGCGCTGGCGCCGCTCTTCTACTTCATTGGCGGTACTGCGGCCATCTTGCTCGCAGCCGCTGTCGGCATGGTCTTCCTCAGCATCATGTGTGCTGGCCTCGCCTTCATCCTGCGCTCCACACCGGCTGTCGCAACCCAGGAAACGCGCCATGCATTCGGCTTCCGCGCAGTCGGCAGCTACTTCCTTCGTGTCCCCGAGGCTGGCTACGCGCTCGTCGCGCTTGCGTTCCGCTCAACCCTGTCGCGTGCCGTGGTCGTCGCGCTGCCACTCTATCTCACGCATGAGATCGGTGTGAACGGCCAGGCCATCATTTACCTTGTCGCTCCCGGTATCGTCGGTCTTCTTATCGGCCTGGTGTGGGCGATGCGGTCTCTCCGCGTCGAAATGGCCCGGAGCGTCATGCGGCTTTCTTTCCTGGGAATGATCCTGTCAGCCTTTGCCCTGGCCGCACTCGACTACGGTGTTTCGGCATTCGCGCGCTACAGCCAGCTCCCGCCAGTCGTCCAGCTCGAAGCCTCGATGAACACCACCTTCGTCGTCGCAATACCGGTTGCCTTCTTACTGGGCCTCGTGCTCACCACGAGCCTTATCGCGGCCCGCGTCGCGCTGACCGAGACCGCACCTCGGGCCCAGCAGGCCCGCGTCTTTGCAATCCAGGAGATGATCTCCGAAACGCTGGTCGTCGCGCCGCTCATGCTCGCTGGCATCGGCGTCCAGTACGCTGGCGCCCGCCCGACCCTGGCCGTCATCGCGGCAATCGGTGTCCTCGGCTTCGTCGTCATGGAGCTCATGCGTGTGCGCGTGCCGACCGGTCGCACCGCGCCTGTTGAAAGCACGGCAACGGCAACCTGACGCCACCTTCAGCATCCGGCGCCGTGTACAAGGGCCCGGGCATACGCCGGGGCCCCATGTACGTTCTGCCGCCGTGACCGCTCAGTTCAGCCGGTAAGGGCCGCCCCCGCCGTCATCGCCGTGCTCGTCCACGTCGTCATCGATGTCAGCGTCGCTGTAAGTTCCCCCCGGCGAACCGCGCCACACCGAGACGATGAAATCCTCCCGGTAAGGGTCGGCCGACATCACGAGCCGCTCATCGATCTCCTCGATGAGCGATTGGATGCGCGCTTCGTTCGCGTCCGCCGTCGTGCAGAGCGTCGCGTAGGAGTTCCCGCCCTGGTAGTGCAGGTCCAGGCGGCCGATGATGCCGCCGTCTTCCCACATCGTGAAGCCCTCTGAGTGGGGCGTCCGGTATTCTCGCTCAAAGCTAATCACAGTGGCCGAACCTGCCCCGTACCCGTCACGACCCACTTGTAGCTCGTCAGCTCGCGCAGGCCCATCGGGCCCCGCGCATGAGTCTTCTGCGTTGAAATCCCCACCTCTGCACCCAGGCCGAACTGTGCCCCGTCTGTGAACTGCGTACTCACATTCCAGTACACCGCCGCCGAATCCACCTCATCGAGGAATCGCGTGCCGGCGCTATAGTCCTCTGTCACGATGGCATCGCTGTGGTGGCTCCCGTGCGCCTCGATATGCTCGATGGCCTCGCCGATCGAATCGACAAGTTTCACTGCGGCACGCAGCGCCAGTTGTTCGCGTTCCCAGTCCTCGTCGCTGGCCTCTTCCACGGCAAGTCCCGCATCTGTCTTCGGCCCGAGCAGTGCCATCGCGCGACCACCCGCGGCGACCGTCACGCGCCCCTTCCAGCACTCGGCCAGCCGCTCCAGGAACGCCGGCGCGATGGCCGAGTGCACCAGCAAAGTGTCCACCGCGTTGCAGATGCTGTAGCGCCGCGTTTTCGCGTTGTCGACAATCTCGATGGCGTGCTCAATGTCAGCACCGGCATCGATGTAAATGTTCACCACCGCTGCCCCGTGTGCCACCACCGGCATGGTTGCGTGCTCACGCACATAGTCGATGAGGGCTTCCCCGCCACGTGGGATCACCATGTCGATGACGTCGCTCATGCCGAGCAGCTCGTCGACGTGAGCCCGGTCAGGGTCGCTCACCACCTGCACCGCTTCGGTTGGCACCCCGCTCTCCGCAAGTGCACGCTGAAGGAGCTCGCCGAGCGCCCGGTTCGTGTGCTGGGCTTCCTTGCCGCCGCGCAGCACCGCCGCATTCCCGCTCTTGAGCCCCAGCGCCGCGATATCGATGGTCACGTTCGGCCGCGACTCGTATATCGACGCGATAACGCCCAGTGGCACACGCCGCCGGACAATATGCATCCCGTTCGGCAGCGTGCGGCCGTCGATAATCTCGCCGACCGGGTCTGACAGGCTGGCGACATTGCGCGTGTCTGCGGCGATGGAGAGCAGCCGCTCGGGGCTGAGCGTCAGGCGCTCCAGGAAGTAGGCATCAATGCCCGCCGCTTCTCCGGCTCGGATGTCGGTCGCGTTCGCCGCGAGCACATCACCCTGTTCCGTTTCGAGCAGCTCTGCCACCCGGAGCAGCGCCGCGTTCTTCACGCTCGTGGATAGCCGGGCCAGTTCACGGGAGGCGGCACGCGCCGCCTGGGCACGTTCGCGGATCGAAGCAGTGGCCGAGACAGTCATGCCACGAGTGTACTCCACCAGCCGCAACGGACGATGCTCAGCCGACCGGCGCGCGCCGGTCGAGATACGCTGCAAGTTCCCGTGCCACGTCGTCAGCCATGGCCTCCACCTCCCCAAAGAGCGCCGCGCACGCGGCGACGTCCCCAGCGCCCGCGTGCCCCTCAACTGCTTCCAGTCTGTCCGCAATCGCCACTGCTCCGACCGACCGCGCGCTCCCCTTCAGCCGATGGGAACAGTCACGTGCGGCGTTGCAATCACCACTCGAAACCGCTTTCGCCAGGTCCCAAAGCATCTCCGGCATCGCCGACTGGAATGCCTCCGCCACTTCAGTCGCGACCTCCGGATCACCTCCCGACGCCTCGTCCAGCACGCGCCAGTCCAGCGTTCCCGGCGCCTCCTCCCCCGTATCCGCAACCGGTTGCGCTGCTGAGGGTGTGTCCACGGCACCGGGAGCCCACCGGCGCAGTACACCAAGCATGTCCGCAGCCGAGATCGGCTTCGGGATATAGTCGTCCATCCCCGCCGCGAGGCAGGCTTCCCGGGCGCCGGCGAGCGCATTGGCGGTCAATGCGATGACCGGTGTATGGGTGCCCGTGCCATCCTCCATCTCGCGAATCGCCCGCGTTGCCTCGTACCCGTCGAGCTCGGGCATCTGGCAATCCATCAGCACCAGGTCGTAGCGGATCCGCCGCAGTGCCTCCACTGCCTCCAGCCCGTTCGCCACCGCGTCGACCCGGCAGTTCCAGCGCTCCAGGATGCGCGTCGCCACCTTCTGGTTCACAGGGTTGTCTTCCGCAACAAGGATGCGCAGGCCAAGGTCGACGGATTGCCGGGCTGGGCCTGGCGCTTCGAGCACTTCCTCCGCCTGGTTTTTCAACAGCAAGGCCAGCGTTGTCAGCAACTCACGCTGCCGCGTCGGCTTCGCCAGTGCAACGGTGTGTCCATCTGCCGTTGCTTGCTCCGCCGTCCCCGGGCCAGCCGGCGTGAGCAGGAGCACCGGGACTTCCGCCAATCCTCCTTCGGTGCGAAGACGCTCCGCCGTCGCCACACCGTCAAGCCCCGGCAAACCGAGGTCGGTCACGACGGCATCGATTCGCCCCGCTGCGAAAGCCACGGACAGCGCATCCTCACACCCGTGCGCTTCGAACGTCTCGCACCCCGCGTAGGCAAGCTGGCGGTGGAGAATCGCCAGGTTCGTGTCGTTGTCGTCGACCACCAGCACA
>SKSF01000206.1 GCA_007118095.1 Dehalococcoidia bacterium
CGGGCCACCACCATATCGGCCCGCATGACTGGCGGGTGGGCCCCCTGGACCCACGCCCGATCAGTGTCGGCGACGGGTCATGGATAGCATCCGGCGTTATCGTCCTGCCGGGTGTCACCATCGGCGACGGTGCCATCGTAGCTGCCGGCTCCGTCGTCACCTGCGATGTACCGCCGGACACGCTGTGCGCGGGCGCCCCTGCCCGGAAGATCCGCGACCTTCCCTGATTGCCCCTTTCCAACCCGTGATGCAGGTCACATGCGGCGTG
This sequence comes from Dehalococcoidia bacterium, assembly GCA_007118095.1. Lineage (GTDB taxonomy): Bacteria > Chloroflexota > Dehalococcoidia > Tepidiformales > Tepidiformaceae > SLAK01. The sequence continues at coordinate 269 of SKSF01000206.1, forward strand.
AAGTCATGGCGCGATGCTCAATCCATCACCGCAACGTCCTCGCCGGGCGTTCCGCAGACGGGTGATGGGGCAACGCAGCCCGGGAAGGCAGAAAAATGAGCGACGACGTCTTAACCATGTCATCGGACACTCGCGCAAAGCGCGAGGCGGTCATCCAGTTTATGGAAGACCACATCTATCCCAGCGAAGGAGCCCTCCAGCAAGGCGGCGATGAAGCCGAAGCACTTATGGCGTCGCTCCAGGCGAAAACCAAAGAACTCGGGTTGTGGGCGCCGCACTTGCCCGCCGAAGCCGGCGGTATGGGAATCGGGTTCTTGCCTTACGCCTACCTGAACGAAGTCATCGGCCGGAGCACTGCCGCTCCCCGCGCCTTTGGCTCCCAGGCGCCCGATTCCGGCAACGCGGAAGTCCTCCACCAGTACGGAACACCAGAGCAAAAGGAAAAGTGGCTCGCACCACTTGTGAACGGCGATATCCGGTCGTGTTTCTCCATGACCGAACCGGCAGTCTCGGGCGCCGACCCAACTGGCCTCCAGACCACAGCGGTGCGCGAAGGGGACGAGTGGGTCATCAACGGCCGCAAGTGGTTCAGCTCCGGTGCGGTTGGATCCAGCTTCGCCGTAGTCATGTGCGTAACAGATCCGGATCAACCCCCACACAGCCGCATGAGCCAGGTACTTGTACCGACCGACACGCCCGGCTTCAGTATTGAGCGCGAGGTGGCCGTCTGGGGCGATGCCCATTCGAACCATCCCATCGTCCGCTACGACAATGTCCGCGTCCCGGTCACGAACCTGCTCGGCGAACAGGGCGCGGGATTCAAAATTGCCCAGCGCCGCCTTGGCCCCGGCCGCATCCATCACTGCATGCGTGCGCTCGGCCAGGCCCAGCGGGCCTTCGACCTCATGTGCCAGCACTCGCTCAAGCGCGAAGCCTTTGGCGGGCCGTTGGCTGACAAGCAGACCATGCAGAACTGGGTTGCCGACTCCCTGGTGAACATCCAGGCAGCCCGGCTGCTGACTATGCAGGCCGCGCGCAAGATCGACCAGGGCGACGAGGCACGGATGGAAGTGTCAGCCATCAAGTTCTTTGTCGTGAACGTGACCTGCGACGTCATCGACAAGGCCATCCAGGTCCACGGTGCGCTCGGTGTCACCGCCGACACGCCGCTCCAGGCCATGTACAAGGGCGCCCGCACGCTCCGAATCGCCGATGGTCCCGACGAGGTGCACCGGATGGTCGTGGCGCGGCATGCCTTGCGCACCTATCGACAGGGCGAAACCTGGGACTTCGCCGCCGACTGATTGTCATCACCGTGCAGGTTATTGGGCCCCGCCGCAGATACGGCGGGGCCTTTCCTGTGTGAGACCCGGCCACGCCATCTCTTCATACCAATCGACCATCGACGCCAGGCCCTTCGGCCGTTCCGGTCTTGGTTGGCTCCAGGCTGTAGGAACCGCGGATAAGAAGTGGGGCTCGTGACTCGAGTCACATGAAGCCGCCGCCCGTAGGGAGATGCTGACAACGACACAAACACAACGGGGTGCAAACGCGCACCCCACCAGGAGGTACTCATTGCCCCGGCTCATCAACTTCCGACTCCTGATATTGCCAGCAATGCTCGCCGGCGCACTCGTGCTCGCCGCGTGTTCGAACGACGACAACAACGGCAACGGCCAGCCAAACAATCCCAGTGGCAACGCGACCGATGATGCCAGCAACGAAAACGGGGATGAAAATCCCGCTGGCGCTGCCGGTGACGCTGTCAGCGAAATCACGATCGACATGTACGACAACTACTTCGAGCCAGAGGAGTTCACCGTGCAGGCGGGAACCACCGTCCCGCTCACGGCGGTAAACGAAGGTGCGGCAGCACACAACCTCGTCATCAAGGCTGCGGACGCCGAGGGACAGGATTTCGAGAGCGAACCCTTCATGGGTGCGGATGACGAAGACACCTTCGAGTTCACCGTCAATGAGTCCGGCGAATACGTCTTCCAGTGCGACTACCACCTCCCCGAAATGGTGGGGACGCTTACCGTCGTCGAATAGGGGCGGAAACATCCCCGCCCCCGGTCCAAAGGACAACTGACATGGCAATCACGAGGCGAGAACTCATCCAGGCGACTGCAGCCGGCGGCGCAGGCATCGTCATCGGCGGTGCGGGCACCCGCATCCTGACTGACGGGGATAATGGCGACCCGGCCGGCCTCGGTGGCGATGTCGGCGACCTCGCGGAAGAGCGGGGCATGGACGGCCTCCAGGTCTCCCAGGCCATCCGCGGATTCACCCCGCCCGGCGAATGGGACGAATTCATCATGATCGCTTCCGGTGGCCACGGCGGCCAGCTCGGCGTCTACGGGATTCCCTCGATGCGCCTCCTCAAGAACATCGCGGTCTTCGCGCCGGAACCCTGGCAGGGCTTTGGCTACGGCTCGACCTGGTCCGAAGCTGTCCTGGATGAGGGTACAAACGAGGCCCAGAAGAGCCATTCCGAAGCGCGTGGCCGCCTGAACTGGGCTGATACGCATCATCCAGCCATCAGCGAGACCGAAGGCGAGTACGACGGCCGCTGGGCCTACATCAACGACCGGGCCAACGGCCGTATCGGCATGGTCGACCTGCGCGACTTCAAGACAAAGCAGATCTGGGACATCCCTAATCTGCAGTCCTCCCATGGCGGCGTCTTCGTCACCCCGAACACGGAATACGCGCACATCTCAACAAAGACTCCGACGTTGATTGATATGGGCAACGTCGAGAACTGCCTCGACTCCGAGGAAGAGTATGCGGCGTCGTTCCGCGGGTTCTCCACATTCTGCGCTATTGACCATGAGACCGGGCTCATCGACATCGACCAGAGCTTCCAGGTCGAGCTGCCCCCGTACAACCAGGACCTGGCCGATGCCGGCAAGCTCGCCAGCGACGGGTGGGTGTTCATTAACTCCTACAACACCGAGCTGGCCCGTGGCGGCGTCATGGACGGCGAACCGCCGCTCGAGATCGGCATGTCCCAGAACGAGTTCGACTACTGCCACATGATCAACTGGCGCAGGGCTGAGGAAGTCGCAGCGAACGGCCGGACTGAAGAGCGAAACGGCGTCCCCGTCATCCCGCTCGAGGTCGCTATCGAAGAGGGAATCATCTACCTCGCCCCGGAGCCGCGGAGCCCGCATGGTGTGGATGTCTCCCCCGACGGCAACTACCTCTGCATCGGTGGGAAGCTCGACCCGCACGTCACGGTCTTCGGATTTGACCTGATCCTCGATGCCATCGAGGCAGAGGACTTCGAAGGGCATGACCGCTACGGCATCCCGATCCTCAACTTCGATTCGATCGTCGCGGGTCGCGTCGAAGTTGGCGCCGGTCCGCTGCATACCCAGTTCGACCAGGATGGCTATGGCTACATCAGCCTCTTCATCGAAAGCGCCGTCGCGAAGTTCAGCCTTGGTGAGCCATGGTTCAGCGGCGACGAAGCCTTCCAGCTCGTCGACAAAGTCGATGTCCACTACAACATCGGCCATCTCGTCACGATGGAAGGTGACACGGTCTCGCCACAGGGCAAGTACCTGGTCGCGCTGAACAAGTGGTCGATCGACCGGCATCCACCGGTGGGGCCATTGTTCCCGCAGAACTTCCAGCTCGTCAGCCTGGACGGCGAACAGATGGAGCTCTTGGCCGACATGCCCATTGGCACCGGCGAACCGCACTACGTCCAGTGCATCCGCGCCGACCGGCTCCAGGCTTGGGAGGTCTACCCGCCCGGGGTGAGCCCCACCACGATGGACGTCTCGGAACACGCCATCGAGCGTGGCGAGGAACGCATCGAGCGCAACGGCAACAACGTCGAAGTCTGGGGCACGATGCATCGCAGCACTATCACCCCCGACATCATCCGGGTGCAGCAGGGCGACCACGTCATCCTGCACCTCACCAACACAGAGACGACGCCGGATGCAATCCATGCGTTCGCCATCCCCCGCTACAACATCAGCATCAGCGTTGAGACCGGTGAAACAACCGGTGTTGAGTTCGATGCCGACATCGCGGGTGCATTCGCCTACTACTGCACCGAATTCTGCTCGGCACTGCACCTGGAGATGCAGGGCTGGATGCTCGTCTCCGAATAAGACAGGCCACGACCTGTGGCCGGGTGACTTCTCCATCGCCCGGCCACTGAGCAAACGCCACCGTTTGGAAAGTGAGCAGGGGCCATGGTGAGCAGGCGACAATTTCTCACCCTCGTCGCCATTGGCACGCCGGCACTGGCTGCTACGGCGGCAGGCATCCGGTTGCTCCCGCCGGAAGACGAAGTCGGCGAGTTCCCAACCCTTCGTTTTGGCGAGGACACGTGCCTCCGCTGTGGCATGGTTATCGACGAACCGCCATTCGCAGCCGCCTGGCGCGATCATGCCAACCGCGAACAACTGTTCGATGACATCGGCTGCATGGCCTACGAAGCCCACGACCGGGCGCTGACCGCTGCCGGCTTCTTCGTCCACGACTACACCAGCGGATCATGGCTCCGCGCGGATGAAGCCGTCTTTGCCATCAGCAGCGAGATAACCACCCCGATGGGATATGGAACCGCTGCGTTCGCCGGTACAGCAGATGCGCAGGCACATGCCGAACAGGGGACGATTGTCGCCTGGGACGAGGTGCTCCCTGGGCTCGACAAGAGGGGAGACGACCATGGCGGCCCTCACTAGGACATTCAAGCAATGGTGGAAGAGCCCGGCGCGGCTGGAAGCGACACCGGACTGGCCCTGGAGGGTTGCCTTCGGAGGTGCGGCGATCTTCCTTATCCTGAGCGCCTTCCTCCCTCTCTGGAACATGACGCTGCACGCGCCGCAGTACCCGGGCGGGCTCGAATTGACCGCCTATGGCACCCACCTCGAAGGTGATCTGGATGAGGTCAACAGCCTCAACCACTACATCGGCGTTGGCACGATTGAAGAAGAAGATCTCGTCGAGCTCACGTTGTTCCCCTTTGTATTGGCGGCTGGTGTTGCTGCACTCCTCGCTGCAGCCCTGGTCCTTCCGCGTCGCAGCGTGACCACCGCGATCCGGCTCTCGATCTGGGCGTTCCCCATAGGCTTCCTCGCCGATGTCCAGTTCTGGCTCTACCGGTTTGGAAACGACCTCGACCCGACCGCGCCGATGGCCGTGGAACCGTTTACGCCCACCGTGATCGGGACCACCACCGTCGTGAACTTCGAAAGCACGGCTATGGTCGCCAGCGGCTTCTGGGCGATGGTCCTCGCCGCGGCTCTCACCACTTTCGGCCCGTGGGTCATCCGGTTCCTCCGCGATAGCTGGAACAATACAGGCGACGTCAGGGCGGCCTCGAAAGCGGCCATCGTTTTTGCCGGGCTTGCCGCTGTCCTCGTGATCAACCAGGGCACAGCCAGCGCCGGTGACACCCGGACCACCGCCGACATTGACGAGATGATCGCGAATGCGGAGCCGGGCGGGACCGTCACCGTCCCCGCCGGCACGTACAACGGCCAACTCGTCATCGAGAAGCCCGTGAAGCTGCTTGCCGATGGCGAGGTCATCATTGACGCGGGCCGGGCTGGTCACGTTGTCGTCATCGCAGCGGAAAATGTGACCCTCGAGGGATTCACCATCCAGGGCTCGGCGCGCGATGTTACCCGGGAGCCTTCGGGTGTCCGCGTCACGGAAGATGGTGCGACCATCCAGGACCTCGTGGTCCGGGATGCCCTCTATGGCATCGTCCTCACGGGCAGCGACCGCCACATCGTCCGGGACAATCACATATCGAGCGTTACCGAATTCCCGGTCGAGCGTCGCGGCCATGCCATCTATCTCTACCACACCGTCGAAAACGTCGTTGAAGGTAACACCGTCGAGACGGCAAAGGACGGCATCTTCGTAGGGTTCGGCGACCGCAACCAGATCGACCGGAACGATGTCCGCGACGTCCGCTACGGCATTCACTACATGTATGCCAACAATAACAGTTTCGCCGGTAACACATTCCGCGAAAGCATTGCTGGCGCCGCCCTCATGTACTCCGAGGGACTCACCCTCGAAGACAACGAGTTCTCCCATAACACGTCGCGGGCCTCCGGATACGGGATCCTCATGAAAGACGTCGATGGTGTCCACGTGACGGGCAACCGTATCCATCACAACCGGCTCGGGATGACCCTGGAAGCCGTCCCAAGCTCACCCGCCAGCACCGCGCTTATCGAGGACAACCTCATCGGCTTTAACCAGACCGCCATCGAGATGTTCAGCACGACGCGCATCACCTTCACCGGGAACTCGTTCACCGGGAACCTCCGGCAGATCGAAAGCCGCGGCGGTGGCCGCATCCTCGGCGACAACACGTGGGAGGCGGATGGCCGCGGCAACTACTGGGACACCTACACCGGCTATGACACTAGCGGAGACGGCGTTGGCGATCGCCCGTACGAACACCGCGGCGCGTACGAATCATTGATGGATGAGACGCCTGCGTTGCGTGCCTATGCGTTCACGCTGGCACATGAAGCCTTCGACATTGCTGCCAGTCGCTTTGCTTCGGACCAGGCGGAACCCCTGGTCGTGGACCCGGCACCGCTCATGCGTCCGACTGTCCGTCTCGAGACCAGCGAGTCCGGTACGCAGCGCGCCATCCTCGGTAGCCTGTCCGCGCTCATCGTCGCAGGGGTGGGCGCCACGATGTGGCGCAGCGCCACCACACTTCAGCGAGGGTGGCACTGATGCTCACAGCAACAAGGCTTGGCAAACACTACGGCAAGGCTCCAGCGCTCACCGGCGTGTCCTTCGAACTCCACCCGGGCGAAGTGACGGCCATCATCGGTGCCAATGGCGCCGGGAAGACTACCCTGATCAAGTGCCTCCTCGGTCTGCTCCAGTTCGAAGGCGACGTGCTCATTAACGGCATCGACGCGCGGAAAAAGCCGAAGGACGCACGCCGGCATATTGGGTATGTCGCGCAAACTCCCGCGTTCCACCCGGACCTCACTGTGAGCGAAACGATGGTGTTCTACGCCGCGCTCCGGGAAGTCCCGGTCGAAGAAGCGCGCGAGCGAATTGCGAGCGTCAACCTCGACGGTGAGCAGGACAAGCTGGCGGGGGCGCTCTCCGGCGGCATGCGGCAGCGCCTCGCCCTGGCCGTCGCCCTCCTCGGGAGCCCACCCCTGCTTATTCTCGACGAGCCAACCAGCGGACTCGATATCGCCTCACGCATCGAACTCCGCGAACTCGTCACGAGCCAGCGCACCGCCGGGACATCGGTCCTCTTGTCCACGCACTGGATGGAAGACGTCCCGTACATCGCCGACCGTGCACTCGTGCTCGACAACGGCCGCCTCGTCTATGACGGCTCCACGACGGCACTCGCCGGGACAGAGGCCGCCGGGAGCCGCCTGTACCTTCGCCTCAACGGGCACAGCAAAGAGGTCGCCCCCCGGATCTCCGAGCTCACCGGTCACGAAGTCAGGCGCTCCGGCGACTGGCTCGTTGCGACCTGCCCCCCGGCCCAAAAGGCGGCCATTGTCGAATCCCTGGTTGCCTCTGGGGTCCACGTCCTCGACTTCCGGGTCGAAGAGGCATCCGTCGAGGAAGCCGTGATGCGTTTCCGTCGTCAACAAGGAGATGGCCGATGAACGCGGCATATGTCGTCTACCGGAAGGAAATCCGTGACGCTGTTAAGAGCCGCTGGCTCGCCGCCTTCGCCATTACCTTTGCCGTGGTGGCGACGCTGATCGCCCTCGTCCAGGGACAGGGTGGCGCTCTTGGCAGCCAGGGCCTCACGCGCACGACAGCTAGCCTGGTCAACCTGGGCCTCATGCTGGTTCCCCTGCTTGCCCTCGTTCTCGGTGCGGCGTCCATTGCCGGCGAACGCGAACGAGGCTCCCTGGCGACGCTCATGTCGCAGCCGATCACCTCCACTGAGCTATTGCTTGGAAAGTACGCCGGGCTGACTGCCGCACTATGGCTCGCCATCGGGCTCGGCTTCGGCGGTGCCGGCCTGCTGCTTGCCTTCGTCGGCGCAACCGCGGGCCTGGCCGCCTACTTCGGTTTCGTGCTGCTGTCCGCTGTGCTCGCCAGCGCCTTGCTTGGTATCGGCATGCTCATCTCGGTACTCAGCGATTCTCGCCTGAAAGCCATCGCCATTGCAGTGCTCGCCTGGTTCGTGTTCGTCATCGCGTACGACCTGGGTGCGATCGCCGTCGCGCTGTCGCTGACGCCCTCCGGTCGGATGCTGTTCCTCACTGTGCTGGCGAACCCCGTGGAATCCGTGCGCATCCTGTCCGTGATGGGCATCGAAACAGATCTGGACATCCTGGGACCGCTGGGCACCTATCTCACCGATACGCTCGGACGCGCGGGCACGGTTGGGTTCCTCGGGGCCGCTCTGGCCGCGTGGACCGTCGTTCCCGTTGCGATCGCCGCCTGGCTCTTCAACACCCAGGACTCCTGACAAGTTTCATCCAAACGCGGTGAGCAAATGTGCAATGATCCGCCTTCGGCAAGTGGGCCGCCCCTCGCGTGATGGGGCGGCCCACCCCTTCTTTGTGACGCGTGACGCAGAAGTTCCCCAGCCCGTGCCGTGCAGTGGGTAGGCAGGCAACTGCCTCATCCGAAGGAGGAACCATGGAATCAACTCGCGTCGCGGTGGTCCTGCATGCAGGGACCGAATCTCACGAAGGCCTGGCACGCGCACTCCACGCGTTGCTGTACACAGCGGAGATGAAAGAGCGCGGTAATGATGCACAGATCGTGTTCGATGGCGCCGGTACCGGCTGGCTGGCCCGCTTTCGAAATCCCGAAACCGAGTCTGACCAGCACCTTGCGCAGCTCTTCAACAAACTCAAGTCCGAAGGGTTGACCTATGAAGTCTGCGACTTCTGCTCAGGCGCGTTCGGCGTCAAAGAACAGCTCCAGGATGAACCGATGAGCGGAAAATACATGGACCATCCGAGCATTGCCGACCTGGCCGAGCAGGGCTATCAGCTCTGGATTCTCTAGGGCGTCTCTGCTGACGACGTCAACGGGGCCACCACCTGGTGGCCCTGTTGTGATCCGGCCGCGACGCTAGCCAGGGTGTGCGGGGCCTCGTGGTCGCGGTTAAGCCGCGGTTTGGGCGCATTCCTCTTTGCGTCACGTGTCACAGACCCTCCCCATGCCCCGTGGTGCGCTGCCGGGAGACCGATTTCCCCGGAGGTGCCGATGGCGACGAACAAACGAGAACGCGGGCCACGAAGGCGCC
>SKSF01000017.1 GCA_007118095.1 Dehalococcoidia bacterium
CTCCGCCTTCACGGAGGCGCGAAACCAGCCGCCAGGCGCCACCCGGGCGGAGGTCAATCTTGCAGACCGTCCCCTCGTCGCCGCGCCGGCCGAACCAGCGCTTGAGGTGTTCACACTTCGTCCAGGCGTCGAAGACAAGGGCTCGTGGTGCGTCGAAGCTGCGAGTGATGCGGATCTCGCAATCAGTCGGCGTGGTGACAACGAGGCCGGTGGTGCCTTCCTGTGTCATCGGTCGTTCCTTTCAAATGGCGGCTCAAATACCGTGTCGTTCGGAGTGCCTTTAATTGTCTGATTCTCCACGCTCCTCCTTCAGCTCCTGGAGGTAGTCGTCCAGCCGTTCGAAGCGCTCTTCCCAGAAACGGCGGTATTCGGCCAGCCAGTCATCGACCTCTTGGAGCGGCTCCGCGTTTAACCGGCATGGCCGCCACTGTGCGTTGCGTCCACGCTCGATGAGCCCGGCGTGCTCGAGCACCTTCAGGTGCTTCGAAACCGCGGGGAGGCTCATATCGAACGGTGACGCCAGGTCCGACACGGTGGCTTCGCCCGTTGTCAGCCGCGACAGGATGGCCCTGCGGGTCGGGTCCGCGAGTGCGGCGAAGGTGGCGCTGAGCTGGTCGACTGGCATCGTATTTAGCGCACAGGTTAATTAACCACTCGGCTAAATATGAATCGTGCGTGCGGCCGTGTCAAGCAGGTCCTGACAGCGCTCGGGCTTCAACAGGAGGTGTGGGCAGAAAGGTCTGCGGGTTAGCACCCGGGTTCGCTGGACTCGTGTGTGCCGCCGAGCGCCGTATAATCCCGGCCCACAGCACAAAGCGGGGTGATACGGAATGGCGAAGACCTTCGAAAATCTGGAACTGGACCGAGTAGGGACGGACGGCCGCGTCGGCCGTATTACCCTGAACCGGCCCGAGAAGATGAACTCGCTGTCTCAAGAGCTGCTCTATGAGCTCAACGAGGCACTACACGACTACGAAGCGGACGACACCATTCGTGTCATCATCCTCAAGGGCGCGGGCCGCACCTTCTCGGCCGGATACGATCTCACACCGCCGCGCGGCGGCGCCGATGCCGTCGTCCGTCGCCACAAGGTCGTCGACGATCAGGGCCGTCGGCTGGTGATGGGCATCCGCACCGGCATGCAGCAAGTCACCGACATTCAGATGTACTACTGGAACATGGCCAAGGTGACCGTCGCTCAGGTACACGGCTACTGTCTCGCCGGGGGCTGCGAGCTGGCCATGATGTCCGATCTCGTGTGCGCAGCGGATGACGCACGTTTCGGACATCCGGGCGTCCGCGGCCTGGGCGTTGCACGCAATGGCGCCATCTGGCCGCTCGTCATTGGGATGCGCAAGGCCAAAGAGCTCTACTACACCGGCGACAATATCACCGGCAAAGAGGCCGAAGAGGTTGGCATGATCAACCATGCGTGGCCAATGGATGAGCTGGAAGAGCGCACGACAGTCTATGCCGATCGCATCGCAAACCTCAGCGCCGACCACCTGGCCATGCTCAAGGTCAACATGAACCGGTTCTACGAGAACATGGGCATCTACTCGTCCGTCCGTTCGTCCACCGATCTCGACGCGGCCGGCCAGTTCACCCAGCAGTCGTATACGTGGCAGGATAAGGTGCGTGAGTCGATGGAGTCCGGCGGTGGCCTGAAAGCAGCCCTTGACTGGCGCGACGGCCCCTACCGCGACTATCGCGCCCAAGGCTAGGGTAGGCACACTGTTCGGTCGGCGGAGACCAGAAACCAAAGGCCCGGGCTTTGCCCGGGCCTTTTCGTTTGCAATGGTTGCGGCCACTACGCCACGCGCAGTGCCAGCGTCGGGTTCAGGTCCAGCGGAATACCAGGCCCCATCGAGGTCGTGAGCGTGGCGTTCTTGATGTACTGACCCTTGGTCTCCGCCGGCTTGGCCGCCTGGACCGCGTCGATGAAGGCCGCCAAATTCTCGCGCAGCTTCGGAGCATCGAAGCTGACGCGGCCAATCGGCGCATGCAGGTTCGCGAGCCGGTCGATACGGAACTCTACACGGCCGCGCTTCGCATCCTGCACACTCTTGGCCAGATCCTCCGGCGCCACGACGGTCCCCGCACGCGGATTCGGCATCAGCCCCCTGGGGCCCAACACCCGGCCGAGACGGCCGACCTTGCCCATCATCTCCCGGGTTGCGATGGCGACATCGAAGTCCGTCCAGCCACCTTCAACCTGCTTGATAAGGTCATCGCCGCCCACGTAGTCGGCGCCCGCCTGGTCCGCGATGCGGACGGGCTCGCCTTCCGTGAATACGAGCACCCGCATCTCCTTGCCCAGCCCGTTCGGCAGGACGGTGCTGCTGCGAATCTGCTGCTCGGCATGGCGCGGGTCGAGGCCAGTGCGCAGATGAACCTCGACGGTCTCGTCGAAATTCACGAACGAGAGCTCCTTCGCGAGGTCGATTGCCTCGTCTGGGTGGTACAGCTTGCCTTCTTCGATCTTCGCGGCAGCTTCCCGATATTTCTTCCCGTGCCTCGGCATTATCGGACCTCCACTCCCATGCTGCGGCACGTGCCTTCCACGATTCGCATGGCTTCTTCCACGTTGTTTGCGTTCAGGTCAGGCATCTTCGCTTCCGCGATCTTCTTCAAGTCCACCAGTGAGATGCGTCCGACTTTGTCCATACGCGCGTTTGAGCTGCCCTTGCCGATGCCGGCTGCTTTCCGGATCAGATCTGCAGCGGGCGGAGTGCGAAGCACGAAACTGAAGGAGCGATCTTCATAGATCGTGAGCTGCGCGGGGACAACCTGTCCGGCCTGATCCTGGGTCCGGGCATTGTACTCCTTGCAAAACTCCATGATGTTGACGCCGTGTTGCCCGAGGGCAGGTCCAATTGGCGGCGCCGGGTTTGCTTTCCCTGCTTCGATCTGCAGGGTCAGCACTGCGCGGATCTTCTTCGACATTTCGATATACCCCTGTGTCCAAACGGCACGCAGTGCGTGCCTCCACGATTTCTCACCACGGTCGAGCCGGGGCTATTTCTTATTGTCAGCGACCACCCGCACCCGGGCAATGAACCACGCCACGATGGACACACCGCCCCCTTGCAGGTTTCATGCGCGAAACACATCTTTGGAGGCAGAGAGCATGATTGGCACAGCGGAACAGGACGCGTTCGTCCGGAAAAACAAGTGGGCAGTGGTCACGACGCTGCGGAGCGATGGCTCTCCAACGAATTCGGTCATCTTCTACGCCCTCGAGGGAGACACGCTGCTCTTCAGCACAACTCGTGACCGCCTGAAGGCGAGAACCGTGCGCCAGGACAACCGCGTTGCCGTCACAGTGCTCGACGAAGGCGCACCCTATGGCTACGTCACTATCGAGGGTACAGCTGCACTCCAGGAAGAGGACATCGTCCCCGGCCACGTGGCAATCAACCGGGCGATGCGCGGCAAGGACTTCACACCGCCCGATGATTTCGCGGAACGCCTGGACAAGCAGGGTCGGCTGCTCATCCGTGTTACCCCGGCACGCGTTCACGGCGTGACCGACCGGGGATAGGGCTGACAGTTTTGTCGGACCTCAAGAGTAGTAACTCGTCACCGCTCACACCGACTTCCAAACGCCATTCCCCACTGTTGGCATGTTGCCTGTGCGGCGGGAGTGCCGGATCGTCGCATCCGGAGGTACCTATGTCCGCACTGGAACATATCCTGGAAGCCAACGCCCGATTCGCGGAAGGTTACACGATGGGCGAGCTGCCGCCGCAGCCCCGCCAGCGAGTTGCCATCCTCGCGTGTATGGACGCCCGTATCGACCCGCCGCGCGCGCTTGGCCTTGAACCCGGCGACGCCCACATCATCCGCAATGCCGGGGGGCGCGTTGTGGAGGCGCTACGCAGCCTGGCAATCAGCCAACAGCTCCTGGGGACCGAAGAGGTCATCATCATCCATCACACGCGTTGCGGCATGCAGACCTTTACGGATCAGGACATCCGCCAGCGCCTCCGACAAAACCTGAACGCCAACGCCGACCACATCGCGTTCCTCCCGTTCACCGATCAGGAGCAGGCCATTCAGGACGACGTGCACACGTACCACGAATCGCCAATTGTGCGGCACGATGTGCCCGTCTACGGCCTCATCTACGAAGTCGAGACCGGGCGGTTGCGCCGGGTTGTGTAACGGGAGCGCAGCGAGCGTAGTCGGGTAGTACAATTTGTCTATCAACGAACTCGACTTTTCCGAAGGGTGCACGATGACAGTTATAGATGAGCTCGTATCGGCAAATGCGGACTACGCCAAGAGCTTCGACAAGGGAGACCTGCCACTGCCGCCAGCACGAAGAACGGCCATCGTGGTCTGCATGGACGCGCGTATCGATCCGGCGAAGGCGCTCGGCCTCCAGGAAGGTGATGCCCACGTCATCCGCAACGCCGGCGGACGCGTCGTGGAGGCGCTACGGAGCCTTGCGATCAGCCAGCACCTCCTGGGCACGGAAGAAGTGGCAGTTATCCACCACACTGGCTGCGGCATGATGACGTTCACAGACGACGACATCCGCAAGCAGCTCAAGGAGCAAAGAGGCGCCATCGCCGATCATGTGGCCTTCTTGCCCTTCGCAGACCTTGAACAGTCGGTGCGGGACGACATCACGATCTACCAGCAGTCGCCGCTCGTCCGGCACGACATCCCGGTCCGCGGCTTCGTCTACGAGGTCGAAACCGGCGCTCTGCGCGAGGTCGCCTAACCCATCACCAGTAGAGGGCGTTGCTAACACCGGGAACAACGGCTTTGGCGGTTGCGAATTGTCAGTTCAGGCAGGCTCGACGTCTGGGGGAAGGTCATGGCAGATGTCATCGTCATAGGTGCGGGTGCTGCCGGGTTGGCGGCGGCCCGCGAACTGCATGACCGGGGGGTCGAAGCGACCGTCCTTGATGCCCGCGACAGGGTTGGCGGCCGGGCCATGACAAGCTACGACCTCGCGCCGCACCCGGTCGAACTGGGAGCCGAGTTCGTCCACGGCGAGAATGTCGCCACCTGGTCATGGATCGAGCGCTTTTCCCTCGAAACAGTCGACGACGCCAATCAGCCTGTCTACTTCACCTACGCTGAGGAGCGCCTCTGGAACGCAACGGACGCAGCGCGCCGCCCCAACACGGCCGCAGTTGGGAGCATCGAAGCTCGGGCTCGGCGCGAGGCAGAGCGGCGAGGACCGGACTATTCTATAGCCGACGCGCTGGGCACCTGGATAGACTTCTGGCCGCAGGACCCTTCCGATGACGACGTGCGCCTGTTGCGAAATGCTTTCGCCGAGCTTCACGCCGCCGACCTCGAGGACGTGGGCATCGCCGGCATACTCGAGGCGACTTACGCAGGTGATGGAGACCGGACACATTGCCGGCTCGCCGACGGTTACTCGGTGTCACTTGGCCGCGCAGCTCAAGACCTCGACGTGCGCTTTGGGGCCGTGGTCCACAGCATTGCCTGGCAAGAGGATGGCGTCGTAGTTCATGCCGGGGACTCCCACTTCGAATCCAAACACGCAATCATCACACTCCCGCTTGGTGTCATTCAGTCCGGCGAAGTCATGTTCGACCCACCCTTGCCGGCGGAGAAGCTGGCTGCAATCGAATCACTCGGTGCGGGGAACATCGGAAAGATTGCCCTGCGCTTTCGCGAACAATTCTGGGAAGAAGACTTCAGCTTTCTGCTGACAACGCTGCCGACGCAGCTCTGGTGGCGCCCTGGAGAAGGACATCGCGGTGAGTCGCCCATCCTCACCGCGTTCTTCGGTGGTCGTGACGCTGACCGCTTCGGCAAAATGCCTCATGACTAGGCGGTGGAACACGCTGTGCGCGATCTGGAAGCCATGTACAGGCGGAAGTTGGGACACCTCGTTGAAGACAGCCGTGTCGTCGTCTGGGCGAACGATCTACACCAGGATGGGATATTCGCACGTACCGCCCGGCGCTGCCGGGAGCCGTGAGGCTCTGGCCTCGCCACTTGACCAGACGCTGTTCTTCGCGGGAGAAGCAACGAATCGTATTCGCCCGGCGACCGTGCATGGCGCTATAGAGTCAGGCCTCCGAGCCGCTCGCGAAGCACTGGCCGCTCGGTAGTCGCGCAGGCTATCCGCGCCTCTCACCCCTTCTGTCCGGCAGCATCTTCCCCTATACTCCAGAACATCCGTTCGCCAGGTGCAAACCGCGAGCAGACCCTCGCCGCACGCCTTCCATCTGGACATCGCTATGGCCAAGCCAAAACCTGCATACCCCGTTCCCGCCGTCCGCCCCGTACCGCCTGACCTCGTCGCCGATAAGGTCATAAGCGACCTCCAGGCAAAGCGGACCGACGTCCACGTGCAGCGCGTTGACGAGCGCAACGCACGCCATGGTGAGTGGCCCGACCAGCTCGACGAGAGGTTGACCGGTGTCCTGCGCAGACGCGGCATCGAGCGCCTGTATAGCCATCAGGCGCGTGCAATCACTCACGCAATAGCTGCCGAGAACGTGGTCGTCGTAACCCCCACCGCCAGCGGAAAGACCCTGTGCTACAACATTCCCGTCCTCGACAGCATCCTGCGTGATGGTTCGACACGGGCCCTGTACCTGTTTCCGACGAAGGCACTCGCGCAGGACCAGCTCGATGAATTGCACGGCTTGGTCTCGGAGCTGGAAGAAGATATCCGCACGTTCACCTACGACGGTGACACGCCGGCAGACGCGCGCCGTTCGGTCCGCTCTGCCGGGCACATCGTACTCACCAACCCGGACATGCTTCACACCGCGATCCTTCCCCATCACACGAAGTGGAAGCGCTTCTTCGAAGGACTCGAGTACATCGTGATCGATGAGATGCACACGTACCGGGGTGTCTTCGGCAGCCATCTGGCGAACCTTGTCAGGCGGCTGAGACGCGTCTGCCAGTTCTATGGGGCCGACCCAACGTTCATCTTCTGCTCGGCAACCATCGGAAACCCGGGCGAGCTCGCAGCAGCGCTCACCGGCGACCGCGTCCACGTCGTCGACGACAACGGCTCACCCGCGGGCGAGCGCGTGGTCGTCGTCTACAACCCGCCGGTTGTGAACCGCGAGCTTGGAATCCGGCAGTCGTCCCTGAAGGCAGCGCGCGACGTAGGAGCCCGGCTCATCCGCTCGCAGGTGCAGACAATCTTGTTCGCCCCGAGCCGTATGCGCGTCGAAATCCTGCTGACCTACCTGCGCGAGACGCTGCGCGACAAGCCCGGCGACAGCGAACGCGTAGCCGGGTATCGGGGAGGCTATCTCCCGCGCGAACGGCGCCGAATCGAAGAAGGCTTGCGTGATGGCACCGTTCGCGGTGTCGTGGCAACGAACGCGCTCGAGCTGGGCATTGACATCGGCGGGATGGCGGCGAGCGTCGTGATGGGCTACCCGGGTTCGCTCGCCAGCTTGTGGCAACAGTTTGGGCGGGCTGGCCGGACGATGGAGTCGTCCCTCTCGGTGATGGTTGCCTCGTCGAATCCGCTCGACCAGTTCGTCGCGACCAATCCGCAGTTCATTTTCGACCAACCAGTCGAAGATGGCCTCATCGACCCGGATAATCTCTTCGTGCTGGGGTCGCACCTCAAATGCGCGGCCTTCGAGTTGCCATTCCACGAGGGCGAAGTCTTCGGTCCGCATGCAGGCGAAATGCTCGACATCCTCGTGGAGGAAGATATTCTTCAGCGCTCGGGTGACCGGTACTTCTGGATGCATGAAAGCTATCCGGCCGAGAACGTGTCCCTGCGGACCGCGAGTACCGACAACTTCGTTATTATCGAACAGGGGCCAAAGCCACGAGTCATCGGCGAGTGCGACCGCCCGAGCGCACCACTCCTCATCCACGAGGACGCGATCTACATTCATGCCGGGCAGCAATACCAGGTTGAGCGTCTCGACTGGGACAACAAGAAAGCGTTCGTAACGCCTGTGTCGGTGGACTACTACACGGATGCGCAGCTTGCCGTGGAGCTCAAGGTGCTGGAAGGGTTCGAATCGGCAGGTGAATCGCGGGGGCTGCACGAAGTTGGCGAGGTGGCCATCACCTACCTGGCGACCATCTTCAAGAAGGTGAAGCTAAACACACACGAGAACGTAGGCTGGGGAAAGATCGCGATCCCCGAAGAGTCGCTGCACACAAGTGCCTACTGGCTAAGCTTCGACGACGATGCCGTGAAGGGGATGGATAGGGACGAGATCGCCACTGGCCTCGGTGGCATTGCACACCTGGCGCAAAATCTCGCACCCATCTATTGCCTGTGCGACGCACGGGATATTGGCGCAGAGTCGCAGGTGCGCGCACCCTACAACGGCCTTCCGACCGTCTTCCTCTACGACGCCGTACCTGGTGGCGTAGGCCTCGCGCAGAAGTTGTTCGAGGTGCGCGATCAGCTCATCGATGCTTGCGTCGATGTCGTTTCCCGGTGCAACTGCGAAGCAGGATGCCCCGCATGCGTCGGCCCACAGGTCGAGCCCTCGAGCCGGGCGAAGCAGGCAGCGCATCGGATGCTGGAGCGGTTGGTGGGGTGACGGGCATATGGTGGCATGAACCGCCGGTCCAGGACGGCTTCATCCCCTGATGCCGAACCGTTCTAGCGCTTCGCCAGGCGTTTCTGGGACTTCCTCGAAGTCGTCCACGCGGGCTCCCGGCGGGCCTCGCCGCATCGCCTGGTCGGCGAATGTTCGTAGCTGTTCATCTGTCCCCTGCGCCACGGCTTCAACCGTGGCGCCGTCGGGACAGTTGCGGATCCACCCTCGGACGCCGAGCTCTCGCGCCCGCTCAGCGACGTAGGCACGGAAGTTTACGCCCTGCACTCGCCCTCGGACGATGAACCGTCGTTGTTCGAACGTGCCCGGCACAGCTTTCTCCCGGTGACCAGGGACCCATGGCTTCCTCCTGTGGTGCCCGTTCGCGTCAGGCCGGTTGCGCTTCCCACAGGGTCTTCCAGTGGGCTTCACCCCGGATGAGGCGGCGATACTCTTCATTTTCGAGTTCGGACAGCTTGTGAAGCGCTGCGTCGAGCTGTTCGACACCATCGCCGGGTGCCGCGGCAAGGCGGTCGCGCATCACGCGGAGTGCATCTCGTTCCCACAGACCCCGAATGGTATGGGGCCAACCAAAGAAGGAAAAGCCCTGGGGCGCGCCAAACATACCCCGATGGCGTCCCAGCCAGAGATACCGTTCCTGGACTGAAGACACGGGTTCCACCACCCGGATCATTGGCCCCGTCTCATCGTTGAACCGCGTGTCAATCAAGAGGCGCCAGGGAAGGTGCATGAAGCCGATGGTCAGGACGTCAGCCTGGCTCATGACCTGGTCAATGGCGTTCTGGTCCATGTCCATTCCGTTCTCAGTCAGCATCTCGATCACCTTTGAACAAAAAGGTCCGGGGAACGGTGTCACCGTCCCTGAAATGCAACGGAGGGGACCAGCGTTCCTGGCCCCCTCCGCTGAGAGCAATACTGGGGCCCTTTGTGCCTAGTACATCGGCGGGGCGGCTGCCTGCTGGCCGGAGCCCTGCTCCTGCCGTTCCGCGATCAGGCAGTTAGTGGTGAGCACCATCGCCGCGATGGATACAGCGTTCTCGACCGTGGACCGCGTCACCTTGGTCGGGTCGGGAATCGCCATGTCGATCATGTTGCCGTACTGCTCGGTGGAGGCGTTGTAACCTTCGCCCTTCGGCAGCTTCTTCACCTCTTCAACGATGACCGAACCGTCCTTGCCAGCGTTGATGGCGATGCGGCGCAATGGCTCTTCGAGCGCACGGCGAAGGATCTTGATGCCCGTTGCCTCGTCGCCCTCCAGTTTGAGCTTGTCGAGCGCGGGCATCGCGTTGATGAGGGCCACACCGCCGCCAGCGACGATGCCTTCCTCAACCGCAGCACGCGTGGCGCTGAGTGCGTCTTCCACGCGGTGCTTCTTCTCCTTGAGCTCGACCTCGGTGGCCGCGCCGACCTTGATGACGGCGACGCTGCCGGCTAGCTTGCCGAGCCGCTCCTGGGCCTTCTCGCGGTCCCACGAGCTCTTCGCTTCCTCCATGATGGCGCGCACCTGCGCGATGCGGGCGTCGATGTCCTTCTTCTTGCCCTTGCCCTCGATGACCGTCGTCTCCTCTTTCGTGGAGACGGCGCGCCGGGCGCGGCCGAGGTCGCCGATTTCGATACTGTCGAACGTACGACCGACTTCCTCGGAAATCACCGTACCGCCGGTAAGGACCGCGATGTCACCCAGGTTGTCCTTCTGGCGGTCGCCGAAGCCGGGAGCCTTCACGGCGAGAACATTGATGGTGCCGCGCATCTTGTTCACGGCCAGCGTTGCAAGCGCCTCACCGTCGAGGTCACCGCAGATAATCACCAGGTTCTTGGTCTGCGCCATGATCCGCTCGAGCACAGGCAAAAGCTCCTGCACCGAGCTGATCTTCTTGTCCGTGATGAGGATGTAGGGGTCTTCGATGGCCGCCTCCATCCGCTCCGGGTTCGTCACGAAGTACGGGCTGATGTATCCACGGTCGAACGCCATACCGTCAACATACTCGACTTCCGTCTCGATGCCGCGGGACTCTTCAACGGTGATGACCCCGTCCTTGCCGACCTTCTCCATGCATTCGCCGATGAGCTCACCGACCGTTGGGTCGTTGTTCGCGGAGATGGACGCAACCTGTGCCATCTGGCTCCGTTCGGTCACCTTGATGGAGTTCTTCTTGATCTGATCGACGACAGCCGAGGCGCCAGCTTCCAGGCCGCGCTTCAGCGCCATCGGGTTGGCGCCCGCCGCGACGTTCTTCAGCCCTTCTTGGACGATCGACTGGCCCAGGACCGTGGCAGTCGTCGTGCCGTCACCGGCGATGTCGTTGGTCTTGGAGGCGATTTCTTTGGCGAGCTGGGCACCAATGTTTTCGAAGTGGTCTTCGAGGTCGATGTCTTTCGCGATGGTCACGCCGTCGTTTGTGATCGTCGGGGCGCCGAACTTCTTGTCCAGCACCACGTTCCGGCCGCGGGGGCCAAGCGTGATCTTGACCGCGTCAGCGAGCGCGTCAATGCCGCGCTTGAGCGCGTGTCGAGCTTCTTCGTCGAAGATGAGCTGCTTTGCCATAGGTGGGATTACCTCAGGTGGAGTAGTGTTGTCCTTGGATGCGCATATTAGCACTCTTTCCAGCAGAGTGCTAATCCCCCGGCCCCAAATTTCTTCACCCGGCTGCCGTTCCCTTGTCAGCGGCGACGCAGGCGTCCAGCGAAGCCGTTCCACCGGGTAACAGTCGGGGCGCTGCGGCGTTCCGCGGCTGCCACAGCGGAATCATGCGCCGCACTTTCGACGGCGTCGTCCAGTGGGGGAAGCTCCACTGCTTGGCCGTACTTGCGCCGAAGCGCACGCAGAATGAGCTCGTCCGCGAGCCGGGGGTTCTTTGGGAGCAGGCTCCCGTGGAGATACGTTCCAAAGAAGTTCTGGTAGATCGCGCCTTCGGAACCGTCCTCGGCGTTGTTTCCACGGCCGCGAACAACGGTTCCGAGGGCCTCCTGCCCGGGCTCCAGGTATGTCCGGCCACCGTGATTCTCGAACCCCGCTATCTCCCCAAACTCGGTGATGATCACGATGTCCCCAATACAGCGGTCCGCACGGGGTCCCGGGTGCCGCGTTTCCACATCGAAGATGCCAGCGCCTGGGATGACGCTTCCATCGTGGTCAATATAGCGCTGGCCAAAGAGCTGGAATCCACCGCAGACAGCAAGCCCGGGCATTCCCTGGTCTGCCGCGCCTTTTATGGCGTCGGCTTTCGCTGCCAGGTCCTCGGCAATGCGCTGCTGTTCGCGGTCTTGCCCGCCACCAATCAAGATCAAGTCGAAGTCATCCGGGTCAAAGGGGTCGCCAACTCCCACTCCGGTAACCTCGACCTCGACACCCCGTGCCTTGCAACGGTGACGGATCGCGATCGTGTTCCCCCGGTCACCGTAGATGTTCATCACCTCGGGATACAGGTGGGCCACGCGGAGAATCATCGTCTCACCCATACGTGCCACCTTATGGCATCGGCGCCCGGAGTGTCGCGTTGCTAGACTGCAGGCTATGCAACAAGAGGATAGGCCACGGATACGGCTGGCCGAAGACCACGAGATATCGGAACGGTTCCAGGAGCGGCGTGACCCCTTCACGCGCGTCTTCGCCCACAACTCCACCCTCTTCGAGGCATGGAACCAGTGGTACCGTCACATCGTGCGCGATGGCGCGCTGAGCGCCCGGCTCAAAGAGATGGTGCGCTTCCGAGTCGCGCAGCTCAACGCATGCGAATTTTGACAGGCAGCCCGGCTTCCCCTGTCAGGGGAAGGAGACACCCTCGAAGAGGAGACCATCGCGAAGATCCGGGCCTGGGGCGATGCCGACTTTACCCCGGCCGAAAAAGCGGCTTTCCATTACACCGAGCGGCTTTACGCTGATCACGCCAACATCGACCAGGAGCTCTTCGACGAACTCCTCGAGCATTACACAGAGGAGCAGCTTCTGGAGCTGGGCTGGGCCGTCGTAAGCTACATGGGATACGGGAAGCTCATCCATTCGTTCGGTTTGCGGCCCGGTTAAACCCGGCCAACAGCCGCGCAGGGATAGGGCAAAAGACCGCGGTCGAGAGTGCCGTCGTCTGCCAACCTGTACATTAACATTGGCGAAAGGCTGGAGGTCGCATGTCAGAACGGGACTGGATCGTCTACCCCTATCAGCACGTATTCGGAATCGTGGACGAGGATGACGCCGCGGATGCAGCAGCGAAGGGAATCCTCGACGCGGGCGTGCCGGAAGAGGACATCACTGTGCTGACTGGAGAATCGGGCGCAGCGCGCATTGACTCGCATGGTTCAACGCACGGGATGCTGGGACGTGTGCTCCGGGCGGTGCAGTTCGCAACGATGGACGCGCTCCCTGATGCGGAAAGATATGAGCGTGCCGCCCTGGACGGCAAGTACGTCCTGGCAATTCGAACCAAGGACGATCAGACACGTGACGTTGTCCACCGGGAGCTGCTGAAGCACGGCGGACACTTCCTCAACTACTACGGGAAGCTCACAACACAGCCCCTCTCGGAGCCGTAGGAGGCGTCGTGGCGGATGGCTAATCGATGACCTTCGTCATGTAGACGACATCAAGCCATTCGCCGAATTTGTATCCCGATTCCCGCAGGCAGCCGGCTCGTTCGAACCCCAGGCTCTCGTGCAGCCGGATGCTTGCCTCGTTATCTCCCGTGATCACTGCAACCATCAGGTGCACTCGGGCTGCACGCGCGCGCTGGATCAGCGCTGCAAGCAAAGGCTGGCCAAGACCCTTCCCCCGGCAGTCACGGTGGAGATAGATAGTGTCCTCCCGCGTGTAGCGGTAGGCGGCCTTCGTACGGTACCACGAGAGGTAGGCGAAGCCACGGACCTCGCCGTCAACCTCCGCAACCAGGATAGGAGTCGTCGGGTCGCCGAGCTTTTCGAACCAGGACTCCCGCTCTTCGAGCGTCCAGGCCTCCTCGTCCCACGTGGAGGTGCCGTGCAAAACCTCGTCATTGTAGATGGCATTGATTGCCTCGAGGTCTTCGTTTGTGGCGTCTCGGATCACAGTGTGCTTCATACGTACGATTCGCGTTTTGTACCCCGCCAACAATGGCGCCTACGATGAACGAGGTCACATTCACTGGTTCAGTGTGGACGGCCTCACCTTTCCATGTTGCTCCCGCTTGGACGCAAAGCAGGAGACGATGACCCGATGCAGGAGAAATTGGGACGTTGCAGGCTGCTCATAGCCACGCTGGCCATTGCACTGACTGTTGCCGCCTGTGGTGGACACGGTGAGAACGACCACACCGGTACCCCTGTGGTGCCGGGCGAAAACGGCGGGAGCGGGGGCGAATGGCCAGCATTCTTCGATCTGGACGAGCTCGTCGAGGCGACAGACGCGATCGTATTGGCGACGCTCGAAGAGGAAGACATCGAGACCGTGGGATTTCCCCTGGATGATGGAGGTGCGTACGACTCGGTGACTGAGGTACTCAGGACGTTCCACGTCGATGAGCCGCTGGCAGGCAGTTTGACCGAGGGCGATTACTTCACTCGCATCAGTACGGCCAGTGTCGCCCACCACCCTGCCGATGATGCAACCCCCTCGGAGCGCGTATTTCAAGTTCTCGACCTGGAGGAGGGTGGCCAGTTCATCCTTTTCCTCTCCGTCGTCCCCATCCCGGAAGGCTACCCGGAGGAGTGGGGGAATCTCGCCTGGGCGTCGCCCGGCGAGCCCCATACTGCGCGGCTTCATGACGACGAGAGTCTGTCCTGGTTGACCACCGGTCGCTATGACGATGCGCGCGAAGCACGCGACCTCGCTCCCGGTGCCGGGGGGGCGGGCTCCGCGTTCGACACCGACCTCGACGGTCTGCGGGGCATCGTCGCTGAGCACTTCGAATCGGACTTCGAACTCGACCCTGGTGACGAACCACCGGCGGGCGACTCTCCGTGATCCCTGCCGGGCACCGTGACAGGCGCTAGAGCGGGTTCTGGTTACAGAACGCGCGGACGGCCGCGTTGAAGCGGTCTGGCCGTTCGGCACTGCTCAGGTGGCCCGCACCGGGAATGACGACGAGTCGCGCCCCGCGGATGGCGTTCCGCATCTCGCCTGCAACGCTGGTTGGCGAGCGCTTGTCGCCCTCGCCCCAGACGAGCAGCGTTGGGACGCGAATGGAAGGGAGGACATCTCGTTCGTCAGCCTCCGCCATACCGCGGATGATGGCGCGATAGCCGGCCGGGTGGAAGTCGGACATCATGGCCGTGGTCTGCTCGACCAGCTTCGCTGGTGCCGACGGTGCGAGGAGGCCCGGCAGCCAGTTGGGGATAAACTCGGCGGGCGCCAACTCGGACTCTTGGAGACACTGCTCAAGGCGTGCGTACACGACCTCGGCCGGGAGGCTCCCCTTCCACCCGGCATACGTATCGGCGAGCATCAGGCTTCTCACCATGTCCGGGTGATGGCGATACAGCTCGAGTGCCAGTGCACCACCCCACGACAACCCCCCGATATGCGCCCGTTCAATGCCCAGCGCTCGGACGAATTCGGCGAGGACATGCGCATAGTCTGCGATGCTGAACGTCTCCGGCGGGTCGGTCGAACTGCCCGCACCGGGCGCATCCCACGCGATCACCGTGAAATCCCGCGCAAGCTCGTCAAACTGAGGCGTCCAGTAACGGCTGTCAGAGAGGACGCCATGGAGTAACACGATCGGTGGCCCCGCCCCCACCTGGCGATAGGCGATCTTGTGCCCTCCAATTGGGATCGTCCGGAGTTCCATGGCAACCCTTCCGGGAATCGGGATTCGCGCAGTATAGGCCATACCTATGGTGCCCATCACCTACCCGGGCACGATCACAGCGCGAGTCAATCGGGTAAACTCCCGCCATGGCCCAGCTTCCGCCCTTTACACTTCCAACCGCCACCGAACAGGCACACTCGTTCCCCACGGGCCGGCATACCCTCCTTTGCTTCGTGAAGGAAGACTGCCCCACCTGTCAGCTTTCGATGCCGCTCATCCAGTCCGCACAGGACGCCTTTGGCGACCGGGTCGACGTGCTCGCGATCGGTCAGGACGAAGCGGGAAACGCGAAGCTGGTCCACGACCATGGCCTAACCATGCCAATGCTCGACGACTCGGCGCTCCACGTTTCTTTCGCATACGATCTCGACACCGTACCGACCGTCATCCTTGCCGACGGCGCGGGCAAGGAACTTCGCCGCTTTGTTGGCTTCGGGAAGCAGGATTGGAAAGACCTCTTCGGCGAGGTGGCCGGCATCGCTCGCCTGCCAGCGCCCGCAATCGACTGGGATAGTTACCCGGATTCGCGGCCGGGATGTGGTTCGAAGTCGGTGGAGCCTGATGTACACGAGCGGCTCGCGGCTGAAGCCGCCGGGAGCCCGGTCCGCGCACGGCGGATCGAAGTGGGCGAATCGGACGACGTCTTCGAGTTCATG
Source organism: Dehalococcoidia bacterium (assembly GCA_007118095.1). Classification (GTDB taxonomy): domain Bacteria; phylum Chloroflexota; class Dehalococcoidia; order Tepidiformales; family Tepidiformaceae; genus SLAK01. The sequence goes on from SKSF01000017.1 coordinate 15,988, forward strand.
TTCGAACAGGGGCTAACGGACGGCTTGCCCGTCGTGCCGCCGACCCCTGAACGCGTCATGCGCATGCTGGACGGGACATTGCGTGACTCACAGGAAGTCATCGGTGCAGTGCCGCCCAACCTCGCTCCGCTGACCGTGGAGAAGGTGGCGATCAACGCCGTCATGGCCGGGTGCAAACCCGATTATCTGCCCGTCGTGATCGCGGCGCTTGAAGCGGTGCTGACCGACGAGTTCAACATGCATGGCGTCCTCGCCACCACACACTTCCCGACGCCGGTGATCATCGTGAACGGCCCCATACGGGACCGCATCGGTATGAACTACCGGATGAACGTTCTCGGCCAGGGAAACCGCGCAAATGCGACGATCGGGCGTGCAGTCCAGCTGGTAGTGCGTAATGTCGGCGGTGGGCGCCCTGGCGAGGTCGACCGTGCCGCCCTGGGGCAGCCCGGCAAGTACACGTTCTGCTTCGCCGAGTTCGAAGAGCGCTCCAATTGGGAGCCTTTGCATGTCGAGAAAGGTTTTGCCCCCTCGGAGAGCACTGTCACCGTCTTTGCGGGTGGCGCACCCAATGGGATCATCGATCAGCTCGCGCGCGATGCGCGCACCCTCGCAAACAGCTACGGCAAAGCTCTCTCCGCAGTGAGCCACCCGAAGCACTATGGCTCGGGCGAGATTGTTGTCATCATCCCGCCGGAACACGTAGACACCATCGCCGAAAGCGGTTGGGACAAGAATCAGTTCCGTGCCCAGGTCCAAGAGGCCTCAAAACGCCCGGTGAGGGAGCTCGTACAGGATGAAGTCGTTGCAGAGGGCATCCCGCCGTCCCGCGCTGAACAGATGGGGATGGACACACTCGTGCCGAAATTTCGATCCGACGACATGATCACGCTGGTCGTGGCCGGCGGCGAAGCCGGAAAATTCGGCGCGTACCTTGCTGGCTGGGTGAGCGGGCCGATGGGCTCCTCGATGGTGACGCGCAAGATCGAGGAGTAGAAGTCAACGACAGCCCCACCGGGCCACTGCCCGTACCGCATGAGCTGCGCGGCCGCCCCGAATTCCGTAGGCTTTGAGCGTCATGCTGTTGCCCGGAGGTGCCTGGTGTCGACGTCGATGATGGTTGATTGGGATGCGCTTCATGCGGAGGCGCTCGACGTCTTCCAACAATATCTGCAGGTGGACACGTCCAACCCGCCGGGAAACGAGCGGCGCGCATGTGCATTCCTGGGGGACATCCTGGATGCCGAAGGCATCCCCTATGAGCTCTTCGACGCGGGAGATGACCGGGTCTCGCTGCGCGCGGTCCTACCGGGAGATGGTTCGAAACGGCCGATCATGTTGCTGAACCACACCGACGTGGTGCCCGTGGAGGGCGAGTACTGGCAGGTTGAGCCCTTCGGTGGTGTGGTGAAAGATGGTTACGTCTGGGGTCGTGGTGCGCTCGATATGAAAGGCATTGGCGTGGCGCAGCTCATGACCTTCCTTGCGCTCAAACGCCTTGAAGTGCCGCTCAAGCGCGACATCGTCTTCCTCGCGGTGGCAGACGAGGAAGCCGGCGGCGAATATGGCATCCTCTGGCTGGAGCGGCACTATCCGGAACTCCTCGATGTCGAATATGTGCTGAACGAGGGCGGCTCCGGGACGACGGAGCTCTTTGGCGTTGAATGCCCTGTGTTCAATGTGGCCGTGACCGAAAAGGGCCCACTCTGGCTGCGCTTGCTCGCCGAAGGCCGCCCGGGACACGGCTCGCGGCCACACGACGACAACTGCCTCGATCGGCTGGTCCGCGCGCTCTATCGCATCCAGCAATGGGATCGCCCGCTCGTCGTCTCCCCGGCGCTCGAGGAATACTTCGCCCGCCTACGCCGGGCGGGCATTTTCACCGGCGAGCCAACTTCTGAAGGACTGGCGAAGGAAGCCGACGAGAATACCGCTATACGCGCCCTTCTCACTAACACCATCAGCACGACTACAGCCCGGTCCGGCATCAAACACAACGTCATTCCGGCGCAGGCAGAGGTGACCCTCGACTGTCGCCTCCTGCCCGGGGTGCGGCCGGAAGACTTCCTACCCCAGCTCGAACAGGTGATCGATGACCCGAAGGTACGGGTGGAGCGGGTGTTCGAGGGGTGGTCGGAGGAGAACAGTTTCGATACCGAGCTGTTTCGTACCATCGAGGACGTCGTGCACCACCACGTAGAAGACGCACTCGTCCTGCCGGGTGTGACCGTTGGCTTCACCGATTCGCGCGTCTTTCGAAACCGGGATGTTGTCGCATATGGCTTCACCGGTGGCATCGATCAGCCCGAGGTGCTGGCCACGTTCCACGGGCACAACGAGTGCGTCAGCCTCGAGTCGTTCCGGCTCAACTGTGAGATGGTGTTCGACGTAGTCCATCGCATGGTGACATAGCCGGCCTCGTTACCAGGATGTGATGGCTGCGACGGGTCCATTATGCGCCCGTGAGTTCCGCACGCCGACGCTGTCCCTGCGCCACGCAAAGAAAGGAGACGGTGCATCGCATACAAGTATGTCTGTAAGGCGACGGGCCTTGCCTGCGATACCGAATACCAGGACGATAGCGAAGAAAAAGTGAGGCGGCAGGCCGAAGAGCACATTCGTGCGCAGCACCCGGATCACGCCGTGGACGGCGAAAAGGCCAACGCAATGCTCGTCGGGGGTATTAAACCGGCCTGAGCAGTGTCCTGCCCGGTACGGTCCCTGCCCGGCCGGGGCGCCGCTTATCGGCGCGCTATCACGGCCGAGCGCGGACGGTGTCCGTTGACGGGCATCCCGTGGTCGTCGCAATCGCCGCCACAGTGCTCGGCATCGTGCTCGTGCTGATGAGTATAGGTATCGCGATCTTGGTTCTTGTGTCGGTGAGCAGCCCACGATTGGTTCATCGAATCCATCGTGTTTCCTCCTTCACGGCGTTTCGCTAATACAACGTATGAGACCCGCGGATGGTTTCCTCCCGGGTGAGCGTTTGTGACTCCACGAAAGCGAAGTGCAGGTTCACTCAACGATTTCGGTCTCGCCCGGGGTTCCTATGGCAAGATGGGACATCGCTGTGGTCTCGGTTCCGCCGTGCCAGTGCTTTTCGCCGGCCGGGATGATGACGATATCGCCCTTGCGTACCACATGCTCCTCCGTGTCGCTTGCGACGATGCCTTCCCCTTCGGTCACGTAGAGGACCTGGTCGAACGTATGCCGGTGGAATACGTTCCGTCCCCCCGCTTCGAACTCGACCAGCAGCACAGTCACCTGGTCGCTCTCAGATTCACCAATGAGCACGCGCCGACGCACGTCCCCCCTGAAGATGGGCGCTTGGGTAGCTTCAACTTCCGCTGGATCGTGGCGGATTACCTGCATCGCAAGGGAGAGTACACACTGCGCGGGAAGGATGCAAAAGACCCGAAAGGCAGTGTGGCAGGGCTGTAGAGATGAGGTAGTCTAGCTGTTCTCGCCAGCCCCGTTCGTCCTGTCTTGGCAAGCATCTCGTGGTGGCGTCGACTGTTACACGCTACCGTGACTGCAGCAAGGAGGTGCGTTATGAGTTCGCCGTCGCAGGAGTCCACCCCGTCAGAGGTGACGGTCCAGCAGTTCGGCGCCGCCGCGTCCAAATACGCGACGAGCGCTGTGCATGCAGCTGGCCCGGATTTGCCGCTCGTCGTGGACGCGGCCGAACCGACGAAGCGCGACGTTGCGCTCGACATCGGAACCGGCGCGGGCCATACGGCGTTTGCGCTCGCGCCGAGGTGCGCCGGTGTGACAGCCGTGGACATCACCCGCGACATGCTCGAGGAAGCAGGAAAGGGAGCGCGCCAACGCGGCCTCACCAACGTCATTTGCGAATACGGTGATGCCCAATCCCTCCCGTTCGACCCCGGGACTTTCGATATCGTCACCTGCCGGGTCAGCGCGCACCACTTTCCGGCGCCCGGCCGCTTCGTCGCAGAGGTCGCGCGCGTGCTTCGTCCGGGCGGGCGCTTCGTCCTAGTGGATACCATCGCGCCGGAAGACCCGTCGCTCGATACCTTCTCGAACACCGTTGAGCTGCTCCGAGACCGATCGCATGTACGCAACTGGGGCGTTTCGCAGTGGCTCGCGATGATGGAGCACGTAGGGCTGCACGGGGATGTGCTCGAACGCTCTGGCTATGTGCTGGACGGACAGGCATGGGTCGACCGGATGGGGACACCGGCCTCGAAGGTGGCAGTCATCCGTGAGCTGTTCGCCGATGCAACACCGGCACAGCGGCGTTACTTCGAACTGCGCGACGATCCCTGGGGCTGGACAGTGCCCTGGGCGCTCATCCGGGGCCGGATGGCCTGAGGCGGATCACTTCCCGAATCCCAATCACGCGCAAATTGCCACCACCTGCGGTCCGGGAACGGTCGACCTCAGCTCCGCGGACCCACGTGCAGCGCGATTTCGCCGGTCGAAAGGGATACCTCCCCAAGGTCGTTGAGCGAAGATTCGGCCACTGCCTGGCGCACTTCGTCAGCCGCGGCGCTGTCTTCATCCTCGGGGTCGCAGATGAGCCAGCCCTCGCCGCGCCCCATTTGGACCATCCAGTGGAAGCGGCTCACGGTTCCCGGGTCGAGCCGCCCGCCAGCCGGCCACCAGGCGATACGAGGCGCCGGTTCCGCAGTCATCAGGTTCGAGGCAACGGTGGGCCGTGGCTTGATCGCGCTGGCTTCGGCGAGCGCGTGGTCCGGCGGGTCAATCAGCATGCCGCGTTGCTCGTCCTTGTCGAAGCCCAGTTCATTGAGTACACCCATGGATTCAGCATGCCGCGCAAGGGCGATGCTGGGAAGTCCGCTGGCGGCTCTCATCGTGCTACCGGATCATCTTCCGGCGTGCCGCAGCCTTACGGGACTTCTCGGCTTTCTGGGTATTCTCTTCGGCTTCGCCACGATTCGTGCGGAGGCTGTCCGGATCCGGCGTGCTTGAACCCGCGAGCACAGGCTCGGCTGCCGGGGCCGCACCGTCGACATCTGGCCGCTCTGCACGGGCGTTCTCCGGCACGCCATTTTCTTGTCCGCGCCGCTGTTCGACGAGTTTTACTTTGAAGACAGTCCGTGCCACCTGGCGCCGGATGTTCTCCAGGAGTTGTGTGAACATGTCGCGGCCCTCGCGCTTGAAGGCCACCAACGGGTCAACCTGTGCATAGGCTTGGAGTCCGATGCTCTGGCGAAGGTCTTCGACCGCCGTCAAGTGCTGGCGCCAGTGCTGATCGATGGATTCGAGCAGGATCCAGCTCTCGACGCGCCGCATGTTTTCCTCGCCCATGTACTCCTCGAGCGAATCGTACCGGTCGTCGATGCGGTCGAGCACCTCCTCGGTCGCTTCCTCGCCGAGCTCGCGCAGCTCTTCGACGGTCGGGAGGTCGTCTGCCATCAGAATTTCGCGCAGTTCGGAGTGGACGAGCTCGTACGTTTCGTCGGTGCCGTCTTCCAGCGCGCCCATCACAGCCTCGATCTCCTCGGTCAGGAGGCCCATGACGTTGGTACGCGTATCCGCGCCTGTCAGCACCTTTTCGCGCTCGGCGTAGATAACCTTGCGATGCTCGTTTATCACATCATCGAACTCGACCAGGCGCTTCCGGATGTCGAAGTTGTGGCCCTCCACCTTCGTCTGCGCTTGCTCAATCGCGCGCGACACCATCCGGGATTCGAGGGGCATCTCCTCGGTCATCCCCATCTTTTCCATCATTCCGCTGACCCAGTCGGGGGCGAAACGGCGCATGATGTCGTCGCCGAACGATACAAAGAAGCGGCTTGAACCGGGGTCTCCCTGGCGTCCCGCGCGACCGCGAAGCTGGTTATCAATCCGCCGGGACTCATGCCGCTCCGTGCCGATCACGTGCAGGCCGCCGGCTGCCTTCACTCCCGAACCGAGCTTGATGTCCGTACCACGGCCGGCCATGTTGGTCGCAATAGTGACAGCGCCGTGCTGGCCGGCGAGTTCGATAATGCCGGCCTCGCGTTCGTGCTGCTTCGCGTTCAGCACGTCGTGCTGAATCCCCCGGCGTCGTAGCTGATCTGCAAGGTACTCCGACTTTTCGATCGAGGTAGTCCCGACAAGCACAGGCCGTCCGGCACGGTGCATCTCTTCGATCTCTTCGACGACGGCGGCAAACTTCGCGCGTTCGTTGATGTACACCGAATCCTGGTGATCCTCGCGAACCATGGGCCGGTGTGTCGGGATCACGACGACTTCGAGCGCGTAAATCTTCGCGAACTCTTCGGCCTCGGTCTCCGCCGTACCGGTCATGCCGGCGAGCTTGTTGTAAATCCGGAAGAGGTTCTGGAAGGTGATCGTCGCGTAGGTGATTGATTCTCGCTGGATCGGGACGCCCTCTTTGGCTTCCACAGCCTGGTGGATACCGTGGCTCCAGCGGCGGCCCGGCATCATGCGCCCCGTGAATTCGTCCACGATCACGATCTGTCCATCGCGCACGACATAGTCGCGGTCATGCCGCTTCAGATATTCGCCGTCCATCGCTGCTTCGAGGTGCCGGGCAAGCTTGGAGTCACCTTCGAACAGGTCGCTCACGCCAAGGCGTTTCTCGACCTTATCGATCCCCTCCTCAGTCAAAGAGATGTGCTTCGCCTTGTGGTCCACGAAAAAATCGACGTCTTCTTCGAGGCCCTTGACCGCACGTGCGAACTGCACATACGTCTCGCTAGCCTCCTCCGCCTGGCCGCTAATGATGAGAGGTGTCCGCGCTTCGTCGATGAGGATGTTGTCGACCTCGTCGACGATGGCGAAGTTCAGCCCCCTCTGCACACGCTTGTTGATGTCGCGGACCATGTTGTCGCGGAGATAGTCGAACCCGAACTCGTTGTTGGTTCCGTAGGTGATGTCCGCCCCATAAACTTCCTGCCGTTGGGCTGTCCGGAGGTCACCAAAACCGCCCGCGCGGTCGTCGTCGGAAACTTCCGCGTCGGGGTCGTACATGTACGAAATGCTGTTGTTCTGTACGACGCCGACCGTCAACCCGAGCGCCCGGTAGATCGGCCCGTACCAGGCGGCGTCACGGCGTGCCAGGTAGTCGTTCACGGTGATGACGTGGACACCCTCGCCACTGATCGCGTTCAGATACACGGGCGCGACGGCGGTAAGGGTCTTCCCCTCACCGGTCTTCATCTCGGCAATCTTGCCTTCGTGCAGGGCGATGCCACCCATGAGCTGCACCGGGTAGGGCTTTTCATCCACCAGCCTCCATGCCATCTCCCGGACGACCGCGAACGCTTCGGGGAGCAAGTCGTCGAGGGACTCCCCTTCGTCGTACCGTTCGCGGAACTCGGCGGTCTTCGCCTGGAGCCGGCTATCGGCGAGCCCCGCCATTTCAGACTCGAAGGACTCAATTTCGGCCACGGCCTTGTTGAGCCGTTTCAGCTCTTTCTCGTTCGAGTCGCCGAGGATCTTGGTGAGAAAACCGAGTTTTGGCATAGCCTGCCGCCATTGTACCGCGTGTTGAATTGGCCGGTGCAGGGGCTGAGTGGCCGGACAGAGGCGGTCTAAGCACCGATCTTACGCTTCCATCTGCTTGCGCTCAGCAAGGCTCTCGACAGTACAGGCCGTGGGCTTTACAGAATCGTCACAGTGGGTCGGCGTTCGCACCTGGCGTGTGTGGTGGCCGGGGACGTGGGAGGATGGTGGTGCGTCTGCGCTAGAATAAGGACGCTTCGGCTCATGTTTACCGGCGCTCGTTGGTTTATGTGTTGCGAGGCGAATGGGATATGTCGCTAGATCCACTGAACTTCATGTTTGCCATCATCACGGACGAAACACAGGCCCGCCGTGCGTTTGCCGAGTTGCGGCGTCGCGGACTGGGGGAGGACGAGGTGTTTGTCCTGGCCGGCGCCGACGGCGCTGCGTGGATCGATTCCATCGGGAGCCGGCCGGCAATTGTGGACCCGGAAGAGCAGCGCAAACAGCAGGCGCGGATGGCCAAGGATGCGGCGGCAGAAGCGGAAGCCGGGAACGAAGAGGCACAAACGCAATCCGCGGAGATTCCGCAAGCAACCGAGGCAGGCGAAAGCGCAGCGCAGCACGATGGCTACGGCCCCGGTCTCTGGACACGCCTCTTGCGGGCACTGGGGGTGAATCCGCAGCCGGGTGGCGGCGGTGCCGCACCAGTCGAACAGGCATGGAACGACCCGGACCGGTACAAGCACGCGGCGAAGGAGGGACACTTCGTCTTCGCCGTGCGCGCACCGCATCCGGAGGACCAGGATAGTGTCTCGAAAGTACTCCGCGAGCACGGCGGTCGGTTCATCAAGTATTACGGCCGGCTCAACACGACCACCTTCTACAAGTAACCGTCGGTAGCCGGGGCGCATTATGCTGCGCTGACAACGCGGAGGTGCAACATGCTCGAAGTTCGACCAGCCACAGCGGATGAAATGCCGGAGCTGCGCCGGGTCGTTACGGCGGCGCTCGCCATGGACCCGTCCGAGACGAGTGCCTTCGAGCCCGAGATGTCGTTGTGCGTCTTTGACGACGACCGCCTCGCTTCCGTGCATGGTTCCTGGCCGCTCACCATGCGCTTCAACGGCAAGGCTGCGCCAATCTCCGGTGTCACCATGGTCGCGACGCACCCACCGGACCGCGGGAAGGGGCACTTGCGGCGGCTGACGACGAACCATTTCCACGAACTCCTTGAGACAGGGGAGCGGCCACTGGCCGTCCTGTACGCTTCCCAGGCCCAGATCTACCAGCGATTTGGCTACGCGGTGGTGAGTACGCATCACAGCTACCGGGTCGAACCGCGCTTCCTCCAGTTCAGCGAGCCACTGGCCATCGAGGGCAGCATCCGGGAGGTCGACCAGGACCGGGACTTCGGGATGCTGGTCGACCTCTACCGTGCCTATCGGGACGACCGGACAGGTCTGCTTCACCGGGGTCGGCCCATGTGGAACGCGGGGGTCCTTGCCCCGGTGCACGAGAAGGGCGCGACGAAGCAGGTCGTCGTGTACGAAGAGCATGGCGAGGCGCTTGGATACTCGGTCTATACGGTGCAGCCCGATGGCGAACGGCAGCCGCCCGAACCTGGCCAAAAGGTGGTGATCAACGACCTGGTGGCACTCACCCCTGTCGCTTACCAGGCGTTTTGGCGTCATCTCGCGGGCTTCCAGCTTGCGCGCTTCATCGAGTGGCCACAGGTACCCGAGGACGACCCGCTGCCACATTTGCTGCTGGAACCGCGAATGCTGCGTGATACTGCTCGTGACGGGCTACTGGCGCGGGTGGTCGACCTGCCGCGAGCGGTTGATGCGCGGGGATATGACACCGCAGCCACCATCTCCGTGGACCTCATCGATGAGCTCTGCCCGTGGAATGCCGGGGCGTGGCAGTTGGATCTTGGGCCTGAGGGGACGCATACCACTCGGCTGGGTGCCGGGGAGCCCGACCTTTCGATGAGCATCAATACCTTCGCCATGTTGCTGTTCGGACAGGTTTCGGCGACGCAGGCCGCGAGAGCTGGCCGGGTGGGCGTGCACAACCGGGATGCGCTCGACCGCTGGAACCGGGTGCTGGCCACGCGGTACGCGCCCTTCTGCGCTGACGGGTTCTAGCGTTCGTCCTCTCTCGACAGGGAAGGTGGACACAGGGAGGATAGCGGGCGATGACGATCGACCTTGAGCCCAGGTATCGCGTGAACTTCGACGCGCAGGAGCTGGCGGAGCAGTATCCGCCGGCGTTCTCCGACCGCAACAAGCGGGCGGTGGCGGCGGTCGGCGCGGGGCCACCTGCGCCCGGCACGGTAGCCGTGAGCCAGTGGCCGGCGGTCAAGTTGCCGCCAGACATCGGAGCGACGGCGCCGCCACGGCTGGAGGAGCGTCCGGATGTTTACGACTACGGCGAGCCACCGGCGGGCGAAGTGCACTGGTACCAGAACTTCGCGAATGCCGATGTTTTTGCGTACTACGCGGGCTCGCTGCTGGCCCAGGACGAGCTGCAGGTGCTGGAGCACCCCCTGCTGGCTTCCGTGCGGCATGCGCTGGAAGACCGTGGCCTCGGCACGTTCGTGGTCGAGGAGGGCCGACCTGCCCCGCTGCTGGTAGCAGGTGTGGAGCGCAGGGTTGCGCTCGAGACGTCGGCCGGGCCGGGGCGGCCCGGGGGGCTGTACGGCAACGCCTTCGCCGCAGCGGACGAGGCCACTGTGCGCGAAGCGGCGCAGCGGCTGGACCCGCCGACCCGCTCGAACATCCTGGCGATCGAGGCGCCGTCGTATGGCTCGGGAGCCTATACCCAGCGGCAGATCGCGGCCATCCTGCAGACGGCATTCAGTGGCTACCTCGCTGCACGGCTCGAGGCGCTGGCGATGCCTGGCGTCGATGAGCCCGGCGTGGTGATGCACACGGGCTTCTGGGGGTGCGGCGCGTACGGCGGGAACCGGCGGCTGATGGCGCTGTTGCAGCTTGTGGCGGCGCGGGCCGCGGGGCTGGATGCGCTCGTGTTCCACACGGTGGACGAGAGTGGCCTCGACCCGTTCCGCGCGGCACTGAACCTGTACGAGCGCATCTTCCCGCAGGAGGATGTGACCCAGCCGACGCGGGACATCGTCGAAGCCATCCATAGCCTTGGCTTCGAATGGGGCGCCGGCAACGGGACGTAGCCTCAGTCAAGGATCGCGATAGCCTCCACTTCGATCTGGAGCTCTGGCATGGCCAGGGCCTGGACGCCGATGAGCGTGCTTGCGGGGAAGCGGTCGCCGAAGGTGGCCCGGCGGCCGGCGGAGGCGGCATCCCGCTTCTCCGGGGTGTAGTCGACGATGTAGGTGTTCAGCTTGGCGACGTGTTCGATGCCGGCGCCGGCGCTTGCGAGGCATGCGGCCAGGTTCTCGTAGGCCTGCTTTGACTGTTCTTCGAGCCCGTTGGCGAAGGAGCCGTCGGGCTTCACGCCTACCTGGCCGGAGATGTAGACCGTCTTCGAGCCCTGCGTCTTCACGACGTGTGTGTAGCCGCGGGCCTGGTGAA
>SKSF01000051.1 GCA_007118095.1 Dehalococcoidia bacterium
CACGGCCACGACGATGACGGCCACCATGACGACGACGGCCACGGCCACGACGATGACGGCCACCATGACGACGACGGCCACGGCCATGATGACAGCGACCACGGTCATGTCCATGGCGAGCTTGACCCGCACATCTGGATGGACGCCGACCTGGCCATCCAGGCGGTGGAGCGGATCCGCGACACCCTGGCGGAATACGACCCGGACAATGCGGACGCGTTCGAGGAGCAGGCCGAGGCGTACATCGAAGATATCCGGGAGATGGACGCGGACATCGTTGAGACACTTACCGACCTGCCGGAGAACCGGCGCTACCTGGTGACGTTCCACGACGGCTACGGGTACTTCGCGGCACGGTACGATCTTGAGTTGCTCGGGTTCGTTGTGGAGAACCCGGAAGAGGAGCCCAGCGCTACGCGGTACGCGAACCTCGTGGACGACATCCGCGAATACAACGTGCCGTACATCTTCACGGAGCCGCAGTTCGACGCGCGTGTTATTGAGCAGCTTGCCCGAGACACGGACGCCGAGGTGCGACAGATACCGTCGGATGCGCTGACGGACGATTACCCGGACTACCTGTCGCTGATGCGCGGTATCGCTTCCGGCATCGCCGAATAGTACATTCCGAACAGCGCGCGGACAGGGCGGGCGCCGGGTGGCGACCCGCCCTGTGTTTGTGAGGCAGGTATGGCCGAGTGGCTGAGTGACCCCTGGCAATACGAGTTCATGCAGCGGGCGCTGTGGGCAGGGCTGCTGGTCTCGATCGCCGGGGCGGTAGTCGGCGCGTTTGTGGTGGTGAAGGGCCTCGCATTCATGAGCGATGCGGTGGCACACTCGTCGCTCGCAGGGGCGGCGGTGGCGTTCGTAACGGGCGGCGGGTCGCTGGCGATCAACATCGGGGCCGTCATAGCCGCCGTTATGACGGCCGTGAGCGTATCGACGCTGAGCCGGACAGCGCGGTTACGCGAAGACACGGCGATCGGCCTGCTGTTTGCGGCGTTTTTCGGGTTCGCGATCCTGCTGATCAGCCGTTCACGCAGCTTCGCGCTCGACCTGAACTCGTTCATTGTCGGCAACATCCTCGGTGTGACGACCGAGGACCTGTGGCTCATGGGCGCGCTGACGGTGATTGTGCTGGCGCTAACGCTGTTCTTCTACCGGGAGCTGCTCTTCACGTCGTACGACCCGGTGATGGCGGCGGCTTCCGGGGTGCCGGTGACGCTGGTGCATATGGGGCTGCTGACGCTGGTGGCGCTGGCGGCGGTGATCGCGTTCCGGCTGGTGGGGGTTGTCCTGGTCATGGCGATGCTGGTCGCGCCCGCGGCGACGGCGGGGCTGCTGGTCCGGCGGATGCCGATGATTATGTTGATTGGTACCGGGGTTGGCGTGCTATCGACCGTCGTCGGGCTGTACTCATCGTTCTACTTTGATGTCGCCGCGGGGCCGGCGATCGTGATGACCGCGATCGTGGCATTTGTGCTGGCGTACCTGTTGTCGGGCCGGGGGCTCGCGATCCCGCGGCGGCTGGCTACTGCTGTTAGCGGCTAAGTCGCGCCGGGCGATCCATCGTCCGACGCTTCCCGTGCTTCGCGTTCCGCCTCCAACGTTGCCAGCACGTGGCGTTGCAAATCCAGCAAGTGGCGCGTTGCGTCGGCATAGGTCCATTCGCCGTCGCGGTCGCGCATGGGGGAATTGAAGACTTCGTCGCTCATCCCGGCGAGCTGAATGGCGAAGCGCGTGCGGGCCTCGAGCCACTCGCCAAGCAGGCGCTGGGTCGCGGTGCGGGGTTCGGGGGAGTGATGGTGGCGGGCGCCGGCGAGTTGGCCTGCGTGTTCGTCTTCGTGGTCGGTCATGTTGGCGATGAGCTGCCATACGTCGCCGCCGTGCGCGCAGACGTGGCCTGTCGGGCAGCCCACCAACTGATCGTCGGGCAGATTTTGGAATGCGTCGACCAGTTCAAGCGTGGACGTGATGAGTTCTGCGAGTGCTTCACGGGTGCCGGTCATGGTGGTGCCCTCCTGCTGCTCGTTTCGACCATTGCGGCACATAATAGCGCGCGGGAACGGTGAGGCTGCGAGAATGCTCCCAGACAGAGGACGGTGCGCAATGCTTCACGAATATTCCAGCTTGTTTCTCCTTTTTGGGGTTGCGATTGGGATGACGATGGGCTCAGCGCCTGGGATCGCGCTGGACAACATCGCTATGGGTATCGGTATTGGACTGGCAGTGGGCGCAGGCCTCGGCACCGCCGGTATGGAATTGACGGCCAAGCATGATCCGACGGAAAGCCCGGACGATGATGGGGATCGACAGGAGTAGGAAGCTCAGGTGAGCGGGGCGCGCCTAGCGGTGGGAAGTGCCATGCGAAGGAGGCCCGGGATGCGGTCGGTGATGGTGGCGTGACGGGGATTGCTGGACTGGCCGTTGACGTAGCGCGCGTGGAGCTGCTGGACGACGACGCAGGTCTTCCACAGGGCAAAGGCTTCGTACCAAGCGATGGTGCCGAGCGGAACCTGGCGTTGCTCGCTGTACCGGGCTGCGATCTCCTCGCGGAGAGGGAGGCCCGGGATGGCGTCGCGATCACCGGAGGGTGTGCGGTCGTGCTCGTCGCCGGGGTCGCCCCAGTAGCCGAGGAGCGTGCCCAGGTCGACCAGTGGATCGCCGAGAGTGGTCATGTCCCAGTCGAAGATGGACGTGACGCGGTCGGGGTCGCCGGGCTGGAACTGGCAGTTGTCGAGCTTGAGGTCGTTGTGGACGAGGCTATGGCCGGTGGACGATGGCATGCGCGTCGCGAGCTCTTCTCCGACCTGGTCGAAGAGGGGGTCATCCTCGAATTTCGCCAGGTCCCAGCGCTTTCGCCAGCCGGTGAGCTGACGTTCGGTGAAACCTTCCGGGCGGCCGAGGTCGCCGAGGCTCGCCGCCTCGTAGTCAACGTCGTGGAGGGCGGCCATGGCATCGACGAGGGCGAAGGAGACACGGCGGCCCACGTCCGGGAAGTCGGCGAGTTCGGGCGGGAGGCCGGTATGGATGACCACGCCGCGCCGGCGCTCGCCGACGAAGAAGATGGCGCCGGCCACCGCGGGATCATCGCAGAAGAGGTATGAGCGCGGGGCGAGCGGGAAGTGTGTCCAGAGGCGTGACAGCACCTTGTGTTCGCGCGCCATGTCGTGCGCGCCGGGGGCCAGATCGCCGCGCGGCGGGCGACGGAGGATGTATTCGCCAGAGGGTGACGACAGGAGGTAGGTGAGGTTGGCGGAGCCGTGGCTGAACTGCTGGACCTCAAGCGGTCCGTCGAACCCTTCGAGGTGTTCGCGGAGGTAGGCTTCGACGCGCGGGATGTCGAGTTCGTCGCCGGGGCGCGGATGGCCAGCTTCGGGCAGTGGTTCGCCTGTCGTCATGCACGGAAGCCTAGCACATGGCAGCGGCGGCGGGAGGCTGCGAGCTACAGGAAGGCGCCGGGGAAGACCAGGACGATCACGGCGCCGGCGATGAGATAGGGTCCGTAGGCGAACACGTTGCGGCCTTTGCCAACCAGGACCATGACGAGCGCGGGGATGCCGGCGGCGATGATGCCAAGGAAGAGGGCGGAGACGACCGCGGGCCATCCGACGAGGAGGCCGATGAGGGCCATGAGTTTGACGTCGCCGAGGCCGAATGCGGTAGCACGCACGCGGAGGAGTGCCCCGAGGAGTTCGCCGCCGATAAACAGCACGGCACCCGCCGCGAGACCAATCACGCCGCCGAGCAGGAGTTCGCCGGCCGAGCGGTCGGGCCAGGCCCAGGTGACCGCGAGGGCGGCCACGATAGCCGGGTACATGATGCGGTTCGGGAGCAGGCGGCGTTCCAGGTCGGTGCTGGCCATGACGGCAAGCACGACAACTGCCGCGGAAGTGAGGGTTGCGGGACCAGCGCCATAGTGATCGGGCCGGAAAACGAGCGCGGCGGCAGCAGCAGCGAGAAGCGCGACGGCGGCGCGACGGGCGACCACGGACGCGGTCCTGGGTTGCGGGACGCGGTGTTCAGGAAGGCGGTAGAGGTGGTGCTGGTAGCCGGTCGCGGACCAGACGGCGAGCAATACCACTGCGGCTGCGGCGACAGATGGCAGGTAGTCCACGAAGGCGCACTATGCACCTTCCGGGACACCCGGCAAACCGCGCTGCGGGCCTACGCCGGATCTTGTTCGTCGGTGACGGGTGGGATTTCGCGCAGATCCTTGCAGAACCGTTCGAGGTCTCCCCCCGTGAGCTCGGCCTGCACGTCGCTGCCGAGGTCCTGGTACCAGCGCTGGACAAGGTCCCGGACGGCCGGGTTTACCGGCGCGGGGCCACGGTGAGCGTGGATGAGCGGCGATCGCGGGCGGCCGAGGTCGTCCATCGTACGGTCGCCGTTGAGGACATCGACGGCATCGAGCATGTGCCGCGGTTCGACCACGGGGGCGGCGACGTAATTCGCGACCGCGGCGGCGGTCGTGAGGACGTCGGTGAGGCGGATACCGTCGCCGCCCGCAGGAGTGGGGTCGTCATGCATGGCGCACAGCCTGTTCAAGGATAGCGGTGGCCTCGGCATAAGAGGTGCCAGATTCGAGCGTGACCGGGCGGCCAATATGGACTTCGACCTTCGCGCGCGGGGTGGGAAACCAGCTTCCTTCATAGAAGCCCGGGCGGAGGATATCGATGCGGACAGGGACGACCTGGACGCCGGTTTCGACCGCGAGGTACCCGGTCCCGGCTTTGAAGCGCTGCATGGGGCCGAGGACCGTGAGCTTTCCCTCGGGAAAGATGAGGACGTGCCAGCCTTCATCGAGCATCTGGGCGACGGTGTCGAGACTTTCCCGGACACCGCTGCCCTCTTTGTTGAAGGGGAATCCGTTGCCCAGGAGGCTGGTAAGGAAGCCGCGGAAGCGGTTGCCGTAGATGTCGCTGGCGGCGGCAGCAATGGACAGGCGTTCACGGAAGCGGATGGGGAGGCTCCGCATGATCATCGCGTGGTCAAGGTGCATGTTGTGGTTGCTGATGACGATGCACGGGCCTTCGACTGCTCGGAGGTGATCGCGGCCGCGTATGCGGAGGCTGTAGCCGACGCGGAGAAGCGGAAAGATGAAGCCAGTGAGGATTGCACCGCGCAGCCAGCGCACCAGGATGAAGCGAGGCCACCGGGGGATGTCGCGCTTACGATAGCGACGGAGCCGGGACGTGCGCGCCCGTTTGCGCGGGGCAGCGGATTCGACCGCGGGGGTGCTGTCCGCTGATGGGCCGAGCGCTTCCGCGGTTTCGTCGCGCGGCGGCGATTCATTGCGTGCGGACTTGCTGCCATCCATCGAGCATCACCATGGCGCTGCGGGGAGGTTCAGGGGAGGAGGCCGCTCACAAACTTCCGCAATTCCCGATCGCCAATGCCCTCGATGGGGCGGTAGTGGCTGAAGCAGAGCGTTTCGAAGTCACAGCGGGCGAGCTTCCGGATCGAGCCGATGGCTTCGTCCATGTCCTGCGTGAAGAGGCGGTTGGGGAGTGCGAGCTGGCCGAAGCGATATTGGAGGGCGTCGCCAACGAGGACGGCGCCGAGCTCGCGGAAGTGGAGGGAGATGCTGCCGGGGGTGTGCCCGGGAGTGTGAATCACGCGAATCCCACCCAGGCCGGGCAGTTCGTCGCCATCCCGCAGACGGAGGTCAATGCGGGCGGAACCCGGGTCGCGGATCTCCAGGTAGGGATCGAGCAGCCGGGCGAGGATGGGGTTCATGAAGGGGTTGGGGAGGGACATATCACTTTCGACCGCGGGGGCTTCGCTCACGTGGATGCCGGCGCGTGCGGAGACGTGCTGCTGGATCTCGGCGAGGCCGCCGACATGGTCGAAGTGGTAGTGGGTGATGAGGATGGTGCGGATCTCGGCAGGGGAGCGGCCGAGCGCGCGGACGGCTTCGAGGATGCCGCGGCCGGAGCCGGGGCTGCCCGTATCGATGAGCGTGATGTCGTCGTCGAGGGCGAGGTAGCTATACGCCCCGCGGGTCCGGACACGCCAGAGGCGGGGAGCGATTTCGATGGCGGGTTCGAGGGCGGGAACTTTGAGTTCTTCAAGCCGTTCGCGCAGCGTGAGGCGCGGGGTCGTCGTGTGGGTCACGTCCTCATCCTAACAGGCTGCGTGGGGATGAAAGCAGAGTGGCCCCCCTTTGCAGGGGGGCCACTGGACGGCGTATGAACGGACCGGAGGGCAAATGAGCAGAGCAGTTCAAGGAGGGACGGTACGAGCCCGTTCATGTCCGCCGTTGCGTTGTGAAGGTTATCACAAGGGTGCGGTGGTTTGGGTGTGATCGCCATACGACTTACCAAGGGGTAAGGTAGACCATGTCGATGTCCGTGGCGGGTGTGAGACACTTCGCACAGTGCGGCGCTGCGTGACCTGCAGGTCCGGATGAGAAGGGCAGGACAGCGCCTCCACCGATATACGTGAAGAGAGCGCAGAAACGCTTGCCCGGGTGCGGTACCCTCGCCCAGAATGGCATTCGAGTTTCACTGAAAGCAGGAAAGACAATGGCGATACAACTCGGCGACAGCCCGGAAGAAGCAGCGTGGCGACAGGAAGTCCGGCAGTTCATTGAGCAAGAAGCGCCGGCGGAGCTGAAGACGGGCGGAGGCGGCGAAGGTGGCCTGTTCGGCCGGATGGGTGCCGTGAAGCAATGGCGCGACAAGGTCGCGGAGAAGGGGTGGATTGCCCCGTCGTGGCCGAAGCAGTACGGCGGCGCCGAGATGTCGGTGGTCGGACAGTTCATCATGAACGAGGAGTTCGCGGAGGCGGGCGTGCCTTCGAACGTGGGCGGCTTCGGCGTGATGATGATTGGCCCGACGCTGATCGAGCACGGCACCGAGGAGCAAAAGGAAGAGCACCTGGGCCGCATCCTGCGGGGCGAGGTGATCTGGTGCCAGGGCTACAGCGAACCGGGCGCGGGCAGCGACCTGGCGGCGTTGCAGACGCGGGCAGTCCGCGACGGTGACGACTACGTGCTCAACGGGCAGAAGATCTGGACGACCGGCGCCCAGTATTCGGACTGGATGTACATGCTGGCGCGGACGGACCCGGAGGCGCCGAAGCACCGGGGGATTACCTATCTGCTCGTCGATATGAAGAGCCCGGGGATCACCGTACAGCCGCTCACGACAATGGCGGGGACGCAGACGTTCAACGAGGTGTTTTTCGAGGATGTGCGCGTCCCGGTGCAGAACCGTGTCGGGGAAGAGAACCGCGGCTGGTACGTCGGCACGACGACCCTGGACTTCGAGCGGAGCTCCATCGGGAGCGCCATCGGCGTGCGGAAGTCGCTCGAAGGGCTGATGCGGCGCGCGAAGGAGGGCAAGGAGTCGTCGTTCGAGCGGAGCGCGAGCGTGCGGCACGAGTTTGTGGACCGGTGGGTCGAAGCGGAGGTGGCGAAGATGCTCAGCTACCGTGTCATCAGCATGCAAGCGGCGGGCATGATCCCGAATTACGAGGCGAGCATGTGCAAGCTCTTCACGAGCGAGCTGCAGCAGCGGATCGCCAACCTTTCGATGCACCTGTACGGGATGCACGGGAACGTCATCAACCGCAGTTCGATGGGCTATATGCAGGGCGTGAGCGCGACCATCGCAGGTGGGACGACAGAGGTTCAGAAGAACATCATGGCGACGCGGGGGCTCGGGCTGCCGCGGGGATAGGCCCACAGGACAGGGAAAATTGTCTACGGTGGAGGGGCAGCGATGCCCCTCTTACTGTGTCCGGGGGTACGCTGAGTCAACAAGCTTCGCCGGTCGAAGAGGCGGGCCTGGATTCGAACGAGGAGGAGCGTGCATGACGGCACCAAGAGATGAGCGTCAACCGGACGAAGTGGAACGGCGAGTGGCCGATTTGATGGCTGACTACGCCGCGGAGCAACACGACGAGGACGGCGACCCGGAGGCGTACCTGGACCGGATGTGGACGTTGCTCGAGGGGATGCGGGAATCACCGGACCCCGACCCCGTCGGCATCGAGGCGATCACAGCGTTTCTGAACCGCGTGGAGCGTGTGAACGAGCGGCCGACGTAGGCGATTCGGGCGTTTTGCGCTGGATGGGGCACCGTGGCTGCGCAACGCATTCCCGAATGCCGAATGCCCTTTGAACGTGCATGGCGGCGAGGCTGCCGCTCACGCTACGCAGGTCAACCACAGAACAGGCGCACCTGTGCACCCTCCCTCGAGCGGGTATCCTTACAGAAACCAGCCCTACAGGAGCGCGCCATGGGTCAACGGGAAAAACTGGACGACCTGCCTGTCTTTCCAACTCCTCCTGCTCCCGATAGCTTTCGAAACTGGCGCCTGCAGGTGGGCGGCCTGGCAGACGACCCTAAGGTCTTCGGTTACGAGGAGCTCCTGTCAATGCAGTCGGCTGAGGTCGTCGCCGATTTCGCGTGTGAAGAAGGCTGGGAAGTGCCAGGTCTGCGCTGGACTGGCGTACCCCTGGTTGATCTGATCAATGCTGTGGAGCCCGGCGACGAAGCCCGGTACGTCGCAATTGGGTCCGGCGATTTCGTTGCATCTCTCGCGTGGCCCGATATCGAAGCCGGCGAACCTCTCGTCGCGTACATGCTCAATGGCGACGTTATCCCCTGGGAGCATGGCGGCCCGCTGCGGCTGGTGCTGCAGGGAGGTGTTTGCTACCAGAGCGTTAAATGGGTTGACCGGATCGAGCTGACGGCTGACTCCAGCGCGGAAACTGCGAGCGGTGTGGCCCTGGCGCGCATCGGCAAGGCCAGTCCCTGAGAGCCGAAGCCTGTCTCTCCCGAAGCTATGGGCGCAATTCCTCGCATCCGGCGCAGACAGTGCGAAGGCTGCCTTGTGAGCCCGGCACAGCCAAACGAGGTTCGTCGACCATCGGTTGTGATCCGGCGCGGTGAACCCCGGCCAGCAATACACTATGCGCAGCTGTTGGTAGAATGCGGACGTGCCCTGCCGGGCCAGTTGCTGCGGTCGTCGTTCTCAGCCGGGTCCGCAGCTCATTCATTTGCCCTCATCTCGAGCGACAAGCGATAGGCCAAAAGGGCACCAGGTTCACTTATGCGCTGTATTTGAACCTGAGCGCGTGCGGGAGTAGCTCAATGGTAGAGCGCCTGCCTTCCAAGCAGGATACGAGGGTTCGATTCCCTTCTCCCGCTCCATTCCCACCCACCAACTGAAGGCCAGTGGACGCCCGCCCGGGTTGAGGTTGAGGGCATAGCTGAGTTCATTCCCCGCAGGTGATACATCGATAGTTGTCACGCCAGGGCACCTTGAGAGCGCCGATCCGGTGAACTCGTCGATGAGCAGCGTTCTGACGGTAAGCCAGGTTCATCGCTGACGGCCCGAGTTAGCGGTCAGCTTTCCCCGGCGGTGGTTTCCGTCGTTACTTCGCGAGGGCGTCGAGCATCTCTTGCACCGAGGTGAACTTGACCCGCGGGCGGCCCAACTCCTGCCCGCGCTCGACCTCGATCTG
>SKSF01000039.1 GCA_007118095.1 Dehalococcoidia bacterium
CCAGCCGGTGGCGATTGAAGAAGGCTTGCGGTTTGCGATTCGAGAAGGCGGACGGACGGTGGGAGCCGGCGTCGTGACCAGCGTGTCGGACTAGAGGAGAAGGACAGGAGTACCCCATGGCGAAAAAAGCCAAAGGTGACCGCGTAATCATTCACCTCCAGGCAACTGAAGGACCGAAGTTTCGGTACACCACAACCAAGAACCGCAGGAACGATGGCGATCGCCTCGAACTCATGAAGTACCATCCGCAACTGCGGAAACACGTCTTGTTCCGGGAGACGCGCTAACTTCTCATGGCAAAATCATCGCGGCGCCGCGGCTCCGGCCGCTCCCAGGGCCCATCCGCCACCAGTGCCAACGCCGGCCGCAGCGGCCGTGTCAGCGGCAGCAGCAATGCTGGTGGCTCAGGTGGAGGCGGGACCGCAACGACCGCCGCCACCCCTTCGCCGCGGCCAGGCGACGGCAAACGCGGCTTCCGCCCCTTCGGCTGGATCAATAAACTCCGCCCGCGCGCCGTCAACGACGTCATCGCCGAACTTCGCAAAGTCACCTGGCCAACACCCGGCGACACGCGCTATCTCACCTTCGTCGTCGCAGTCGTCGCCATCATGGTTGGCCTCCTGCTCGGCGCCTTCGATCTCGCCTTTGGCCAGATCATTGAATGGCTGTTCTTCGATTAACAATGTCCGATAACCAACGGCTCACCAGCGACACCGAACAGGAAGAAGCCCAGCCTCGCCGCCGCCGTCGGCGCAAAGACGAGGATCTAGCGCAGCAGGAGCAACTGTCCGACGAAGAGATCAAAGCCCCGGGGCGCAACTGGTACTTCCTGCACACCTATAGCGGGCACGAAAACAAGGTGCGAAACGCCATCAAAAGCACCGTCGAACAGATGGATGCGAAGGACAAGATCTTCAACGTCGTCGTCCCCACCGAAGACGAGATCGAAATCCGCGATGGCCAGCGCCGCACCGTCAAGCGCAAGCTCTACCCTGGCTATGTCCTGGTGCAGACCATCGAACTCCGCGAAGGCGACCCCGCCTCCGACGAAGCCTGGCACCTCATCCGCAACACCAGCGGCGTGACCGGCTTCGTCAGCTCCGGCAACCGCCCCGTCCCGCTCTCACAGGACGAGGTGAGCCACATCCTCCGCGCCATGCGCATGGACCAGCCGCGGGTGCGCGTCGGGTTCACCGTCGGGTCCAACGTCCGCATCAACGACGGCCCCTTCGAAGACCTCGTTGGCACGGTCGAGGACATCAACACCGAAAAAGGCAAAGTCCGCGTCCGCGTCAGCATGCTCGGACGGGAAACCCCCGTCGAACTCGACTTTCTGCAGGTCGAAAAGCTCTAGGACTCGTTACACGCTCCGTCCCCGGGCGGTAATAATGCCGAGATCCGCTTCGCAAGCTCCCGGATGTCGACCGACATCGGGATGTACGCATACGCCCCCGCATCCTCATAAGCGAGTTGCTCCCGTTCGCGGGGAACCGGCGCCAGGACAATCACCCGCAGCCCGTTGATCGTCGCCTGGCGGCAGCTTCGCACCGGGAGGTCCGGCGCCGGGGCAACCAGGACCGTCGGGACCGGGCCGTCAGTATCGAGCACCGGGCGCAACGCATCGGGCCGCACCGGCTCATCACCGTTACCGGGGATCAGGACGCCCGGTAGCCGTGTCAACCGTATTGCCAGTGCTCGCTGCAACCGCGCATCTCGCGCATACACATGGACTGCAACACCACGTATCACACCCCAACTGTGCGCTACCCGCGGTTCCGCGGCGATGGTCATGCGGCGGTCATGCGGGGACTGTTCGTTCCTTCTGCCGGCGCAGGCTGCCCCACGCTGGGCCCCGGCATCCGCATTCGTTAGGATAGGCGCAATGAGCTCTTCCAGTACCGCCCCCGGCGAGCGCCCGGACATCACCGGCTACATCACCGAAATGGTAGCAACGAGTGAGATCCTGGCCGCTGGCGGCGACCTTGGACATGTCCTCTATGCCCTCGCCCGCCGTGCGCGCGAAGTGACCGGCGCACGGTACGCCGCAATCTCCATCTTCGATCAGAACGACGGCACCCTCGAACGCTTCATCTACGACGGCTTCGACGATGAGCTCGCACGCCGCCTTGGCGATCCCCCCCACGGACGCGGCCTTCTTGGACACCTTCTCCAGTGGGAGCAGCCGCTCCGGCTCGATGACCTCCGCCAGCACGAATACTTCACCGGCTGGCCCGAAGGTCATCCCGAAATGGCCGCTTTCCTCGGAGCACCCATGCGCGCTGGCGGCCAAACCATTGGCTCCCTCTATATGACGCGGGACGAAGGCGAACCACCCTTCACCGAAGGCGACGAGCTGTCAGCGCTCCTGCTCGCGCTCCAGGCTGCGGCGACCGTCACCACTGCCATGGCACGCGAACGCGAAAACCGCATCAGCCTCCTCGAAGAGCGCGAACGCATCGCCCACGACCTCCATGATGGCACCATCCAGTCCCTCTATGCGCTCGGCCTCGAATGTGATGCCCTCACTACCCGCCCGGACTTTCCAGCCGAAGTCTGTAGCGAGCTCGAGACCTTCGTGGAACGCATCAACGACATCATCGGGGACATCCGCGGCTACATCACCGCACTCGAAGCAAAGGCGCCCCCGGCGACGCCCGAGCTGCAGCGCGACCTCCCCTTCGTTGTTCAGCAACTCGTCCCCGAGGGAATCGATACCGTCGTGAATATCTCCGCAGCTGCGCTTCAGGACGTCTCCGCCCGCCAGGCCGAAGACCTCGTCTACATCGCCCGCGAGGCCCTCAGCAACGCTGTCCGCCACGGCGCGCCGACAAAGATCGCCGTCGACCTCCGGCAGGGGGAAGAAGCCACCACCCTCACTATCCAGGACAACGGACTCGGGTTCGACCCCGCGACGTCACGTTCCGGTCTCGGTACCATAAGCATGCAAACACGGGCCCGGCGCCTGGGCGGCGAATTGCTGGTCCTCAGCATTCCCGGTATGGGCACCACGGTCCGCGCCGAGCTCCCCGGAGGGACACCATGAGCGATACCATCCACGTCCTCCTCGTCGACGATCACGACCTCGTCCGCGAGGGACTCAAAGCCGCCTTGCGCGGGCAACCCGAATTCAGCGTCGTCGGCGAAGCCCGCGACGGCGACGATGCGCTCAAAGTCGCAGCCCGCGCGCGTCCCGGCCTCATTGTCATGGACATCCGCATGCCCGGCACCATGGATGGCGTCGAAACCTGCCGCGAGATCCGCTCACAGCTCCCCGGGACCAACGTGCTCATGCTCACCTCCTATGGCGATGAGCGGGCCGTCATGGCCTCAATCCTCGCAGGCGCCGGTGGCTTCATGCTCAAAGAAGTTCGCATGTCATCCCTGCTCGAAGCCATGCGCACCGTCGGCACCGGCGGTAGCACCCTCGACCCACAGAGCGCCGCCACCCTTATCGAACAGATCCGCAAAGGAAACGTCGTCAGCGATGAAGACCGTGTCGCCGCCGACCTTAACGAGCGGGAACTGCAGATTCTCGACCACATCGCCGATGGACTCACCAACCGCGAAATCGGCGAGCAGCTCTACCTCTCCGAAAAGACCGTGAAGCATCACGTCAGCGACATCCTGGGAAAGCTCGGCGTCACCCGCCGCGTAGAAGCAGCCACCTTTGCTATTCGTCGAAACGCGCGAAAATACAACGAAACGTGACCCGCGCTTCGCGGGCGTCCACGCTGAGCGCGACCTTCCCGGCACACTCACTCCCCGGGACGGTCTCCCAGCATCACCCCTGCCATCCGGGCAACGAGGATATCCATGACCACTCCTGACGCACCGATCGTCGTCCCGCTCGACGGCTCCAAGAACGCCGAGAATGCAGTCCCCTTCGCCGCCTACCTCGCGAACCTCTACGACGACTGCCCCGTCCACTTCATCCATGTCGTTGACCCCGACGTCGTACGCACGACCGACGACTACGAGCGGGCACGAGATGCCTTCAGAAGCCATGTCGATACCCTGGTCGAAGCCCACGGCATCAAGAACTCCCTGGCATATGTTGCGGGAGACTCGTCGCCTTCCGAGGCTATCCTTCGCTACAAATGGGAAGCCGGCGCCCGGTTCGTCGTCATCGCAACCCATGGCCGCGGTGGCTTCCAGGCCCTCTTCGTCGGCTCAGTCGCCGACAAAGTCTGTCGTGCCACCCGCGTTCCTACCTTCGTCGTCCCCGGCATCGATACCGAGATCGAAGCACCCCATGGACCCGTCCTCATCGCCCTTGACGGCTCACCCGAAGCCGAACACGCCCTCGAACTCGGGCGTGATACCGCCCACCGGATGGGCGCCAACATCTATCTCCTCCGCGCCTACAGCGTGCCGCCCCCTGTAGGTGTCGAATTCTCCTACTACTCGCCCGACGTCCTGGCCAGCTTCCAAAAAGCCGCCGAAGACTATCTCGAAGCCGTCGGTGTCGAAGGTGAATACAAGATCCTGGTCCAGGCGTCGCCCGCCATCGCCATCGAAGAAGCAGCTAACAAATACGACGCCGGCCTCATTGTCATGGCTTCGCGTGGAAAGGGACTCGCACAGCGCGTCGCACTCGGGAGCACCACCGACCGCGTTATGCACTCCGTCCGCCGGCCCCTGCTCATCGTCCCCGCGGGACGTGATGGCTAGGGTCCATTAGCCGCCAATGTGCGACATCTCGACGCGCGGCAAGCTCGTCGTGTTCTCCGACCGGATCTCCGAATAGCGGTCGTCCCGGATCCGCCAGACGCTCGCGAGGAATTCGCCAATCTCCGGGTCCGTCGCCTTGCTCCGCAGCCACGAGCGGAAGTCGTGCCCGCGCGCGCCGAAAAGGCACGTGTACAGCTCACCCTCCGGGGACAATCGGGCGCGCGTGCAGTCACCACAAAACGGCTGCGTGATCGACGAGATGATGCCGATTTCGCCCCCGCCGTCCTGGTACCGCCACCGCTTCGCCACTTCGCCCCGGTAATTCGGACTCGCAGGCTCGATGGGCATCTCCGCGTCGATGCGCTCCGCTATCTCCGAAGCCGGCACCACATGCTGCAGCTCCCATCCGTTGGTCGTCCCCACGTCCATGAACTCGATGAAGCGCACGATCACGTCCGTCTCGTGGAAATGACGTGCGAGGTCGACGATCGTGTCATCGTTCAGTCCACGCTTCACCACCGCGTTCACCTTGATGGGATGCAAGCCGGCCTCTTGCGCCGCCGCGATCCCATCAAGCACCGTTTCGACGTCCACATTCGCGTCGTTCATCGCGCGGAACACGTCATTGTCCAGCGAGTCCAGGCTCACCGTGATCCGCTGCAGGCCCGCATCGCGCAGGCGCTGCGCCTGGGACCGTAGCAGCGAACCGTTCGTCGTCAGGGTCAGGTCGCGAAGCCCCGGCAACGCCGAGAGCATGGCGATGAGGCGGTCCAGGTTTGCGCGGACCAGTGGCTCGCCCCCCGTGAGGCGGAGCTTCTCGACCCCCTGCCCGATGAAGATCCGTGCCAGGCGCGTAATCTCTTCGTAGGTGAGCAGCTCGCTCCGCTGCAGGAATTGGTAATCAGGCCCGAAGACTTCGCGCGGCATGCAATACGTGCAGCGGAAGTTACATCGGTCCGTGACTGAAATACGAAGGTCTCGCAGCGGCCGGTTCAGGGTGTCTAGCAGTGGTTCCACGGCCCCAGTCTATCGCACAATCAGCCCGTTGTGCTGGGCCGGGCATAGCCCTTTCCCCGGTGTCTCACGTACGAGGGTTGGAAGCGGCGTTCTCGGTAGCCTGTTCCCGCAACCATGCGTCATAGCGTTCCAGCCGCTGGGCCAGGTCATCCCGCATCGCCGTCATTTGTTCCATCTTGTGGTCGATCAGCGCGATCTGGTGCAGCGTCACCTCGCGGGCCTTCCGGATCTTCGCCGCCTTCTCCTGCGCATCCGCGTCCTTTCGCCACTCCGCGCGGATCTGCGTACGCACATCCTCCGCATCCATCATTTCTTTGATGTCCGCCAGCGAAAAGCCAAGCAGCTCCTTCAGCTGCTTGATCGCCTCGATGCGTTCAAGGTCCTCCTGTGAATACAGGCGGAAGCCGCCCTCCATCCGCGACGGTGGCTTCAATAACCCCTTCTCTTCGTAGTAACGCAGCGTCCGCTGCGTGAGCCCCGCGCGCTCCGCTGCCTCTCCAATCTGGAGATAGACCTCATGATTGTTCGTCGTGTCGCTCATTGGTACGCATCCAGTGTAGTCAGGTTGACGCGCACGTCAAGGTCGGCCTGTTATCGCGAAATACACCTCGATAACACCCCTTCGAGGTTGTGATATCCGGGGTAACCACACCGTTGAATCTGCTCGGCCACATAAGCAATTTCCGGGGTGAATCCTCTCGCTGGCAACGCCGTTTCCTCTCTAAAACCCGTTGTCCCGCGCCCTCCGTGGGGATACCGTACCCTCCACACCGCCACCGCAAAGGCCCCCTCGTTTGGGTGCCCGGCTGGCAAGCATTACGAACTGGCATTGTGGGGTCCAGTGCTCCCGGTCTGCACTGAGGAGGGATTCGTGCGCGTGTCTGGCGTTAGCGTGCCCGGTTCCCGGGAACTGGTTCGGGACTGGCAGGCAGTCCTCGGTCGTCTCGAATTGGACCTCAACCCGCGCACCTTCGATGCGTGGCTCAGGGGTACGCGCCCGCTTGCCGTCGAAGACGGCAAGCTCATCGTTGAGTGCCAGGAAAACCTTGCCATTGCCTGGCTGAACGAGCGGCTTTCTTACGTTGTCCGCCGTGCCGTCTCCGCCGTCTTCGGAGAAGAGCTCGAGGTCGAATTCATCGCGCGCGGCAGTAGCGATCGTTCCAACGACGCTGGCGCCGATACAGCCTGTGAAGAAGGCTCGTCAGCCACCACTTCGTCGTCCTCACGCGAGCCTCGCATTTCCGATGCGCGCCTCATCGGCCGCGTGAACCGCCGGTTCGGCCTCGACCATTACGTTCCCGCGCGGGGAAACCGGCTCGCCCTCAACTGCTGCATGGCGATTCTCCAGGAAGACGAGGCCGCCCCCGGCGCCGTTGCGGTTTGGGGCGGCCCCGGGCTGGGTAAGACCCACCTGCTCCACGGCGTCGCGCAACGCGCCCTTTCCGCAGGGTGGCCTATCGCCTGCCTCAGCGCTGAAGACTTCACTACTCGCTACCAGGCCGCCCTGCGCGCAAACGATGTTGCAAGCCTCCAGGCCAACCTCCGCGGCGTTCGCCTGTTCATCCTTGATGACCTCCAGTACCTGGTCCGCAAACGCGCGACACAGGATGAGCTCGTCCACACCATCGATGCCGTCAGCGATGCCGGCGGACACGTCGTTGTCGCCGGCGAACTCCACCCGCTCGAAATGGACCTCCACGAGCGCCTCACAACGCGCCTCAGCAGCGGCGTGGTCGCCCGGATCGAGCCCATGCAACACGCGGAACGGCGCGCCCTGGTCGAATCCGTTGCGCGGCGTCTCAGGGCTGCCCTGCCCCCCTGGGCGCTCGACCGCATCGCCGCCATGGGCGACGTACCCGTACGCCTGGTCCAGGGCGCCGTTCACAGCGCTGTCGCCCTCCAGCAGAGCGACCTCCTGGAGCTCGGCCGCCTCGATGCCGAGATTGCCCACCTCACCGTCACCGAGTATGCCCCCGCTGGCGCCACCCCCGACGAGGTTCTCGAGGCTGTCGCGCGCCACTTCCAGGCCTCCGTGGATGACCTCCGTGGCCGGTCCCGGAAGCCCGCACTGGCGAACGCGCGGGCCGTCGCCGCCGCCATCCTCCAGGAACAGGGCCGCTCCCTGGCCGAAGTCGGCGAGCTCCTTGGCGGGCGCAATCGCACCACCCTCAGCCCCATCGTTGCCCGGGGCAAACGCATGCTCGAAGCCGAGCCCTCGCTCCGCTCCCGTCTCGCTGGCTAGAATACCTCGGGCGAGAATGGCTGCGGGTGCCAGGCAAACATCCGGTCAGCCAGCGCTATCGCACGGGGGTCGCCCTCGACCCGGCCTGCCGCCGCCAGCGTCGCCAGGCGCGTCCCGCCCAGGTATACAGCCGCCAGGTCCCGGGCGTGCAGCGAAACATCCGCCGGCCCCATCGTCCGCTGACACGCCGCCCCGTCGGGCCCCGACGTCAGCGTGTACTTGTAGCCGGCCCATTCGTAGAAGTCATCGTGGACCGCCAGCGTCACGCACCCCTCAGCACTGTACTGGCGCCCCTCCAGCGTCCGTGGCACGTCGACAATCCGCAGCCACAGCGAATCGGTAAACGAGCGGCGCAATCGCCGCGGGTCCGCCAGCATGTGGTACAGCGGCTCATCCGGCGATCGGTGCGAAGCGCGGACCTCCGTGACCAGGTCTGTCGAGAAGATCAGCTTCCACAGCGCCGCGTACGCCGCCGGAGTCTCCGCTACCAGCTCCTGCACATCCAGCGGGACGGGCTGGTCCGGCACCCAGTTCATCCCCCATTCGTACCGTGCATAGCCGAGCACCTGCCCGTGCTCCTCGTACTGGGCAAGGATACGCCGGCGCGAGCGCTCCGGCGCCCGGTCCGGGAGCACCCGGTATTGCCACCAGGGGATGCTGCGGCTGTGCCACCCCGGCTGCTGATGGCGCGCACGCTCGTGGCACGCGGGCCAGCGTTCCAGCGCTTCCTCCCGGTCAACCAGCCGCACCTTCCCGCTGGACGGGATGTCGTGCATCAGTGCCGTATGCCGGCGGTCGATTGTGAGACGCGCGTTCTGCGCTGCCAGCCCGTACCCGAATCGCCCGTAGATGAGCGACTCTGAAGCCCACAGCGCGGCAATAGGCTCCCCGCGTTCGAACACGTCGTTGATCTGGCGCCGCATCAGCGCGGTCAGGATGCCCCGCCGTGTGTGCGTCGGCAGCACACTCACCCAGCTCACGCCCGCCGCCGGGAGCGCCCCGCCTGGCACCGTCATGTCGAACGAGAAGATGCACGTCGTCGCGACCATCTCATCCCGGTCGAACGCCGCCAGCGTCCGGTCGAATTCCAGGTACTGGCGCGTCCGCTCTGTGGCTTCCGCGTCCGGCGTGTAACCAAACGCCACCGAATCCGTCTCGACAAAGGCGTCAAACTCTTCCGGGGCGATGGGGCGGATAACGAACGACATGGGCCACTCCGTGCAGGGTCTGACCGCGCACTATACGTCGTCACACAAAAGCGCCCCGCCAGGATGGCAGGGCGCCTCGCAACGCGACGCTGTAGTCCCTTACTGGATTTCCGAGAGCACCTTCCGGAAATGCCGCATCCGCTCCACCCGGCGGCGCTGGTCCTCGGGAAGTGTATCGAGGTCAACCTCGTTAATCGCGAACCCGTAGGCCTGGTACGCCGGGATCTCGTCGTCGGTCATCTCGCGGATGGTTTGCTTCCGCTTGAATGCCGCTTCCACATAAGGGGCGAGCTCCTCGTCCTTCTTCTTGACGCGCTCGGCCTCGTGTTCCTTGAACTCCGGCATCACATCGCCCGCGAACAATTCCAGCGCCTCGCAGATATGCTCGTGCTGGTTCTTTCCGCCCTGCTGGATGAACACCGTCTGGTCCACCCCGGCGTCATTGAACTTCTGGAGGTGCTGCCGGAGTTCGTCCGGTGTCCCGATCCCATAAGTTGCATCGCCAAAGCCGACCTGGGCCATTCCTTCGCGGCCCATCGCGTCCTTCACTCGCTCGTAGGTCTCCCAGATGTTCGTGCGCCCCGGCGTGTGCGTCCCGAACGCATAGTGGTGCCCCAGCGCGAACTGGAAGAAGCGGAAGCCATCCAGCCCCCGTCGCTCGGCTTCATCGTGGTCCTGGTGGACCGAGAAGCTCGTCACCATCGCGACGTTCGGGTTCACTGCATGACCGACTGGCACACACTCTCGCTTGAACGTCTCGTAATAATCCTCCACCCACTTCTGCGCCTCTTGCGGGTCGACAAATGCAAACGTGAGCGCCCCGATGCCGAGCTGAGCAGCGAGATGGATAGTCTCCCGGTTCGAACACGCGACCCAGAGCGGTGGGTGCGGCTTCTGCACCGGCTTGGGGAGTACATTGCGCGTCGGCATGCTGAAGTACTGGCCCTCATATCCCGGGTAGGGGTCCATTGCCAGCATGTTCGAAATCTGCTCCACCGCCTCGCGCCACATCGGCCGGCGCTCTTCCGGGTTGATGCCGAAGCCTTCGAGCTCAGCCCGCGAGGCCGATTCCCCCGTGCCGAATTCCACGCGCCCGTTCGAAACCAGGTCGAGCGTGGCGATGCGTTCTGCGACCCGTGCCGGTGGGTTGTACTTCGGCGGCAGCAACACAATCCCATGACCCAGCCGGATGTTCTGTGTTCGCTGGCTCGCTGCCGCAAGGAACACTTCCGGGGCCGAGGAATGCGAGTACTCCTCCAGGAAGTGATGCTCAACCTCCCACGCATGGTCGATGCCGAGCCGGTCCGCAAGCTCCACCTGGCTCAACGCGTCCTGGAACAGTTTCTGTTCGCCCCCGGGGTTCCATGGGCGAGGGTATTGGTGTTCATAAAAGATGCCGAACCGCATTCGCACGCTCCTTTTCGAAAGCCGAATCAGCTTCACCCTATGTGGCTAGCCGGATCATACAGGGTGTGCATACCTTCGCAAGATGGCGCGCCGGGCCTGCCCGTTCGGGTGATGTTCGCGCGTTACTCCGACAGGCATGCTCGCAGCAACACATCTCGGGGTCGCACCCATGGCCGAGAGCCTCGCAAACCTGTCCGACGCCTTTGCTGATGCCGCGGACCGCGCGGCAAACGCCACCGTGCTTGTCGACGCGCGCGCCCGTCTTCCCGCCACCGGCATTGCCTGGTCCAACAATCTTGTCCTCACCGCCACCCACGTCGTCGAACGTGACGATGATATCCGCATTGGCCTCCCCTCCGGCGACGTTCTCCCGGCGGAGCTCGTTGGCCGCGAACCCGGCTCCGACATCGCCCTCCTGCGCGTTGACAGCGAGACGCTCTCTCCGGCCCGGCACGCGCCGCTGGAGGACGTACGGGTCGGCCACCTTGTGCTGGCCCTTGGCCGCCCCGGGCCCGGCGGGCATAGCGCATCGCTCGGCGCCGTCTCGGCAATGGGAGGGCCCTGGCGGACCTTCCGGGGGCTCATCGTCCAGCGCCACCTGCGCGCCGACATCACCATGTTCCCGGGCTTCTCCGGCGGTCCGCTGGTCGATGTTCACGGGCGCGTCATTGGGATGAACAGCTCAGCACTTGGCCGCGGCAGCGGGCTCACCATCCCGCTCGAATCCGTGGCACCCATTGTCGAAGCGCTTGCCAGCCAGGGGCACGTGAGGCGCGGTTACCTGGGCATCTCTACCCAGGCAGTCAGGCTCTCGCCGCCCCTTACGGATGCCGCGGGCTACGGCTCCGAAACGGGCCTCCTCGTGAGCGCCATCGAACCCGGTAGCCCGGCCGATACCGCGGGTGTCCTGGTCGGCGAT
The DNA here is from genome assembly GCA_007118095.1 of Dehalococcoidia bacterium. Lineage (GTDB taxonomy): Bacteria > Chloroflexota > Dehalococcoidia > Tepidiformales > Tepidiformaceae > SLAK01. The sequence continues at coordinate 11,465 of SKSF01000039.1, forward strand.
ATCGTCGTCGGCTTTGATGCCGCCGTCATTGCCACGACCGATGATCTGCAGGCGCAGCTCGGCCCCGCCAGCGTGGGCACGCAGGCTCCGCTGCGGGTACTCCGCGGCGGTGAGCTCCACGCGCTTGGTGTCCTGGTTGGCGAACGTGCCTGAGAAAACCTCCGTAACAGATCACCCCACACGGGACACGGCACGCCGTAAGACCGCTACGATTGCTGGAGAGATGCCTGGCATGATTGCAGCTCCACCCGGCACACTCCGCGTCGCCGTCATCGCGGCGTACCCCTCCGTGCGTGCTGGCCTCCGCGAGCGGCTCGAACGCGACCCCACCCTGCGCATCGTCTTCGAGGACAGCGGGGTGCCACCAGGCGCAATGCTTCCATCCGAGGTCGACGCACTTGTTATCGACCTGGCCGGTGAAGAGCTCCCCGCCGGGACGGTCGAGGCCCCCGCTGTCTTCCTCATCGACGAAGCCGTTGAGTCCGTCGCACCCGGGCCCGCGGTCGCCTACCTTGATCGCGCCGCTTCAGCGCGTGAGATTGCGGCCGCCATCCACGCCGTCGCCGAAGGGCTCGCCGTGTTCAGCCCGGCGCTCATCCCCGCGATAAGCCAGGTCTCCCCGCCAGCGGCTGAGACCGGACAGCTCACCGACCGCGAGCTCGATGTCCTTCGCCTTGTGGCCGACGGGCGCACGAACAAGGCAATTGCCCGCGAGCTCGGCATCAGCGACCACACGGTCAAGTTCCACGTCGGTTCCATTCTCGCCAAGCTCGGCGCCGAGAGCCGCACCGAGGCCGTCAGCCTTGCTGCCCGCAGCGGCCTTCTCCCCCTGTAACGCTTCGCCTTACTCATGAGACGCAAGACACTGGGCCGGGCACCAGCCGGCACGGAGGTTGCATGGTCCGAATGTCTGATCTTCCCGAATCGACGGCCGCGTCGCTCCGTTCCCTGGAACTGCCAGTGTTCGACGACACGCCGTGGGTCGAGGCGCCACCGCTGCAAGAGGCCCGCGTAGCCCTGGTCAGCACGGCCGGCCTCCACCTGCCCTCCGACGCGATCTTTCGCTCCGGGTCTGGCGACTATCGCGTTATTCCCGGCGACGCCGATACCCGCCAGCTCGTCATGAGCCACGCGAGCGTCAATTTCGACCGTTCCGGCTTCCAGCAGGACGTAAACGTGGTCTTCCCCCTCGACCGCCTCTGCGAGTTCGAGAAAGAGGGCCAGGTCGGTTCAGTCGCCCGCTGGCACTATTCGTTCATGGGCGCAACCGACCCGGCCCGGATGGAAGCCACCGGCCCCGAAGTCGGCCGGCTCTTGCAGGCCGATGGCGTTACGGCGGCCCTGCTGATACCCGTCTGACCGTTCTGCACGCGTGCCGTGAGCGCGCTGGCACATCACATCGAAGCCGCCGGGGTCCCAACAGCGGTGCTCAGCCTCGTGCGCGAACATACCGAAGCCATCAAGCCCCCGCGCACCCTCTGGGTCCCCTTCCCGCTTGGCAGGCCCTTTGGCCCACCACGAGAAACGGCTTTCCAGCAAGATGTCCTCCGCGCGCTCCTCCGCGTCTTCAGTGAGCCGTGCGGCCCCGTCATCATCGACTATCCCCACGATGCACCCGGCACGTCGGCCGATGACGAACTCTGGGCGTGTCCTCTGCCACTGCCGCCACCGGGCCAGGACGAATCCAGCCTTGAATCACAGGTCCTCGAAGAGCTCGGCCTGCTCGATCCGTGGTACGAGGTGGCGCGCCGCGAAACCGGGGGCACAGCCGTCGGCCTGTCCGGGCTCGACATCGAAACGGCCGCTCGTCTGCTGACGTCGGTCGCGCAGGGCGTGTTCCCCTCCGAGGCCCCGCCCGGCGCCCGGGCCGAACTCCCGCCCCTCGTGCGCTTCGCCGCAGACGACCTCAAGGCCTTTGCCATCGAAGCTGCCCTGGCACAGCCCGCTGCGGGCACCCCGACGCCCGAAAGCCTCCACGACTGGCTATTCGAACAGACCTCCCTGGGTGAAGCGCTGCACCGCGCACGCGAAGTGCTGGCAGCGACCGAAGACCGCGCATGGCGGGCCCTGTCGCGCCAGCTTGTCCCCGCCGCCCGCATTCGCCGCTGACGCCCGGGTGTTGCGCTGCGCCGCTTCCCCGTAAGCTTTCGAGCCACAGAGCAACCCGGATGCTGGGAGGTATGGAGTGACCGGTGCCCTTGATGATGTCGTCGTGGTGGAGCTTTCGCAGGGTGTTGCGGGCTCCTATTGCACGAGGCTGCTTTCCGACCTGGGAGCCCAGGTCATCAAAGTCGAACCCGAAAGTGGCGACCCCATTCGCAAAGAACCGCCCTTCGTCGACGGCGAAAGCGCCTTCTTCGCATGGCTGAATGCGGGCAAGCACAGTGCCGTCATCCCCATAGCGGACGAGCGGCTCGATTCCCTGCTCGCCCGCGCCGATATCGTTGTTCACAGCGAGCGCGGTCCCGCCGCGGAGGCACTCGATTCCCGCGCCGCACGGCTGAATCCCTCAAGCATCGTCCTGTCGCTATCGCCTTATGGCCGGTCCGGCGGCCGCGCTGGTTGGGAAGCAACGGAATTCACCGAATATGCCACCGGCGGCTATCACTATTTTGGCGGCGACCCCGAACGCGAGCCCCTTGCTCTCCACGGTCACCAGGCTGGATTCCACGCTGGCGTCCACAGCGCCTTTGGCGTCCTCGCCGCCCTGTGGTACGCGCGGACAAACGGCCACGGACAGCGCATCGAACTCTCGCACCAGGAAGCGATGCTGTCCGACCACGCCTGGCTCACCACCACCTGGACACACCAGGGCCAGGTGCAACGGCGCGCCGGCGCGCTGTTCGCAAAATGCGCTGACGGGTACGTGTTCCTGTTCAACCTGGTCCCCTATCCGAACCTTTTTGCGCTCATGGAGCGCTTCGACCTCCTCGAAGACGAAGAGCTCCAGGTCCCCGCCAATTGGGTCGCCCGGTTCGATGAGGTTTTCCAGGCCTTCAGCGAATGGGCCGCCACGCGGACGAAGCAGGAGATCTATCACGCCGCTCAGGAGCTCCGCGTCGCCGTCTCCCCCGTCAATAACATGGAAGATCTGGTGACTAGCCCGCAGCTGACCCACCGCGAGTCGTTCGGCACCGTCGAAGTTGCGGGCCAGGCATTCCAGGCGCCCGGCTTCCCGTTCCACCCCCAGGGCACGCCTTGCCAGGTTCAGTTCCCGGCGCCCCCGCTCGGCGCGAGTACCGAAGAGGTGCTCAGCCCCGCATTCACATGGGCGAACCAGGGCCACAATCGCCCAACTCCGGGGGGTGAGGCCGAGACCGATGGCGGCCCGCTCCAGGGCCTCCGCGTCATCGAAGTCACCGCCAACTGGGCCGGCCCCGCCGCCGGCCGGCACTTCGCCGATACCGGCGCAGAAGTTATTAAGATCGAACTCCAGACCAAGCCCGCCACTCGCGCGCTGATCTATGTAGGCGGCGACCTCTGGCCCGAGCACTACCACCGTGCCGGGTACTTCAACAAGCACAACCGCAACAAGAAGGCCGTCTGCCTCGACCTCTCCAAACCGTCTGGCAAACAGACGTTCCTGGAGCTCGTGAAGACCGCTGACGTCGTCCTCGAGAACAATTCCGCTCGCGTCATGACCCAGCTCGGCCTCGCGTACGACACCCTGTCCGAAATCAACCCCAAGCTCGTGATGTGCTCCATGTCCGGCTACGGTTCCACCGGCCCCGAGCGCAATTACTCGGCGTACGGCAGCAACATCGAAACTGCCTCCGGCCTTGCCAGCGTGCTGGGCTACGGACCTGGCGAATACTTCGGTACCGGCACCTTCTACGCTGACCCGGTCACCGGGAACCATGGCGCCGTTGCCATCATGGCCGCCCTCCACCACGCCAACCGCACCGGCAAGGGCCAGTGGATCGAAATGGCACTGCTCGAAGCCGTCATGCCCTTTTTCGCGCAGCCGCTCCTCCAATACACCACCAGTGGGAAAGTCCCGGAACCTCGGGCAAACCGCTCGCTCACCATGGCCCCGCAGGGCGTCTACCAGTCCGCCGGGACCGACTGCTGGCTCGCCGTGAGCTGCCGCGACGACGCCGACTTCGCGGCTCTGTGCAACGTCATTGGCGCCGGCGACCTCGCCGCTGATGGCCACGATGACGAGTGGCGCCGTGAGAACGAAACAAAGATTGACGAAGCCATCGCCGCGTGGAGCGCCGAACGCGATCACCTCAATGCTGCCGAAGAACTCCAGGCGGCTGGCGTGCCCGCTGCGCCCGTCATGGCCAACTGGGAGATCGCAAGCGACAACCACCTCCACGACCGCGGCTTCTTCGTTCCCATTCGTCATCCGAAGGCGGGGACGCACTTCTTCCCCGGCTTCCCCTGGCGCTTCGAGAAGACGCCTTCTCGCATCTGGCGTCCCGCACCCCTCTTCGCCCAGCACAACGAAGAGGTCTTCGGCGGTATCGCCGGCCTGTCCAAAGCCGATATCAAGGCGCTCTACGACGAAGGCGTGACCGCCGACTTTCCCATCTACGCTGGCGGGCCGATGCTCTGATGATCACCATCATCGCCGGCGACGCCCAGGTGCAAGCCGTCCGCGACGCCATCGCGGGCGGCGCCAGGGTTGTCCCCCCGGCCGAATGGCAAGGGCGTGGGTCGGCGGTGATCTGGCTCGACGAGCTGACCCCGTCCGAGGTCCGGCGCCTGCAAACCTTGCTGACGGAAACCATGAGCCGTCCCATCGGTGTGCTCGGCGCCAGGTGGGACGGCTTCGTCGCCATTCCGCTCGCAGCCCATTGTCGTGGTGTTATCTCAGGCTTCGGCCTTGCCGGCTTGCACACAGCCCTCGCCACTCTGCGCGAGACATCCGCCCGCTAGCAGCGGAACGACAGCGCTTACTACTCCGCGTCGACCTGCCACGCATACACGTGCATAAGGCTTCCGTTCTTCTCACCCAGGAACCACGGGAAGGCCGTTGGCCGATCTCCCGTCGGCCCCCGCCACGGCTCCGCCCACCGGACAGCGGCATGGAAGCCACATCGGGCCAGGAGCGACCACAGCCGCGCAACACCCGCGGAATTCGAAGCCGGAGCGTGCACTTCCATCACGATCCGCCGAACTCCCTCTATCGCTCCCGACGCACATAGCTCGTCAAGGACATCGAACTCGCCACCCTCAATGTCCAGCTTCAACAGGTCAACGGGCTCATCGATGTAGGAGCTCAGGCGGACCATGGGTACCTCGCAGCCATTTCCCTCGGTGATGTGCCCGCCCATCCCCCCGTCGGTAGCAAAACTGCAGGTTCCCGCTTCGCGCCCCAGCGCCGCGGCCACCACTTCCGCCCCGCCCAGCCCAGGACGACTGAGATTCTGTTGCAGCACGGTCGCAATTGCCGGGTCCGCTTCGAACGCGGTCACGCGGGCGCCGGGGTAACGCGACAGGAAGAACACCGTGGCAAGCCCAACGTTGGCCCCACCGTCGATGATGCGCGGCGAACGAGGGAGGTCCGATGCCGCGTAGGCTTCTTGGACGAAGATCTCGAAATACTGCGCCGCCATCGAATACACGTCCGTGTACTCAATCGTCCCGAACGGAAAGCGGAACTGCCCCGCCCTCGGGACACCACGCTTCCTGGCGCGCAGATACAGCCTGAGATACGCCAGCGAGCGCGTTTTCACCGTCGCTGTAGCAGCCCGCACGAGGGCCGCACCCGCTGTCTCTACCCTGTTGCCCGGGGCCGCCTTGGCCCTGGGTAAACGCTGGCCGGGAGAGGCCACTTGCGACGAGGTGCTGGTCTTCGTCATCTCAACGTCCCGCAACGGCGGCGATGCGCGGATCGCTGACCGTTGAAATGCCCGCGCCCTCGGCCAGTCGCTCCGCGTAACGTTCGACCGAGTACGCCTCAATCCGCTGGCGGCCTGCCCTCCCCATTTCCTCTGCACGGGACGGGTCGGCCAGGAGTGCTCCCAGTTTCTCGGTCAGCCCGTCGCCATCACCCGGGTCGACGTAGAAGCCCGTCTCGCCATCGACAACAAAATCCGAAGGACACGCCGTCTTGGTCGCAATTACCGGCTTTCCCATCCCCATCGCCTCCGCGATTGCCGAATAGCCGCAGGCGTGTAAGCCGCCATGCAATGGCACCACGACCACCGCAGCCCGAGCATAGAGCTCCCGGAGCTCCGGATACGAATACGACCCGGTACGCACCCCTTCTGGCAGCGATTCCCCGTCAATGTTCGTCTTGGTTCGGAACCACGCACTGTCCGCCGCGATCTCAAGCCGGGCGCCCAGCGCTTGTGCAACGTCGACCAGCAAGCGGTAATCCCGGTTCGCGGTACCCACACTCACGACCAGGTCAGGCTCCACCTTCCCGCACGCGGGCGTGAAGAACCGGATATCCGTGGCGTAGCTCGCATTGAAGACCCGCTCCGCGGGAAGCCCGAACCGCGCGGTGAGCACGTCCGCCAGTGACTCCGAGAGTGTCAGGAAGCGTACATTCCGCATCCGCCGCAGCCACCTCGCGGAAGCGGCAAACTTTGGCGAGGCGAAATAGGAGCCGTGTGTGACGATGTTGATTGGCCGGCGGTCGCGCCGCATCCACGCCAGGAAGGCCAGCGGCAGTCCGATGTCTTCGCCAGTGGCGATGAACCGTTCATATGCCGGCTTGGCCTGCAGGGCAACCGCCGCTGTCGCCGCGTGTACCCGCCCTCGCACAAGCATTCCGGTGGGCCCCGCAACATCCGCAGCCCGCCTCGGGTCGATGACCTCGGCGCCAGGGTGACGCTCCAGGAATTCGTCATACTCGACGCGCGGCCGAATGCCGGCACGCAGCTCCGCGGCCCGGTGGTCGCCCGGCGGCGAACCCATCACATAGCCAATCCGTGCCGTCACCGTTTCCTGCCTTCCGCCATTTCCAGGTTCGTGACCTTGCGCCATCCTTCCGGCATGTTCTTCTCGACCTCGATTTCGTCGAACACCACAGGCTCAGCCGGCCCCTCTTCGAGCACCCATTCCGCCATGCGTCGTAACCCCGTTTTCAAGTCGATCGGGGGAGCCGGTTCGAAGGCCGCCCGCACCTTCCGGTGGTCGGCGAAAGCGTGCACCACTTCGTTGCGCGGGGGCAGATGTGTTATCTGTGCCGTCGCGCCCATTGCTTCCGCAACACCCTCTGCCAGTTCGAGCACCGTATAGGGGGTGTCCGCCCCGACGTTGAAGACCTCGTTCCGCGCCTCCGGCACAAACGGGCTGCGCGCAATCAGCGGCGCCACATCGTCGATGTACGAAAATGCTCGCGTTTGGAGTCCGTCACCAAACACCGTCATCGGCTGCCCCTGCAGTGTCTGATTCATGAAGATCCCGACGACGTTGCGGTACTTGTCCGCGATGTTCTGCCGCTCCCCATAGACGTTGTGCGGACGGAAGACGATGTAGTCCATCCCAAACATCTGCCGTGCCGCTTCCAGGTCCAGCTCGATCGCATACTTCGATATCCCGTACGGGTCCTCCGGCCTCGGGACCAGGTCCTCCGACATCGGCACCTGGTTGTGCCCGTACACCGCAATAGACGAAGTGAACACGAAACAGTCGACATCGTGGAGCACTGACTGGTTGATCAGGTTCACGGAAGCGATGAGATTCGTCTCGTAGTTGTAGCGCCGGATGAAGTGCGACAGTCCTTCCGCCGCATAGGCGGCCAGGTGGTACACATACGTAAACCGCCCGCCGTCCCACAGCGACTGGACAAAGCCCGGGTCGCGCAAGTCGCCTTCGACGAACGGGCACCCGGGCGGGACATTCCGGCGCTGGCCGCCTGAAAGGTCATCCGTCGCCACTACCTCCATGCCCGCTTCCATACAGCGTTCCGCGACGTGGGAGCCGATAAATCCCGCAGCCCCCGTGACTAGCACTCTCGTGTTGGGTGAACCCATCAAAACACTCTCCCTGTCCAGGCATCACGCCGGGCAAACACCGCCGTCGGCCCGCGCGGCAGAGATGGCCGCCCGGCCCACCGCGCTCACGGCTTCCGGTATCTATCCAGCAATGTCCCGGCCAGTGGTCGATCGGCCGTTGAGCCGGTGTCCCGCCAACCGTGGCACCCCACCGCCGCCAGGCACTGCTGGCCCGGGCGCGCAGCACTTCACGGACCGGCGAGCACACATGTCGGGGCGTATCCCTTAAACGAAACAGCGCCCCGTCGTCGACGGGGCGCTGTCGCTGGCTGCGGGCTCCGCAACCGTCAGTGCGGGCGAACGCTATTCAAGGACGAAGGTGACCATCATATTGACGCGATAACCGGTGATTTTCCCGTCTTCTATGACCACCTGCTGCTCCTTGATCCATGCTCCCCTGACCCCGCGAAGGGTCTGGTTCGCGCGGTCGACCCCGTTCTTGATTGCCTCTTCGAAGCTATTGGGCGAGTCCGACGAAATTTCCGTGACACGTGCGACCGACATGATATGGACTCCTTTCTTCGCAATAAACGCTGAAGGCATCATGCGGTCGTGGAAGTCGTCATTGCATAAGTTGTCGGTCAAACGGCTGCCGAATGCATAACCAAAGACTACATAACTATCCCAAAGGACAGGTGTCACCACCGTGTGCCGGGGTCGTTCGTCCATGTCTCTGCCGGTATGGATGGCAGGGACCAGTGCACTATTTCTCCGGGTCGCTCGATAGTGCCTCGATGACGAAGGGACCGTAGTGGCGGATCGTGTGCCCGCCTTCGGAAGCAAGGGCCATTCGGACCTGCTCTCAAGCATCGGCATCGGGCGTGCGGACCCTCACAAGGACCTGGCCGTCCTCCACGGCTTCCTCGTATTGCTTGCTGTGTTCCTCTCCTCAAGTGCAAGAAGTGCAAGGTTCCTTCCCCCGGCCCAACCGTGGCGCCTGGAGGGTGGAGATCCAGCGTAGCCAGCCGTGCTTGCCGCGTGCATTTCTCATCGCATCGCAACTACTGAAAAAGATCGGCCGTCTCCGCCGCTCGCATCAGTGCAGCACCCCTGACGCGGTGAGCTCCGCGATCTCGGCGTCATCCTTGCCGAGGACGTCACGCAGGATGTCCGCACTGTCTTCGCCGAGCATCGGCGCCCGGTGGTTGGCCACCACGTTGCCCCGCGGCCGGACGAACTGGTCCCGTACGAGGAATTCATAGCCGTAGGGATGCGACACGCTGGTGAAGCAGTCCCGCATCCCCGCGTCGCGGCCAAAGTGGTCGCCAAGGTGCATCACGGGCGACGCCGGCACGCCTGCCGTCTGCAGTGCGGTGGCGAGTGTCCAGCGGTCGCTGGAGCACGTTGCTTTCCTGACGGCCTCTTCCAGCTCACCTTCATTCGCCTTCCGGGAGGCCAGGGTCGCGAAGCGCGGGTCGGCTGCCAGGCCCTCCAGCCCGAGCACCCGTGCCGCTGCTTCCCATTCGCTATCCGTCCGCACCGCTATCGCTATCCATTCATCATTGCCCTCGCAGGGAAAGATCCCGTGTGGCGCCATCCACGAACTGCGGTTGCCACTGCGCTCCGGGTTTTCACCGCGTATCTGCGCTTCCAGCAAGGCCGTATCCAGCGCCCAGGTGTTCGCTTCAAGCATGCTGCAATCGATGTGGCGGCCAATACCGGTGCGGTCGCGCTCCCGCAAGGCGGTCAGCAAGGCTGTGACCGTGAACAGCGGCGCCACCTGGTCCGCCACTATGGGGCCGAGCCCAAACGGCGGCTTGTCCGGGAACCCCGAAATTCCATTCAGCCCCGCGTACCCGGCAACCCCGTTGCCGATGGCGCCCCAGTGGCTGTGCGGCCCCGTTGCGCCCACTGCCGGCTGACTCACAACCAGCAGGTGCGGCCAGGTCTGCAGGAGCGTTTCGGGGTCCAGTCCGAGTTTCTTCATGGTGCCCGGCGCATAGTTGTCGAAGACAATGTCCGAGCTCGCGATAATCTCCTGTGCGATGGCAAGCGCATCCGGGTGCTTGAGGTTGAGCGCGATGCTCCGTTTGTTGCAGCCGCTCTGGTGATAGGTCGAGTTCGTATCGAGGCTGAACATATCCGGCGGCTGCGGACCGATTTCGCGGACGGCGTCGCGCCGCGCATGAGATTCGATACGGATCACTTCCGCGCCGAGGTCGGCCAGGAAACGCGTCGCCAGCGGGCCGGCAAGCATCCACCCGAAATCGGCGACACGGACCCCTTCGAGCGGCAGCGGACGCCCGATAGCTGTGCCCTTCCGCGCGAGACAGGCGATGTCTGAATCATCGCGGTCGCGGTCAGGCTGGGTGGCCTGTGTTTCGCCCGGTGCACCCCAATCCAATGCAGCGCCAGGCGGGGTCGAGGACACGACGGGCACCCGTGGCAACGACAGGTCACCAACAAGCGTCGGCGTCTCGACGAACATCCCTCGGTGCCGAAGCTGCGGGTCGGCCAGCACGTCCAGGGGATAATGCACCGGCATCACCATGAGGCCGAGTGCCTGCCCGCGCGTCACGACCTCGTCCCGGTCATAGAGCATGCAAAGCTTGCCGATCGCTTCGATGATGCGCGGCAGGTTCTCCTTGAAGTACTCGCGGTCAAGCCAGTCTTCCGAGAGGAAATCGTCGCCGACGCCCGCCTCGCTGAACCATTGCGCCAGCTCCTCGAAATGCGGGCCCTGCATGACAAAGGTGCACCAGTTGCCATCGCCGCACTGGTGCAATGCACGTTGCGCGGTCGCGACCCACTGAGCCCGGCCCGGGAGGTTGTTGTGCCAGCGGTACTGGTTGGGGTCGGCGCTCTGGCATGTCGCGAATGCGAACGCTTCCTGCGCCGCGATGTCGAACCAATCGCTCCGGCCCTCCCGCTCCCGCGAAACGACTGCCGCCATCGCGGCCATCGCGCTGGTCGCGCCGACGTACGAATAGGCGAGCTGTCCTTTCGGATGCTCGGGGGTGTCTCCCGGCTCACCACAGAACCAGGCGAAGCCGCTGGATGCCGAGAGGATGAGGTCGGTCATTTCCCAGTCGCGCAGTTCGGAATCGTGAGGGAAATGCCTCACCACCACCAGCGAACAGTCCGGGTGCGCCTTGACCAACGCTTCCGGCGACTCAATGAGCAGGCCAAAGTACGGCGACCCTTCTGACGCGATGACGACGTCGCTTTGCCCGGCAAGCGAATCAAGCGCGGGGCGACCCTCGCCGGTGGCAGGGATAGGAACGCTGCGTTTTCCCGCGTTGTAGTGAATATGCGCCAAACTCGCTTCGCCCGCTCCGTCTTTGCGGGGGACCAGGGGCGGTCTGGTGCGGAGCGGGTCTCCGCCTGGCGGCTCCGGCCGGATCACGTCTGCGCCGAGTGCGACGAGCACGCGCGGCCCCAGCGCCGCCAGCTCATCGGTGAGGTCAAGTACACGCAACCCTGCCAACGGCTCCGTTCCATCCCGGGGCGCCGCCACCTCGGCAGGTGTTGCTGCTATCGGTTCGTCACCACGAACGCTCATGTCCCCACTCCTCCTCGGCGCCGGATGATACCAGCACCTTGTTCAACAACGACCACCACTCCGCGCATACTCCCGCGGGCGGTCGTTCCCGAACCGGTAACATCGTCACGGAGTCAGAAATGGCGTCAACTCGCGACAAGCAATAGCGCCCCGTCATTCGACGGGGCGCCTTTTCGGTCGCACTTACCCTTGCGACATAACATTTTGTCTGGAGCCTTCGGCCGGATTCGAACCGGCGACCTACGCTTTACGAGAGCGTCGCTCTGCCTGCTGAGCTACGAAGGCCTGTGCTACGGCATATTGTAGGGGCGATTTTCACTGGTCGCGAGCCTTCGCGCACTACCTCCCGGCGCCTCGACCTTGCATTTGCTCCTGCACATGGTCGTCCTGTGAGAGCGACTTCTCACGCAGCGACTCCTGGAACACCTGCATCCGTTCCGCCAGGCCCGCGTCGTGCGCCGCAAGGATGCGAACCGCCAGGAGGCCCGCGTTTCGCGCCCCGCCCACTGAAACCGTCGCCACCGGTACCCCGGCCGGCATCTGCACGATGGACAGTAGCGAATCCAGCCCCTCCATCTGTTTCAGCGGCACCGGCACGCCAATAACCGGCAACGTCGTCGCCGAAGCCAGCATCCCCGGCAAATGCGCCGCGCCTCCCGCTCCCGCGATAATGACTTGGAGGCCCCGGGACGCGGCGGTCTTTCCATAATCGAGCATGTCGAACGGCCGCCGGTGCGCGGAAACCACGCGCACCTCGCACGTCACGCCAAACTCGTCCAGCGCGTCGACGGCGTCCCGCATCACCGGCAGGTCCGATTCACTCCCCATCACCACGCCCACTAGCGGCTGCCCTTCACTGGTCATTATTCGCTCCTCCGCTCCTGGCCCAGGATCATTGCTGCGTCCCGCGCGACGCGTAGCGCATCCCCGGCTGTTTCGCCGGTCGCCGTCACGTGCCCCAGCTTCCTCCCGGCCCGGCTCCCCTTTCCGTACCAGTGCACGTGCGCCCCGTCGATGCCCATAGCCCCGGGTACGAGCCGCTCCGGTTCGGGCACATCGGCCGTCCCCAGCACGTTCACCATGGCCGCTGCCGGCGCGGCCATGCCTGTGTCGCCGAGCGGCCAGTCTAGGGTGCCCCGCAGGTGGTTCTCGAACTGCGACGTCACCGAACCCTCAATGCTGAAATGTCCCGAATTGTGCGGCCGTGCCGCAATCTCGTTGATCAGCACCCGGCCACCCGCGACGAAGAGCTCCACAGCAAGGATGCCGGCGGATCCCACCGCATCGCACACCGCCCGTGTGATCTCCTCGGCCTCCCGCAGGATCGATGCCTCCACCCGTGCCGGCGCAATCACCTCTTGGCAGATCCCGTCCCGCTGCACCGTCTCGACCACCGGGTACACTCGCGTCTCACCATCGGGACGGCGGACCGCCAGACCCGCGAGCTCTCGCTCGATGGGCACGAACGCTTCCACCACAAACCCGGCCGCGACTCCGCCCCATGGCACGCTCTTGAGCTCCGCTTCGTCCGCGCAGATCCATACCCCGCGACCGTCGTAACCGCCACGTGCGCTTTTCACCACGACCGGCCAGCCATGATCGGCTGCAAACGCCGCTGCTTCCGGCGCCGCTGATGCCGGTGCCCATGCCGGCAATGGCAGCCCTTCCCGTTCGAACCGCTCGCGTTGACGCAGTTTGTTCACGGCGTGTTCAAGCGTCACCGGCCCCGGCCGCAGCACATGCCCCTCTGCTTCGAGCGCATGGAGGTGTTCCGGCTCAACCAGCTCGTGGTCGAAGGTCACGACATCGACCGCTTCAGCGAGCTTCCGCAGCGACCCGAGTTCCCCCGGTGACCCGAGCACCGTATGCCGCGTCACCTGTGCGGCGCTTTCATCCTCGCTGTTCGCCAGCACTACCACATCGATGCCTGGCCCGATGCCCGCCTGGTGCATCATCCGCGCCAGTTGCCCCGCACCAACGACTCCCACTCGTGGGCTCACGACGCGTCCTCCTCCCACCGCCACGACACCACGCGCTCTGGTTCAATCGTTATCAACGGTAACTCCTCGAGGTTCATCGTCTCGTATTGCCGGTAACGCGACCGCAACGCGGCGATTGCGTCCGGCGCCTCCGCGCCGCGCTCCGTGATGTGTCCTGTGCCTTCAACGCGTACCCACGCGAGCTGCGACCAGTCGTCATCATAGTGGTCGATGAGCAGCGTCACCCGCGGGTCTCGCTCGATGTTTCGAATGCGCGCCAGTTTCCCGGCGCGTTTTGGCTTCTGGTCCACCGGTATCACGAACTGCCCGTCCGTGTAGGCATAGCACACTGGCACCAGGTTCGGCCGCCCGTCGCGGGCGATCGTCCCCAGCCGGCCCGCGTGGCACGTCTGCACCAGCTTCGCTTCCACGTCCGAAAGCATCGTCGCTCAATCGTCGCCCGGCTGACCTCCCGGCGCTAGCCCCTGCGTCTCGACAATCTATAGTGGGGGCGTGGCCCGGTACATCCTTGCCGCTGACTTTGGCGCAACCAACCTGCGCGCTGCCGTGGTAGACCCCGCAGGCCAGGTCGGCGGACGCCGCCAGGCTGAAACACCCGCCGACGCGGGCGCTGACACGATCAGGGAGCACGTGATCGCGCTCCTGTCCCGGGTCGCCGCCGACTCACCCGAACCCCCGGAAGCCGCCTGCATAGCCAGCGCTGGCCTCATCGATGCGATCGAAGGGCGCGTCATCCTCTCGCCGAATGCCCCCGGGTTCCGCAATCTGTCGCTTACCGGACCCGTGTCGAAGGTCCTTGGTATCCCCTGCTATATCGAAAACGACGCCAGCGCCGCCGCGTTAGGCGAACACCGCTTCGGCGCCGGGCGCGGCTTCCAGCACATCGTCCATGTCACCGTGGGCACCGGTATTGGCGGTGGCCTCGTGCTCAACGGCAAGCTCTACCGCGGCTCGCGCGGCCTGGCCGGGGAAATCGGCCATATGATCCTCGACCCCGGCGGCCCGCCGTGTAACTGCGGTTCCCGGGGCTGCCTCGAAGCCATGGCCAGCGGGACCGCATTCGCCGAGCGCGCGCGCCGGCTCATCGCCTCTGGCCGCTCCCCGGTGCTTGCGGAGATCGTCGGCGATGCCGAGCCCTCCGGCGAGTTCCTGTTCCAGTCGGCACAGCGGGGCGATACGCTCGCCGAGGCCGAGATCCGCAACGCGGGCCACAACCTGGGCCTCGGTATCGGTTCGCTCATCAATGTCCTCAACCCCCAGGCGATCACCATCAGCGGGGGCCTGATGGTCCTTGGCGACATGTATTTCCAGCCCATGCGGGAAGCCATCAGTTCGCTCGCCTACGGTCCCGCCGCCGGTGTGGAAATCCGCTTCAGCGAGCTCGGACAGGATGCCGGTATCCTTGGCGCCGCAGCCGTCGGCCTTGAATATCTCGAAGCCACCGACCCTTAATACCCCGGGTTGGTACCATCCAGGGAATGCCCGACGCCGATCGCCACCCGGCAGCGCCCTGCCTCGAATCGCTCGCCAACCTCTCCGCACTCATCCGATCGACTGCCATGCGTTCCGAACAGCGCGGGCGCCTCGACCAGAACCTGGTAGCGGAGCTCAAGGAGCATCGCTTCTTCCGGCTCTGGATTCCACGCACCTACGATGGCGACGAAATGCCCCTTCCCGCCGCCTGCCAGGTCTTCGAAGCTGCTGCGTATGAGGACGGGGCGACCGGCTGGACCATCATGATCGGCGCAGGCGGCGGGCTCTTCGGTGCAACCATGGAGCCGCCGGCCGCGCGGGAGATTTTTGGCGACCCGCTCGCCGTGATCGCCGGCTCTGGAAATCCCACCGGTACCGCCCGGCAGGTTGAAACCGGCTACCG
>SKSF01000076.1 GCA_007118095.1 Dehalococcoidia bacterium
CTCGACCAGTGACGCCGCGTCCACCCACGCCAATGCCTGGTACCCGCCGAGCGATACGACTTCCACCACCATTTCCACACGTGCTGTCCCGGAGGGGGCCGCTACGTCCAGGTGCAAGCTACTGAAGCCGGGCCCCGTCAGGTCCTGCTGATCAACCGGCGAATCCAGGGGCCTGTGAGAGCTATCGTAGAACTGGAGTGAGAGCGACGCGCTTTGGGGCCATTGCGGGTCGACCGCCACCTGGATAGAAGCGTTGTAGTTTGCCCCCGCGCTGCCAGGGACGTTCTGGCGAATCTCCACCCTGCCCGGACCTTCCAGCCGCAGGGAGGGCGGACTGACTGCCGGTGATGTCGCTGTGGATGGTTGTCCCACGACAACCCAGTCGTCCGTCCCCTGGGCGAAGTCCGGGTTCTGCAGGCGCTCGTTGGCCAGCCCTGGCTTTGGTTGCAGCAAGAAACCTGCTGCTGCAACGAGCAGCAGCGCAGATAGTGACACCCCCCGGACTTCGTTGCGCACCGCTGGACTGCCTCGAAGCTATCGAGCCTTCAACGGCGCGCTACCGAGGTGCATACCGGCATCCACGATAAGCACTTCGCCGGTGACCAGGTCGGCTCCCTCCAGGAACCAGACGGCGGCCTGGGCCATGTCTTCCGGTGTTCCCGCCTTGCGCAGCGGCGTTGAGCGTTCCTGTGCCGCGACCGCCTGCTCATAAGCCTCATCGCCCATTCCTCCTCGCAGCCAGCGCCCCTGGATGAAGCCGGGGCAGATGGTGTTCACGCGGATTTCCGGGCCCAGCGCCCGGGCGAGCGAAAGGGTCATCGTGTTCAGCGCTCCCTTCGCCGCGGCATAGGCGACCGAGCTGCCGATGCCCATGACGCCCGCGACCGACGAAATGTTGACGACCGCGCCGCGCCCATGCTCCTGCATGGCAGGCGCCACCGCGCGGACCATCTGGTACGGGCCGATGACGTTCACCGCGTAGATGCGGTGGAAGTCGTCAGCGCTCAGTCCCTCCAGGTCCGCATGGTTCACAAACTGCGTCATCCCCGCATTGTTGATGAGCCCGTCGATACGGCCCCAGGCGTCAAGCGTTTCCTGTGCCATGCGGCGGCAATCGTCATCGTTCGAAACATCTGCCTGGCAGAGCAGCGTGCTCACCCCCAGCGCCTCGCACTCGGCCTGGGTCTCCTTCGCCTCTGCCTCACTCTTCGTGTAATTAATCACGACGTTGCACCCGCGTTCAGCCAGCATCTTCGCGCTCGCGGCGCCAACACCCGTGGCCGAACCTGTGACAATCACAGCCGCTCCGTTCATATCCATGGACAAAAAACCCCCAACAGCGTGCGCCCGGAGTCTACCCGAAATCCACGTTGCTGCATCCGTCATTGACAGCGCTTCGTTTGGCATCAAATGATCCAGTGCTGTCCTGAAGGAGGAACAAATGAAAGCTGCTGTCATGCATGGGGTAAATCAACCCCTCACCATCGAAGACGTCGAAGTCGACGAACCTCGCCAGGGCGAAGTGCTCGTCAAAACCAGCGCCAGCGGCGTCTGTCACTCGGACCTGCACTTCATGGAGGGCTCCTACCCCACCCAGACCCCCATCGTCCTCGGACACGAGTCCGCTGGCGTCGTCGAAAAGGTGGGCGAAGGCGTGGTCAATGTGAAGCCGGGCGACCGCGTCGTCATCGCGTTCGTGACGTCCTGCAGCCACTGTGCCAACTGCGTCCAGGGCAAGCCCCACCTCTGTGACAACACAGGCCGGCTCGGCCGGAACGACCGGCTCAAGTTGAACGGCCAGCCCATGGCACAGTTCGCGAACATGTCCGCGTTTGCCGAGTATCAGCTTGTTTCGGCAAACGCCTGTGTCCCTGTCCCCGACGGGGTTCCCATGGAAGTCGCCGCCCTTGTCGGCTGCTCGGTTATGACCGGTGTTGGCGCCGTCTCCAATACCGCCAAGATCCCGGTCGGCTCGACAGTTGCGGTCATCGGCGCTGGCGGCGTCGGTCTCAACGTCATCCAGGGCGCGAAGCTCGCCGGAGCGTCGCGCATCATCGCCGTCGATCTGCTCGAAAATAAGCTCGCCGCCGCCCGCGACTTCGGCGCCACGGATGTCGTCGACGCCTCCAGCGACGATGCTGTTAAGAAGGTCCAGGAAATCACCAGCGGTGGCGTCGATTACGCATTCGAAGCCATTGGCCTCGCGAAGACGGCCGAGCAGTGCTTCGGCATGGTGAAGCGCGGAGGCAAGGCAGTCGTCGTCGGCATGATCCCCGTCACGGACTCCGTGAATCTGCCCGGCGTCTCGTTCCTCCAGGAGAAAGGCATCATCGGAAGTTTCTACGGCTCAACCCGGCAGACCTACGACATGCCCTGGCTCATGGAGCTCTATCGCCAGAAGCGCCTCAAGATCGACGAGCTCATCACGAAACGCTGGAAACTCGACCAGATCAACGAAGCCTACGACTCCCTCAAGCAGGGCGAAGTCAATCGCTCCGTGCTGCTCTTCGACTAATCACAAGGACGGCCATAGCGAACAACGGGGCGCTTCAACTGAAGCGCCCCGTTGCGATCAGACGTCGTTCTGGCGCTCAACCCTTCGTACAGGACAGCACCGGGTCGTAGTCGGGCAGCTCAATGATCTTTTCCGCAGGCTGGATCCACGCGATCTTGCCGTCCTTCCCGACGACAATGACGACGCGGTTCGCGACGCCGCGTCCCTCAACCAGCACGCCGTACTTCTTCGCCGTTTCTCCCTGCGGGTTCGCGTCACTCAGGATGGGATAGTCCACTCCCAGGTGCTCTTTCCATGCCTGCTGTGCCCAGGACCCGTCCGTTGAGATAACGACCGGGATGGCGCCCTGCGACTCGAATTCCGCGCGCTTCTCCTCGATCACGGGCAGATGGTTGCTGCACACCGGCGAAAACGCGGCCGGCACAAAGTTCAGGATGACGGCGTTCTTTCCGCGATAGTCGCTGAGCTTGAACTTGTCGCCGGTGGTACTCGCGGGGAGTTCAAAATCCGGCGCTTCGTCACCAACCTTCAGCGTTGTTGTTTCAGCCATGGTCACCTCTTCTTTGTTTACTTGCTTCAACCAGTACGCCAGTCGGTCCCGAAACGTTTAAAGCAAGCGGGTGCACGAAGACCTTCAGTCTTTCCGGCCGAACTGACCCGGCTGACGCCCCTCCCCGGGCGGCCCGGCAAACGCCTGGCCAATTTCCATCCATTCCCGCGCGAGCGGCCCTTCCACCGCCAGCAATGTGTCATCAACGTGCCGCCGCCGCGTCAGCACACAGCAGAACTCGTAGGCATCGCCGCTGACCCGGTTCTCGGCATTGCTGTCGCCGAACTCCCAGACCTGCCCGCCGGGGCTGTGCAGCTGGACGAACACATTGCCCGCTGGCACGTCCATTCCCCGGTTCTGGTACGAAAACGGGCGTGCCCGCACCGCGATGAACGCGATATGCCGGAGCCGGTCAGTCTGCGGTGCATCCGCAGCCACCGCATCGGCAACGTCCAATCCGTGCGACCACGTTTCCATCAGCCGCGCCGTGAGAAACGACGCCGGGCTCATTGCGGGGCCGTACCACGGCACGCGTTCCGGCGGGACGCTCTCGCGGGCTGCCGCAACAAGTGCGTTCGATGCTGCGCGCCACCGGGCGAGCAGTTCCCCGGGTGTCATTGCGCGACCTTCGGCAAGATACCGCTCCTCGAAGCTGCCCGGTCCCTGGCGCTCGCGTTCCGCTTGCTCCCGGAAACCTTCCGGGTCAGCCCACCCCAGCCGTGCTGCCTCGTCGAACTGGGCAAGGTGCGTCACCTGGTCGCGCACCAGCCACCCGGGCGCGTGCGTGTCCCGGTCCCAGTCAGCCGGTTCGAGCGTATCGAGGAGGTCGCCCAGTGCCGCCTGCTCCGCTTCGAGGTCGTCAACAATCTCCCGCAAACGTTCGTCCACCGCGTTGTCCTTCTTTCTCTTCGTCCCGTGGCACTATGCGCATTGGGCCGTGAGGTGCGTAGAATACGGCTTCGTGGGACGGCTGCCGCTCGAAGGAATACGCATCTGCGACCTGACCTGGATCATCGCCGGGCCAACCGCCACGCGCGTCCTCGCCGATTTCGGCGCCGACGTCATCCGGGTCGAACACGGGCAGGCAGTCGACGCCATCCGGCTCGGGCGGCCTATTGTCGGCGAATCGCCCACGCTGAACAATTCCGGATTCTTTAACTACATCAACCGCAACAAGCGCAGCGTCCTCCTCAATGTGCGCCACCCCATGGGCCACGACCTGCTGAAGCGGCTCATCGCCAGCTCGGATGTCGTTGTCGAAAACTTCTCGAGCGGTGTGATGGATTCATGGGGCCTGGGGTATGACGAGCTTCGCTCCATCCGGGAAGACATTATCTATTGCGCGCTATCCGGCTTTGGCCACAGCGGCCGGGATAAGGAATACACCACATGGGGTCCCACCGCGCAGGCGCTCAGTGGCCTCTCAATCATGTCGGGACTGCCCGGGAAGCAGCCCGCCGGCTGGGGCTACAGCTACATGGACCACACCGCGGGCTACTACGCTGCCAGCGCCATCATGATGGCCCTCTACCACCGTCAGCAGACCGGTGAAGGACAGCAAATCGACCTTTCCCAGGTGGAAGCCGGCACTGTGCTCACCGGGCCCGCCTTCCTCGATGCCACCGTGAACGGCCACTCCTGGCGCCGTGAAGGCCTCCCGCCCGGTAATCGCGCCTGGCAGCCCGAAGTTGCGCCGCACAACACTTATCCCTGCGCTGGCGAGGACCGCTGGATTGCCATCGCCGTCATGAACGACGCCGAGTGGCAGGCGCTCGTCCGTGCCATGGACGAGCCCGCCTGGGCAACCGACAGCCGCTTTGCCACGAACGAGGGCCGCCTGCAAAACCAGGACGAACTCGATGAGCACATCGCGGCCTGGACCCGCGAACAGTCCGACCGCGACCTCACGGCCTTTCTGCAGGCGGCGGGCGTCCGGGCCGGCCTGGTCCAGAAGGCCAGTGACCGTTTCGAAGACGACCCGCAGCTCGCCGCGCGCGGCTGGTGGCATAACCTATCGCACGCCGAGCTCGACGATTGCGAGTACGACGGCGTCGTCCCGCGGCTCGACGCCACTCCCGGCGAGCTGCGCACAGCGTCGCCGCTCCTTGGGGAGCATACCCACGAGGTCATGACCGGCATCCTCGGCCTCAGCGACGAGGAATACATCGACCACGAAACCGCCGGGGTGTTCATGTGAGCGGCCCTCTCACCGGTCTGCGCGTCGTTGAGTTTTGCGACGAGCTGGGACAGCTTGCCGGCAAACTCCTGGCCGATATGGGCGCCGACGTCATCAAAGTTGAGCCCCCGTCGGGCTCTTCCGCCCGCACCATTGGCCCGTTCGTGAAAGACATCCCCGGCCCCGACCGCTCGCTCAACTTCTGGTACTACAACACCAACAAGCGCTCCGCGACCTTTGACCTCGAAAACTCCGATGAGGACCGCGCAGTGGTGCGGCGCCTGTGCCTCGCCGCTGACATCGTCATCGAAGACCGCTCGCCCGGTGCACTTGCCGCGCACGGGCTCGACTACCCATCGCTTGCGGCGGAAGCGCCGGGGATCATTTACTGCGCTATCACCCCCTTTGGGCAGGACGGCCCCTGGGCGCAGTATCAAACGTCGGACCTGGTGAGTCTCGCGCTCGGCGGCCCCATGGCCATGAACGGCTACGACCCGGAGGATGCACCCGGCGCGCCACCGATTCACGGCAATGGCGACCAGGCCTACAACACCGCCTGCCACGCGGCGCTGCATGGCATCCTCGCCGCGCTGCTCGTCCGTACGAAGAGCGGCGGCGATGGGCAATACATCGACTGTTCGATGCACGAAGCCCTGAGCTGCACCACCGAAGTTGGCATGCCGTACTGGCTGTACAAACGCGAGAACGTCATCCGCCAGACCGGCCGGCACGCGGCGGCCCAGCGCACGGAACGCTGGATGTACCGGGCCGCAGACGGGCGCGATGTGCTCATATTCGGCGTGGGCCGCGACAACCGCACCTGGTCCGACATCAAGACCTGGATGCAGAGCCATGGCTTTGGCAAGCAGTTCGACGAAGAGCGGTTCGACGACCCCATGGCGCGTCAGCCCGCCCGCGGCACGCCGGAGGCCAAAGAGATCCTCGCCGAGCTCGGCGCCTTTATCGCCAGCCAGCCGGCCGAGGAAATCTACCGGGGCGGCCAGCAGAGGGGGCAGGCCTGGGGGATCGTGCTGGCGCCTGACGAGATGTTGAACGACCCGCACTGGTGGGACCGCGGATTCTTTGCCGAGGTCACCGGCGAAGGCGTGGACGAGCCCGTACTCATGCCAGGAGCCCCCTACATCTTCAGCAGGACGCCCTGGGAACTCCGCCGCCCGGCCCCCAAACTCGGCGAGCACACCGACGAAGTTCGCGCGGAGCTCGCTGCCCCGTAATCACCTGTTCATCGGTTGGAAATCGCCCGGAAACATCGATTACCGACGCTGTGTGTACCGGGGTGCAGGCATCGCCAAGACCTGTGTCCCCGTGAGCCGGCGCATTCGCCGTTCCCCTCGAATGCGCCGGCTCCTGGCGAGGGGTCTTGCTGTCCCGGCCCCTCGCCACTCCTCATCTTTGGGACGGGAGCAACTGGTGACACTGCACGCACATCCCCTTGCCACACAGCGCATCGCCGACGTTGTCCGCTTCGATGCCGTCACGGCCCACGTTTTCGCGGACCTCGGGATCGGACCGCGCTACACATCGTGGACCGTCGCTGCGGCCGCGCGCGCCGAGGGGGTGAATATTGATCGATTGGTCCGCTCGCTGATCGCTGCCCTGGGGCGGAAACGTGCGCCGGGGAACGACCCGGCGGCTCTCCTCACGGGATCTGGATAACCTGGTCGATCTGGAGTGCCGTGCAGTCGATGTTGTTCACCCTGACCAGCTCGTCAACATCGACGCCGTGAGCGTTCGCGATGGTCTGGCAGTTATCGCCCTGCTGGACGACATATTCTTGCGTCGCTGGCTCGGGTTCTGGCTCGGGTTCGTCAGCGGGTTCGTCTGCCGGCTCGTCCACCGGTTCATCGGCGGGTTCCTCTTCCACCGTGGCTGGCACAGTCAGCTCATCGCCGGGAAGGATGTTCGTGCAGTTCGCATCGATTTGCGGGTTCGCACCGAGCAATCCCTCGAGAGACACCCCGAGGCTCGATGCGATGGCGTTACAGGTGTCACCAGGCTGCACAGTGTAAGTCTCGCCTGTTCCACCCGTGTCCCCATCGCCATTGCCAGCGGTGACCGCCGGATCATCATCTCCGCCAACGTCCCCGGTCACGCCGCTGGGTGCCTCAATGGTGTTGTCGCCAATGTGGTACACCATCTCCGGGTCGAGCCGGTTCGTTGTCTCGACGGATGCGGGGTCGGTCAGCCGGGGACCGTCGTTCTCCTCCGTGTTGCCACCGCCGCCGCACGCAGCAATCACAAGGGCGATCGCCGTTGTCAACGCGGCTGTCACATATCGTCGTGCCACGCCAAGCATCCTAGCCAGCCTTACGGCCCTGCGGCAAATCCCTCGTACAGGTCCAGGATCGTCTGGTACGCAACCAGCCCGACGTCGTTGACCGTCGCCGGTTCGAGAATGTCGAACGTGTCCGCCGGCGTGTGATACTCGTCATACGGTCCCGTCGTGAAGAAGAGGACCGGCACGCCCACTTCTTCGAAGCTCACGTGGTCACTCCGGAGATTGGACGGGAGAAACGACTCGGTCACTTCGACGCCAAGCTCAGACCCGGTGTCGATGCTGCGCCGGACCAGGTCATGTGACCCTATCGCCATCAGGACCTGCCCCATCCCCGTCACGTCCAGGTTCACCATTGCCTCCGGCAACTCGCCAGCGTCTTGCAGTGCCGTGACCAGGTGTTGACTGCCATGGAGCCCTGACTCCTCGGCGCCGAAGGTCACGAAGCACAGCCCCGGCCGGTGCTCATCCGCTGCCACAGCCCGCGCAATCTCGAGCACTTGGGCGATACCGCTGGCGTTGTCGTTGCCGCCTGGCGAACCCGGCACCGTGTCGTGGTGTGCCCCTGCCAGGACAGTGCATGACTCGGTCCCCGGCGCTTCGGCGACCACATTCACGGAATCCGCCTCAGTGCCCGACGCCTCGACCGTCACCTCGGCGCCCTGTGCGTTTATGAGGTCGTTCCGGTGCCCCGTTCCTACGCTCACGACGGGCAGCTCTGCTTCCCGGTCCAGGTCACCCACCACGGGCACTTCATCATCGTTCAAAATCACGACTGCGGCTGCGCCCTGGCTGGCGGCAATCTCGTACAGCTCTCCAAACGACACGTAGCCGCGGTCCACGGCAACCACCGCACCGTGTGCATCCACGTCGTCGTAAGCTTCCTCGTCGCCCCGGCCGATGAACGCTAGTTCGCCGCTTGCTTCACCCACGTGCGTACCAAGCAACGACAACGCATCGAGCTCAAAGTCGTCGGCGCGTACCGCACCCGGCGGGTAACGGTTTTCGAACGCGAACTCATCCAGCGTGACTTCGTACCCGTACGAAGCGAACTCATCGGCGATGTAGTCCACCGCCGCCGCTTCTGCCTCCGTCGCGTTGACCCGCACGCCGATGTCTACCGAAAGCACCTCGGCGTGGGTGAGCATCCGATCGGGGTCCGGTTCTCCCGGGCCCTCTGCCGGCGCTGGCGGTGTAGGTGTCTCGGTGGGTGCGGGGGTTGCCGTTGCGGCGTCGGCCTCCGCGGGTGTTTCCGGTGTTCCCGCATCGTCGGAATCGCCGCATGCCGGGGCGAGCAGACCCGCCGCCAGCACGAGCACCGTCAGACCGGTGCGCCATGGGCGGCGTCGCAGGGGGACTCCCGGGAATCGCATGGAAAAATGCTAACGGCGGCGGAACATGCGCTTGAACCGCTCGCCCGTCGTGGGCTCCGTATCGGGCTCGACCTCGATGTAGCGGCCGCGCCAGTACTTCTCCTTCGGCGCGCGCCCGGCCCCCATGCCAGCCCCGCCCGGGGACCGCCGGACGAACGACAGGCCGAACGCCAGGATGAACAACAGCACACCGGCGAACGAGAGCCAGATGAGCGGCGACCAGAAGGTCGCGAGGATGAGCCCGCCGATCATTGTGCCCGCGCCGGCAAATAGTAGCGTAGCCGGCGTAATAGGAAGCGACGGTGTCGAAATAGTGTGGGAACGGCGGGGCGGCGTCTTCGGCTGCCGGGACTTGCGCCGCTGCTCGAACGAGATGGGCTCACGTTTCCCGGAACTCGAGTCTTCTTCCTCCTCGCCAACTTCCAGTTTGGCGAGTATCTCTTCGATTTCCTTCTCGATCCGGTCCGAGCGATCCCGCTGGTCAGACATGGCAGCCTCTCGGCATAACGGTAGGGGATTCTGCGCCGCGCGTCGATGCCCCGTCACTCACATTCGAATATCAGCTTGCCCCGTCGCCACTCCGCGGGCCCCAGCCCCCACCGCCCGGAGTCTCGATGCGTAGCCGGTCGCCCGGTTCCAGCCTGACCTGGCTGTGACCGCCAATGCGCTCTTCTCCCTGGCCGCCACGCTGGACGCTGTCCGAGCCGGCGAGCCCGTCCGTCCCACCCGCAAGGCCCCAGGGGCGGTGCGAACGACGATCCGCGATCAGCGCCGCCTGCATCCCCTCGAGCGCCTCCACTTCCTTCGTCACACCGTCGCCCCCGCGATGCTGGCCATCACCGCCGCTGCCATCGCGTATCTCGAACGCCCACAGGCGGATGGGCAGGGTCCGCTCCAGCGCCTCGGCCGGCGTGTTCGCCGTGTTCGTCATATGCGTCTGGACACCCGCGAGCCCGGCGCTCCCTGGGCCGGCGCCAGCGCCGCCCGGGATCGTTTCGTAGTAGGCGAATGGTGTCCCGTCACCTCGTTGTCCGCCGAACGTAAAGTTGCTCATCGACCCCGCGCTGGCGGCGGGTATCCGGCCTGGTAATGCCTCTGCCAGCGCGCGAAAGACGACGTCCGTCACCCGCTGCGATGTCTCCACGTTCCCGGCGGAGACCGCCCGCGGCGGCCGCGCGTTCACCAGCGAGCCTTCCGGCAGCACGAAGGTCAGCGGCCGGAACCCGCCCTCGTTCGATGGCGCGTCAGCCGGCAGCAGGCACCGCACGCAGTACGCCACAGCCGACCGCGTCACTGCCGCCACGGCGTTAATCGAAGCCGCTTGCTCTGGTGCGGTCCCCGTGAAGTCAAACGTCATCTCTTCGCCCGCGACCGTGAGCTGCAGGACGATGCCCACCTCGCCACCGGCAGGCGTCTCCATGACGTCGCGGGCGTGGTAGGTCCCGTCGGGGATATCGGAAATCGCCGCGCGGGTGAGGCGTTCTGTATAGGCCTTCAGCGCTTCCATCTCTGCCGCGACTTCGTCCGGTCCATAGCGGCGGCACAGCTCGTGCAGGCGCTGTTCCCCCGTCCGAATCGCTGCCATCTGCGCATCGAAGTCGCCCTGCCGTTCCTCCGGCGTCCGTACATTGCGAAGGATGAGCGCGAGCAACTCATCGTTTCGCTTTCCGGCGTCGTACAACCGCAACGGCGGGATGATCACCCCTTCCTGGTAAAGCTCCGTGGAGAGTGGCATGGACCCCGCGCTCATCCCGCCCACGTCAGCGTGATGCGCGCGGTTCGAGAGGAACGCCACCAGTTCTTCGTCCCAGAACACCGGCGCGACCAGCGAGATATCCGGCAGGTGCGTCCCGCCCAGGTAGGGGTCGTTCACAATCGCGACGTCCCCTTCGCGCCACGGCACCAGCGACTGCACCGCGCGGATCGCTTCCGGCATCGCGCCCAGGTGAACCGGGATATGCGCCGCCTGCGCAACCATCTCGCCGTCGGTGCCGAAGACACCGCACGAATAGTCCCGCCGTTCGCGGATGTTGGGCGAGTGCGAGCTGAGCCCCAGCGTCACGCCCATTTCTTCGGCGATGGATGCCAGGAGCGCGTTCCAGACCGCCAGTCGGGCGGCATCGCTCGTCATGTGGAGGGCTCCAGCAACAGGTTCTGTGCGGCATCCTGGCGGCCACTCCAGCCGTCCGGGATCCACGTCGTGGCATCGTCTTGAACGACGACACAAGGGCCCGTGACCGTCCGCCCGTCAGCCAGCGCAGCCCGGTGGATCACCCGTCCGGCCGCGGAAGCTCCCTCGAGCGCTTCGAACGCGGAGTCCTGCTCTGCAGCGATGGGGATCCCCGGCGCTGCCGCTTCAATGCGTGCCCGGAGCGTCACGAGCTCCACTGTCCTCTCCTCCGCGGAAAAGCCGTAGCGTTGCCAGTGTGCGGCATGGAATGCGGCCGCTGCTCCCGGCACCGCCGGCTCCTCGAGCGGCACGCGCAACTCGTGCGCCTGGCCCTGGTATCTCATGTCCGCGCTCCAGGCGATGCGCTCTTCGACAAACCCCTCGGCCCGGAACGCCGCCCTGGCCTGATCCTCCAGTGTGCGCGCTGTCGCGTCGAGTGTGTCCGCTGCTGCCGGGTCGAGGGGCACGAGGACGGCCTGGCTGCGCTCCACCGCCTCTGGCGCGGTCAACATCCCCAGCGCCGAGAGCACGCCCGGTGTCGGCGGGATGAGCACCCGGCCGATGCCAACGTCGGCGGCGACCTCGCACGCGTGCAACGGCCCCGCGCCACCGAAAGCGACAAGCGTGAATTCGGCAGGGTCGTGCCCCCGCTCGAGGCTGACCCGGCGGATAGCGCGCGCCATGTTGGTGTTCGCCACCTGCACGATGGCGGCTGCCATGCTCTCCGCATCACCGAGCGTTTCGATAGCGGCCCGGGCACGCCCCGTGTCTGGCAGCAACGCCCCGCCCAGTGCCTGCTCGGGCCACAGCCGTCCGAGTACCAGGTTGGCGTCGCTCACCGTCGGCAGCTCACCCAGCCCATAACATGCCGGCCCGGGGTCAGCCCCTGCGCTCGCTGGCCCAACTTGCAACGCACCCCCGGGATCAATCCGCGCGATCGAACCGCCGCCCGCGCCCACCGTTTCGATGTCCACCAGCGGCGCCTGGATTGCCATGCCATCGACTTCAGTGCTGGAGCGAAGCGACACATCCCCGTCACAGAGCGCCACGTCGGTGCTCGTCCCGCCCATGTCGAATGCAATCACCCGGTCGATGCCCGACTGTGCCGCAGTCGCCCGCGCACCAAGTACCCCGCCTGCCGGCCCGCTCAGGATCATTGTGACGGGCCGTTCCGCCGCCTCGTTCGCCGCGCTCAGCCCGCCCCCCGAATGCATGATGCGCAATCCCGGGAGTTCAGCTTCCAGCCCCGACAGGTACTCCCCCACCGCTTGCTGCAGGAAGGCGTTAACCGCGGTCGTGCTTCCGCGCTCGTATTCCCGGTACTCCGGCAGAACCTCGTGCGATGCACACGTCGGCACTCCCCGCTCACGCAGCGCCGCTGCGATCCGCTGTTCGTGGTCGGCATTCACGTACGAATGCAACAGGCAGATGGCGACAGCCTCCGCCCCTGCTTCCACCGCCGCATCAGCGACCCGTGCGACCTCATCTTCCGTGAGCTCGACGACAGCGTGCCCTTCGTGATCCAGCCGCTCCTGTACCGGGATGACGTCGCCGCGCCGGACAACATGCGGATTGCGCCGTGGTTCGAGCGCGTAGAGCTCCGGCCGGGTCTGCCGGCGTATCTCCAGCAGGTCCTTGAATCCCCCGGTCACAACGAGGAAGGTGCGCGGACCTTTCCGCTCAAGCAGCGCATTCGTCGCGATGGTGCTCCCATGTACGACCCGTTCATGCCCGGCCGCGCTTTTCACTCCCGCCAGCACGCTCTCCTGCGGCGCTGCCGGCGTCGAAAGCCGCTTCCACGTCCGGATACCCGCCTCCGAAACCTCCACGAAGTCCGTGAACGTCCCGCCGATGTCGATCCCGAGCTGCCGCTTCATGCCCGCCACCCCGGTATTTCAACCACGTACGCGCTCACCGGCAAGCGCGGAGCCGCGCGCCCCACCACCTACACTCCCTGCTTCACCCGCTCCGCCAGCGTTTTTGTGAAACCGACGGTGCTCGCGATGTCGTCCACTTCGGCTTCGCGGATGCCTTTCACCGACCCGAACTTGCGCAGGAGTGCCTTCTTCCGCTTCGGTCCAATGCCCGGGATGGTGTCCAGCGCACTCTGCACGGACGACTTCCCGCGCACTTTCCGGTGGTATGTGATCGCGAAGCGGTGCGCCTCGTCCCGCACCCGCTGCACCAGGTATAGCCCTTCCGACCCGCGCGGGAGGATGATTGGCTCGTCCTCGTCCGGGACGAAAACTTCCTCGTGCCTCTTTGCCAGTCCCACGACGGGTATGTGGTGCACCCCCATCTCCTGCATCGCCTCGCGAGCCGCAGCGAGCTGTCCCTTGCCGCCGTCAATGATCACCAGGTCAGGCAGATCCCAGCGTTCCTCCGAACGTTCTGCATCGTATTCCTCGGCGCCTTCCGGTGCGGCCGCGTGCCTGAACCGACGCCGGATGACCTCGGCCATCGTCGCGTAGTCGTCCGGTCCCTCCACGGTCTTCACTTTGAACCGGCGGTACTGCTTGTTTGCCGGTTTCCCGTCGACGAACACCACCATGCTCGAAACCGGGTTTGACCCCTGGATGTTCGAGTTGTCGTAGCACTCGATCCGGTGAGGTACGTCCGGGAGTGCCAGCTCTTCCTGGAGCTGTTCGAGCGCCTGGTCCGTCTTCGTCTGGTCCGCCAGCCACCGCACCCGCAACATGTCGAGCGCCTCGCGCGCGTTGTCGTTCGCCAGTTCCACCAGCCGCCGCTTTTCGCCCCGTTCGGGCACGCGAATGCTCGACTTCGTGCCGCGCTTCTCCGTCAGCAGTTCCTCTACCGTTTCCGCCTCGTCCACCATCGACGGCACCAGCACCAGCTTCGGTACATACTGCGCGCCCTCGTAGTACTGCAAGAGGAAGTTGCTCAGCACGGCTGACTCGTCTTCTTCGTTTGTGCCTTCCAGCACGAAGTGGTCCCGCCCAATCATCTGCTGCCCTCGCACGAAGAAGACCTGCACGCACGCCTGGTCGCCGTCGCGCGTAATCCCGAAGATGTCGGAGTCCTCATCCCGCGTCGTCGCGACCGTTTGCCGCTCGACAGTGCGCTCGATGGCCTTGAGCTGGTCGCGGATCATCGCTGCCCGCTCGAATTCGAGCTGCTCCGAAGCCTCGTCCATCTGCTTCCGAAGGCGCGAGAGCACATGGTCCGTCTTGCCCTCGAGGAACCACAGCACCTGGTCGATGACTTCCCCGTATTCCTCCGGGGTGCAGTACGACGTGCACGGCGCGATGCATCGCTTGATGTAGTAATCCAGGCACGGACGCGCGTCGTTGCCAGTTATTTCCTTGGTGCACGAACGCCAGGGGAACAGTTTCTTCACCAAATCCAGCGTTGCCCGCACGGAGCTCGCGCTCGCATACGGCCCGAAGTAGCGCGCCCCGTCCTGCTCCACCTTTCGGGTGATGAACACCCGCGGCCAGGGGTTCTGCACGTCCACCTTCAGGTACGGGTACCGCTTGTCGTCCTTCAGCCGGATGTTGAAGAACGGCTGGTGACGCTTGATCAGCGTCGCCTCCAGGATCAATGCCTCCCCGGCGTTTCCCGTGACGATGTACTCGAAGTCGTCGATGCGCTGGCGCAGCTCGAACACCTTGGGCTGTAGTCCCCGCGGTGAACCAAAGTACGAGCGCACGCGGTCCTTTAGCTTCGCCGCCTTGCCGACATAAATCACCTGGCCCTTTGCGTTGCGAAAGATGTACACGCCGGGCTTGGCGGGCAGGGCATCGAGCTGTTTGCGAATCTTCTCCGGGACGGTTGATGACTTCGGCGCCATTGAGTTCCAGTTTACGAGGTGCGCGCGCCGCAATCCCTCCCTATCTTGCTGGAGCATCCAAAATGCATCCAGAATGGATGCACCATGGCCACACTCACGCTCAAGAACGTCCCCGACGACCTCTACCAGCGGCTCAAGGAAGCGGCAGCGCGGAACCGGCGCAGCCTCAACCAGGAAGCTATCACCCGCCTTGCCGCTGCCGACACTCGCGATCAGCGCGACCCGGAAGAGGTGCTGAGGAACCTCCGGGACCGTCGCGTGTCCCTCCCGCCGCACAAGCAGGCGACGCTTGAAGAGGTCGATCGCTGGAAGCGGGAGGGCCGCGCCTGATAGTCGTCGATACGAATGTCATTGCCCTGGCAGCTATCGAGTCACCACGACAGGACGAAGCGGAACGGGTCCTTGCCATTGATACGACGTGGCTTGCTCCGCCGCTTTGGCGCAGTGAATTTCTGAACGTCCTTGCGGGCTATCTGCGGCTGCGGGATTGGACATTCGACGAAGCGGTAACGTCGTTCGATGTTGCTGCTGCGCTGATCAGCCAGGAACAGGAAGCGCAGGTCGCCGACATCCTGGATCTCGTTCGCATTTCCCACTGCAGTGCGTATGACCTTGAGTTTGTTGCCCTGGCCAACCGGTATGACGTACCGCTCGTGACGCTCAATAGACAGGTACTCACCGTGTTTCCCGACCGAGCTGTATCACCGGCCGCCTTCGTTGAGGGCCGTCGGTGATGCCCCTCACGCCATCTCCAGCATGTCCAGCGCCGCGCGCGTAATCCGGAGCTGCAATGCCGTCCGGCGTTCCACTGGCTGGTTTTCCTGGCCCATCTCGATCAGCACCGGGGTGAGACCTCCGACATAACCGCCCGCTGCCAGCGAACTCCTGCCGCTCATCGGGTGGTTGAAATCAAATACGCGCGGCGCCCGGTAGTGCTCGCCGTCGCGGATAATCATCTGCTCTCGCTCGGTGAACTGCTGGTTCACACGGTTCGCGAGAGACTCCCCGAACCCCGGCGACAGCGGGCCCTTCCCGGTCGTGACGGTCTGCCCAATGGCATAGTACCCCGCGTTGTCCGGGTACTCCGCGTAGAATCCCCATGATTCGTGCAGGTCGAGTAGCAGGTCGACTTCCCACGCGCGGGCGACATCCAGCACTTCCGCTGCCATCTGCTCCATTGGCAGGTCGCTGGCATGGTCGCCGGGATACAGCCGGTTCATGTCGCCAAGCTCTTCCAGCGTCCGCTCGAAAGCGTCGATCGCGTGGACGTTGACATAGGGCGCCACCAGCAGCGTGCCGCGCGCAGGCTCCCAGGCGGTCATTTGCTCGGCGCCGAGCCAGCTTCCCGGCTCGTTTCCATGGACGCCGCCGAGCACCAGCACCACAGGCCCGGAGATGCCGCTATCGCGCACGATGAGCCCTGTTTCCCAGGCTGTCCCCGGCAGCAACAGTTCTTCCTGGTGAGTACCGCCCCACTCTCCCTCCTGCAGCACAGTGGTGGGGTCCTCGGGTTCGGGCGTCGGCTCTGGTGTGGGCTCCGTGGCCGCCTCTTCGTGGTCGCCCGGCTCTCGCTGTCCCGGAACTACCCGGATATCCGGGTCCCCGTTTTCGCTCGAACAGGCCGCGACAAGGGCGCCCATCCCGCCGAACACGACTGCCCGGCGGCTCACTTTCCGCATACACGCAGGGTAGGAGCCCACCGCGTACTCGATGTCAACTGCGCATACGCCTCGCGTAAAATCCGCATCAACCCTCCAACAGGAGCCAGCATGGCATACGAAGCGATCCGCTACGACGTCGACCAGGGCGTCGCGATTATCACGTTGAACAAACCCGAGCGCCTGAACGCGTTCGACGATGAAATGCTCGAGGAGTGGCACGATGCCGTTCAGCAGGCCGACCGCGACGCTTCGGTGCGTGCGGTCGTCGTAACCGGCGCGGGCCGTGGGTTCTGCAGTGGTATGAACGTCGCAGCCGAAGCGCAGGGCGAAGGCGTGCTCCAGTCCAACGCCACGGTTGCCGAACGGCGCCACAGCCTTCGCAATAGCGTCCACCCTATCCCGCGGGCCATCATCCAGCTCGAGAAACCGTATATCGCGGCGGTCAACGGCGCCGCGGTCGGCGCCGGCATGGACATGGCCAGCATGGCCGATATCCGCTTTTGCAGCTCCACCGCCCGCTTCGCCATGAGCTACGTGCGCATGGGCCTCATCCCGGGCGACGGGGGCTGCTGGACACTTCCGCGCATTGTGGGCTCGGCGAAGGCCCTCGAGCTCATCTGGAGCGGGCGCCTCTTCGGCGCGGACGAAGCCCTCGAAATGGGCTACGTCTCCGCGGTGTACGAACCGGACGAGCTCATGCCCCGCGTGCTGGAATTCGCACAACAGCTCGCGCGGGGCCCGGCCACCGCCATCCAGCTTTCGAAGAAGCTCGTCTACCGGTCGCAGGACATGCCCTTCGACGAACACCTGGATATGGCACAGATGGCGATGTTCGTCGCGCAGACCACCGAGGATGCAAAAGAAGGGCCGCGCGCCTTCGTCGAAAAGCGCGAGCCCGAATTCAAGGGACATTGAGCCGGGTGCCACCGCGATGGCGATCCCACGCCCAATGGGCTACCCTCCGCGTCATGACACTTGAAGTTGGGCAACCAGCCCCTGACTTTAGCCTTCGCGACCGCGATCGTCAGAAGGTCACACCCGAGTCCCACCCCGGGAAGAATCTCGTCGTGGCCTTCTATGCGCTCGCCTTCACCGGTGGTTGAGAATCGGAGATGACCGCCTTTCGGACGCACACCGATGCGTTCGAAAGGGCCAACGCCCAGGTCCTGGGCGTCAGTGTTGACTCCTTCGCCGCGGCCGGGAAGTTCCAGGATGAGCTCGGGCTCGAATTTCCGCTGCTCAGCGACTTTCCGAAAAACCAGGCCGGGCGCGATTTCGGCGTCTATAACGAAGCCGCGGGCGTCCACAACCGCGTCACCTTCGTCATCGACAGGGATCGCGTGATCCGTGCCGTGCACGACGACCCGCGCGATTTCGAGTCGCACCCGCGCGCGGCGCTCGATGCGCTCCGGGAGCTGGGCGAAAAGGTCGACTAGACCGCGTTCGTGCGGTGCAATCGCGGGGTGGCAGCGCGCTGTCACCCTGTTTGTATGCCCGGCGGCCCTTGAGCTCCGCCAGGGCTATACTCGACTGGCAGAACCTCTCTGGAGCCCGATATGGATTTCCACGACGCCCCCGAACATGCTGCCTTCCGGCAGGAACTGCGCGACTTCCTCGCTGCCGAACTGCCTGCAGACTGGAACATGCGGAACGACCGCGACCACATCTCCCCGGAAGACGCCGAATTCACGCAGCGCTTCCGCAAGAAGCTCGCCGAGCGTGGCTGGCTCACCATGGGCTGGCCCGAGGATTTCGGCGGCGCCGGCGCAACCTACATGACTCAGACCGTTTACATGGAGGAAATGAGCAGCGCGGGAGCCCCCGGCGCCTATGACCAGGGCGTCTGGCTCGCTGCCCCGGCGCTCATGATGCACGGCACGCAGGAGCAGCAGGAGCGCTGGCTTCCCGATATCCGGGTCGCCGGTTCCCAGTGGTGCCAGCTCTTCAGCGAACCCGAAGCAGGGTCAGACCTGGCCTCGCTGCAGACCCGCGCTGTCCGCGACGGCGACGAGTACATCGTGAACGGGCAGAAGATCTGGACCAGCGGCGCGACGGATGCCGACTGGGGCATCCTCCTCGCCCGGACCGATCCTGAAGCGCCCAAGCATCGCGGTATCAGCTATTTCCTGCTCGACATGAAGACGCCCGGTGTCACGGTCCGCCCGCTCATCAACATGATGGGCAGTGATCACTTCTGCGAAGTCTTCCTCGAAGATGTGCGCGTGCCTGTTGATTGCCGCATCGGCGAAGAAAACCGCGGCTGGTACATCGCGACCACCACGCTCGACCAGGAGCGCAGCTCGATTAACCGTATCGTCATGACGCGGTCCACCCTGTACGCCCTCGTGGACTACGTGCGCGAGACATCCGCGCTCCGGCAGCGTCCGGAGATCCGGAACGAGCTCGCCGACCGCGCCATCGATTTTGAGCTGGGCCGCTGGCTTTGCTATCGCGTGGCCGAGATGCAGAGCAAAGGGGTCGTGCCCAACTACGAAGCGTCCATCTCGAAAGTCTTCGGCACCGAGCTCCAGCGCCAGATGGGCATCACTGGCATCCGGGTTGCCGGTATGCCGGGCCAGGTCGAGCCGCCATCGAAGTGGGCGCCGCTGAAGGGCCGGCTGGAGCGCTGGGCGCTTGCCGCAAACAGCTACACCATCGCCGGGGGGACGAGTGAAGTGAACCGGAACATCATCGCGACCCGCGGCCTCGGCCTCCCGCGAGGATAGCCTCGCGTTGCCCGTGTGTGGGCCTTCATATCACAGGACCCTATCGATGGGTATCATGAAAAGATTGAGTGGGTGGGGCGCAGCGTTTCGGAGTACCGGTGGTTGCGCCCCGCCGCGACCGGGTGCAAGGTGACCCATTAGCCATGCCGGCGGCTACGCCGGCCTCCTCTGGAGGCGGCCATGCGGATACTTGAGGCGCGACAGCGCGTAGTAACTTCAGCAACCGGGGTACGGCTGCCCACCGTGAAACACGCACCGGTCAAACCCGCTCCCGGGGGATTTCCCCAGCGCAAGGCGGCGAACCTGCCCTTTGTCGCCGCCGACCAGCTGCGCGATATTCAGCGGAGCGCGCGCGAAGACTTCCACCTGGATGTCCTGCAAATGACCGAGAATGCCGGCCGCGCCGGCGCGACCCTGGCGCTCGCCATGCTCGGCGGGAAGGCGCGCGGTCAGCGCATCATCGTCCTCGCGGGCGGTGGCAGCATGGGCGCCTCGGGCCTCTGTGCCGTGCGCCACCTCGCGAACTGGGGCTTCACCGTCGAACCTCTCTTCGGCGAGATTACAGAGGAAATGGCTCCCATCACCCGCCGCCAGGCCGAGATCCTGCGCGCATCCGGGATGCACCAGCACAGCGAGCAGAACTCAAGCGAAGATGCGCTCCGCGAACACATGCACCACGCGGACCTCATCATCGATGCCCTGGTCGGCTACGGCCTCGCTGGACCGCCAACGGGCATCGCGGCGGCCGCTGCTGAGCTCGCCGTCGAATCCGGCCGGCCTATCCTCTCGCTCGACGTGCCTACCGGCGTCGACGCCACCACGGGCCAGGTCTATGCCCCCGCCATCCGGGCCGTCACGACGCTGCTGCTCGACCTCCCGAAGCGAGGCATGCTCGAACCAGCCTGCCGAAATTGCGTCGGCGAGCTCTACCTGGCAGACATCGGCGTTCCCTCCGCTGTTCACGAGCGGGCTGGCTTCCGTTCGAACGGCATCTTCTCCGAAGGCCCCATCATCCGCATTCGGCGCTGACCTGTCCCATCGCGGTTGAACGGGAGAGTAGACTGAACGGCACCATCACGCTGCTGGAGGCCGAAGGTGCGCACACGTTTCGTCAAATCCCCCGAAGATATCCGCCGCTTCCAGGACGTCTACGCCACGCCGTCCTTCACCAACATCCGATCCCTCGCCATGACCTTCCATACCAACCCGGAGGTGGTGGCCGAGGTCATCCCGCCGCCGCTGGCCCCTGCCGATGAGCCACGGGCAACGATCTCGGTCAGCGAAATCCGGTCGTCTGATTGCGTCGGCCCGTTTATGGGTGCATCGCTGAACCTTGCGTGTACCTACCAGGGTGAGCCCGGCGTCTATTGCGTGACGATGCCGATGAGTACCGATATCGCCGTCATTTTCGGGCGCGAGCTCTTCGCCGAGCCCAAGAAGCTCGCCGAGATAGAGCTTGAGGAGCGTGGCAAGCATCTCGTCGGCACGGTGACCCGGAGTGGCATCACTTATATCGAGCTCAACGGCGCATTCGAGGGGGACATGGCGCCGGTCGGCCGCGAGAGCACCACGCACCACTACTACTTCAAGTACCTCCCGGCCGCCGATGGCCGTGGCCTCGCCCACGACCCGCAGCTCGTCCGCGTGACGCATCGCGGCATTGTCCACCGGGCCGAGCAGGGGACCGGGACCATCACATTCCGCGAGTCCATGCACGACCCGGTCATCGATATCCCGGTGCTCAGTGTCCTTAACTGCACCCGCAGCGAAGTTGAGACACATACCACCGCCGAGGTCGTCGCCACGGTGGACCAGGAGCAGTTCCTCCCCTATGCCTATGGCAAGGTGGACGACCTCCTTGTCTGGGCCGACGAGCCGATCGCCGCGGGGACCCGCTAGTAGCGGCGGCTATCCCAGAGCACATCGCCCATGCCCGCTTCCTTCGCGTGGAAGCGCGATGCGACGAAGAGCAGATCGCTGAGCCGGTTGAGGAACACAACAACGTGCTTCCCGACGGGCTCTTCTCGGCCCAGCGCGATCACGCAACGCTCCGCCCGGCGGCACACAGTGCGAGCCACATGCAGTTGCGCTGTCGCCATGTCACCGCCGGGCAGGACAAAACTCTTCAGCGGTTCAAGCTGCTCGTTCCACTCGTCAGACCAGGCTTCCAGGTCGCGGACGTGCCGCTCTTCGATCTGCGGGACCGGCATGCGCTCCTTGTCTTCCTCGAGGATGCAGAGGTCGGACCCCAGGTTGAACAGCAACTGCTGGATGACGTGGAAGCGGTCTCGCATACTTTCGGCCACGCCCGCGGCCATCGCAACGCCCAGCACGCTGTTCAGTTCGTCCACCGTCCCGTATGCCTCGATGCGCAGGCTGTCCTTCCGCACCCGCTGACCGCCACCCAGTGCCGTCGTGCCGTCGTCACCGCCGCCCGTGTAAACCCTGTTGATGTTGACCATGCGGGACAGCATCGGGCATTTGGCGCCGCTTGGCGAGTACCGCGCGGGAGGGCACAATCCACCCGGGCATCCCGCCCAAGGAGGGACCAGTGACCAACGCACCAAAGCTCGAGCCCGGCACACCGCTCCCGGAATACAGCGTCGTCGCCCATAACAGCGCGACCGAATCCGAGAACAAGATCCATGACGACTCCGTCGCACGCCAGTACGGCTTTGCCGGGGGGCTGGTGCCCGGCGTTACCGTCTTCGCCTATATGGTGCCCCCGGTGATCCGCGCTCTTGGCAATGACTGGCTCTCCGCGGGCAGGATGGGCGCCCGCTTTCTGAAGCCGGTATACGAGGGCGAAGAAACCCGCGTGACTGCCATCCCCCGCGAAGTCGACGGCGCCATCGAGCTCGAACTCGAAGCGAAGAACCCGGCAGGCGAGGTCTGTGCCACCGGGACTGCAGGCATGCTGGGCCGTGACGTCGCCATCCCCGCAGCAACCGCTTTCGCCACGGCAGACCTTCCCGAAGACCGCGAGCCCGTGTCCGAGGAAGCACTCCGCCGGCGCGAGAACATGGGCGTCGTGCATGCCACCGCCGACCGCGAAGCCATCGACAAGTTCCTCGTGGACACCCGCGACGACGACCCCCGCTGGAAGGGCGACGATGCGCCAGTGCACCCCGGCTTCCTCATCCGCTGGGCCAATACCATCCTGGCCAGCAACGTCCGGCTCAACCCCTGGATCCACGTCTCAAGCGAAGCCGTGCTAGCGAATGAGCTCCGGGTAGGGGAAGAGTTCGAAACCCGCGGCCGTGTCGTGGAACTGTTCGAACGGAAGGGCCACCGGTTCGTCCGGCTTGATGTGCTCATCATTGGTGCGGACGAGCGGCCCATCATGCACGTTGACCACACGGCCATCTACGACATCCGAAAGGTGGAAGACGCCTGACGCGGTTGACCCCGCGCGCGGCCCTGCACAATATCCACCTATGGCCCTCTATGAATACCTCTGTCCCCACTGTGGCGCGCGCTTCGAAAAGCGCATGTCGATGAACGACGTCCTCCAGCTCGTCCCGTGCACCTCTTGCGGCAGGCAGGCCGAGAAGATCCTGGGCGGCTTTTCCGTTGTTGGACGCGCCGAGGCCGGTGTCGCCGACGGTCCTGCCCCGTGGGAGGACGACGGTGGGGGCGATGACGAAGGGCTGGAAGGCCATTCGCACGAGTTTGGACATGACCACGGACACAGCCATGGCCACGACCACGGCCACAGTCACGGGCCCGGTGGGCATGTCCACTGAGCCGATGCCGGGTGCATGCACCGGCAGTGGAGGAGTTACTTCCGGTGGCCTGGGATACTGGTGACCGTGTCGTTCTGAGATACATAACCCGGGCCGGAGCGCCGGGGATGGCCTGGCCGTGCCGTGTTGTCGACGATGCCGGTGACTGGCTCGCTCTCTATATCCCGAAGGGCGCAACGTATATGTGCTGGGACCTCTCGACCGGTACGCGCCGGTTGCAGCCAGCCCACTGGCGCAAGGACGTTCTCCGGCTCATGTACCCCGGTGAGCCCTTCTCCATCTGGCTCTTCTGGAACGACGACGACGAACGCAGTTTCGCTGCCTACTACGTGAACATGGAGGAACCGTTCCGCCGCACCTCGATCGGCGTCGATACGAACGACCACACGCTCGATGTCGTCGTGAACCCCACGCTGGAGTGGCGCTGGAAAGATGCTGACGAGCTCCAATCACGCGTCGAGCAGGGGATATACTCCGCGTCCTTTGCGCGCGAGATACAGCGTGAAGCCGAACGGGTCATCGGACGGCTGGAACGGCGCGAATCACCGTTTGGTGACGGCTGGGAGCAGTGGACGCCCGACCCTGCCTGGGAAATCCCTGAACTCCACCCCGCCTGGCGGGATGAGCCCCCACGGCTCTGGGATGGCCGTATCTCGGCCTACCTCGACACCAGTTACTGACGGCACGTTGTCCACGAGGTCAGGAAAACAAGGGGCTGCCCAAGCGGGCAGCCCCTTCGCATTCTTGCCAGGACGTTGCCTAGATTTCGAGCATCTGGGCGACGCGCTCGCGATGGTAGTCTCCATCGCCCCAGAACAGCTCCGCGCGCTTCTGGCGGCGGAAGTAGAGCTGGACGATGTAGTCCTTGGTGAAGCCGATACCACCATGGATCTGCTGGCCATGGGCCACCACGCGGCGGCTGGCGTCGCTGCACCATGCCTTCGCCATCGCCGTGTCCATCTCCTGGGACTCTTCGTTCTCGCTGGTTGCCCACGCAGCCTTGTACATGATGAACCGCATGCCATCGACGTCGGTCACCATATCGGCAGCCTTGTGCTGGATGGCCTGGAACGAACCAATCGGCCGGCCGAACTGCACGCGCTCCTTGGCGTAGTTCACCGAGATTTCGAAATCCCGCTGTGCCAGGCCAACGAGGTACGCGCACTCGAGGCAGGTGGCCATGTTGCGGAGCCGCGATGCCGTCGCATCGTCCATGTCCACGACGTCGTCGGCGGGCACCTTCACATCCTTCAGTACGACTTCGGCCTGCTTGTCCGAAGCAATCGTCTTCAGGACAGTCACGTCGACGCCGCTCTGGTCACGCGGAACGATGAACGTGCTGAGCTTGCCGTCCGGCTTCCAGGCGAGCACCTGGAGGTAGTCCGCAACATGCGCGTCCGGCACGAACAGCTTCGTCCCGTTCAGGACGAAGTCGCTGCCGTCGGCCGTGGCCTTCATTTCGACGCCTTCGCGGTCCCACCGGCCGCTCGGCTCGGTGATCGCATAGGTATGGATGGCGGAGCCATCGGCGATGCCGGGCAGGTACTTCTGCTTCTGTGCCTCGGTACCCGCGAGGATGAGCGTTGCGGTGGAAGCCGCATTGGGGATGAACGGTCCCGGGACCAGTGCCCGACCGAATTCCTCAACGAGGATGCACAGGTCGAGGAAACTGAAGTCCGCTCCCCCGTATGCCTCCGGCACCATGAGGCCCTGCCAGCCCAGGTCGGCTGTCTTCTTCCAGAGGTCCGGGCTGTAGCCCTTTTCATCCTCTTCCATTGCGCGGACGTGCTCTTCCGGGCACTCCTTTTCGAGGAATTCGCGTGCGGAGTTCTTCAGCAGTTCTTGCTCTTCGCTGAGCCCGAGATCCATGTGACGACGTACCTTTCCCTTCGAACGTGTGATTCGCATGCGCGCTGCCGCGGCAACCGGGCAGCTTCGGCACGAAAACGGTTGCGGCGGGATTCTAGCACGATGAATCGTGCCGGGCGAACGGCCATCGCGCCGCCCTGCGAACCCCGTTCATCCCTTGCTGACGCAGTCTACTGGGTCGGGACGCTAATGCGCACGGAGCGTTGCATCGGCATGTCCGCTGCCTCGAAGAGTGCCCTCACAATGCTGACGACTTGTTCAGATCGGTCGGCTGCGTCGCTGCTCGTCTCCGATATCCACGCCCCGCGCCGCTCGGCTTCCATTCGGACCGGCGTTGCCATCACTTCGTCCTCGATCCGGTGCACGTACACAACCAGCCGGAGGAACCCGTGTGTGCTCCCTTCCATGACCGTCAGGGTCCCCCTGAGCCCGCCGGTATCAAATGCGAAGACACCGCGCTCCGCGGCGAGCCTGGCTCCGGTCACCGTGGCTCCTGGTGCCGCTTCCCCCCCGTTCTCCCCATCACTCATCGTGTCCACCGGTGCGCCGCCCGTCGAGGAGGGCAACACCATCATCATGTCGTGTGTTTTCGTCCCCATGCCTCAGAGATCGGGTGAGCTTCCGCGCGCAACCAGATGGAATCGTGACAGCATGCGGGCAAAATCGGGGTCGAACCAGTGACCGGCGTTACCTACCGGTATCGCTGCACAAATCTGCCCATCCGCTCCAGCGCCCGCTCGATCGCCTCGTACCCGCTCGCGTAGCACGCTCGCACGTGTCCTTCGCCGCAGTAGCCAAACGCGCTCCCGGGCACCACCGCGACCCGCTCCTCGGTGAGCAGCCGTTCGCTGAAGGTCAGGTCGTTCATCCCCGTCACGCTCACGTCCGGGAAGCTATAAAACGCCCCCCGCGGTTCGAACGTTTCCAGCCCGATAGCGCGCAGTCCGTCCACCATCAGGCGGCGCCGCCGGTCGTATTCGGCCACCATTTCCGCCACGAATGGTTCGCCTTCGTCCAGCGCGGCTATCCCGGCGTACTGCGCGGCCGTTGGCGCGGACATCATTACGTACTGGTGCACCTTCATCAGCGCTTCAGCAACAGGCGCAGGCGCCGCAATCCAACCCACGCGCCAGCCTGTCATGGCGTACGCCTTGCTGAATCCCCCGATGAGCACGGTCCGCTCGCGCATCCCGGGCAGTGCGCTGAAGCACGTATGCTCGCCTTCGTACGTCATCCGGTCGTAGAGCTCGTCGCTGATGACGACCAGATCGTACTTCTCTGCAACCTCGCCGACCGCCACCAGGTCTTCACGGCTCATTACCGCGCCCGTCGGGTTCGAAGGGTAGCCAAGCACCAGCGCCCGCGTGTTCGGCGTGATGTGCGCCTCGATATCGGCGGGCAGCAGCCGGAAGTCGTTCTCCTGGTAGGTCGGCACCCGGACAAACGTTGCGCCTGCCATCGCGACCGCCGGCTGATAGGCCACGTAGCACGGGTCCGCCGAGAGCACTTCCTGCCCGGCGTCCACCGTCGCCCGCAGGCCGATATCGAGCGCCTCACTTGCGCCGCTCGTGATGAGGAGCTCGGTATCCGGGTCATACCGCACCCCGTACAGCCGCTCCAGGTGCGCCGAGAGCTTCTCCCGGAGCTCGTAGATGCCGAAGTTCGACGTGTAGTGTGTGTGCCCTTTGTCAATGCTTTCGATGGCCGCCAGCCGGATCGGCAGCGGCGTCACATAGTCAGGCTCGCCCACACCGAGCGAGATAACGTCGTCGATCGTGCTCAGCAGATCGAAGAACTTGCGGATGCCGCTCGGCGGCACTGCGCCCATGCGGTTCGAAACGAACCGGGATGGGTCTCCCTTCCCATCGGCGTTCATGGTTCCCCCTTCGCCGCCGCCAGGCAACCTTCATTCAAGTAAAAGAGCCGCCTGGTGGCGGCTCATGCAGATGTCTCAACGCAATGGTCTACGCGACCGCCCCGTTTACCCGCGCGCGTGCGCTGCCGCCGCCGCTGCGGCCGCAAGGAGAGTACCGGTGCTGATCATCGCAGCCATACAAGTCGAACTTTCCCCAGATTGCCGCCTAGGGTCAACCGCCCGCGCAAAGAATTCACCTCAGAGTTGCGGCAGACGGTTGGCCCACGGCATTCCACGTTCCAGCGCATGCGCTGCCTGTAGCACCTTCCCCTCCTGGAAGAAGTCACCGATGAGCTGCACGCCAACGGGCAGGCCGTCGCTGTCGCCACAGGGGATGCTCAGCGCCGGCAGCCCCGCGACTGCTGCCGGGAGGGTATGGATGTCGTTCAGATACATCTGGTACGGGTCATCCAGCTTGGCGCCGACCGGGAACGCCACGTTCGGCGTGGTCGGCGTCACCAGCACGTCATAGCGCTTGAACGCTTCCTGGAACTCCTGGTGAATCAGCGTGCGGACCTGTTGCGCCTTCTTGTAGTACGCGTCGTAGTAGCCGGCACTCAGCGCATACGTCCCGATCATGATGCGGCGCTTCACCTCGGGCCCGAATCCATGGCCCCGGGTCGTCTCCATGTTCTCCCACATCGACGACCCGTCCTGGTAGCTGTAGCCATACTTCACGCCGTCATACCGCGCAAGGTTCGCGCTCGCCTCGCTCGGTGCGATCAGGTAGTAAACGGCCAGTGCGTGCTCTGTGCTCGGCAACGAAAGCTCGCGGTCCACCACCGCGCCCAAGTCTTCGAGCAGGGCCAACGTTTCAGTGATGCGCGTGGTCACGCCGGGTTCCATGCCCTGCATGAAGTACTCTTTTGGCACGCCCACACGGAGGCCTTCGATTTCCCGTCCCAGGTAATGCCGCAGGTCGGGCATCGGCTCCGGGTTCGATGTGCTGTCCCGCTCGTCGTGCCCGCCGATGCAATCCAGCATCGTCGCCAGGTCTTCCACGTCCCGGCCGATCGGTCCCACCTGGTCGAGCGAGCTCCCGAACGCCACGATCCCGTAGCGGCTCACCCGGCCATAGGTTGGGTCCATCCCCGCAACGCCGCACAGCGACGCGGGCTGGCGGATACTGCCGCCAGTGTCGCTGCCCAGCGCCACCAGGCATTCCCCGGCCGCTACTGCAGCCGCAGAGCCACCCGAGCTTCCGCCGGGGACCAGGTCCAGGTCCCACGGGTTTCGCGTCGAGCCAAATGCGGAATGCTCGGTGCTCGACCCCATGGCGAACTCGTCCATGTTCGTCTTGCCGACCATCACCGCCCCGGCACGACGGAGCTGTTCGTAGACGTGGCTGTCGTACGGCGGGACGAAGTTCTCCAGGATCTTCGAACCTGCGGTCGTGCGGACCCCCTTTGTCACGATAAGGTCTTTCACCCCCACCGGGATGCCCGTGAGCGGTGTCGCCGCGCCAGCCTCGTACTTCGCGTCGGCCTCTTTCGCCTGTTCGATCGCGAGCTCGGCCGTCTGTGTGATGAACGCGTTCACGCGTGGTTCAACGCTTTTGATCCGCGCGAGCACGGATTCCGTGAGCTCGACCGAGGTGAACTGGCGGTCGCGCAGCCCTTCGTGCG
This sequence comes from Dehalococcoidia bacterium, assembly GCA_007118095.1. Classification (GTDB taxonomy): domain Bacteria; phylum Chloroflexota; class Dehalococcoidia; order Tepidiformales; family Tepidiformaceae; genus SLAK01. The sequence goes on from SKSF01000076.1 coordinate 28,434, forward strand.
CTTCGTGTGCGGTGAGGCGCCAGAGCTCTGCCGTCATTCCAGCACCGCCCGCACGCGGAGATACCCGTCTTCGTGCTCGGGCGCGTTGGCCAGCACCTCTTCGAGCGGGAGCGAGGGTGCGGGCTCGTCCGCCCGCATCACGTTGCCCAGCGGAAGCGGGTGAGCCGTCGGCTCCACCCCCTCCGTGTCCACCGCTGAAAGTGTGCTGAAGTGGTCGAGAAGTGAAGAGAGCTGCCCGGCGAATTGTTCGACGTCGTCGTCGCTGACTGCTATCCGGGCGAGCCTGGCAATGTGGTGTACCTGTTCCTTGCTGAGGGACATACCGAAAGCCTACAACGCCCCGCCGTTTACCGCTTCAATAGAGCATGTACTGCCGGTTTGGTACGCTGGTCGACATGCGTGCTCTGTTAAGTAAGCAGAGTCGGGACGTGTGTCGCCCATGAGTAGTCTTGTTGTCAGGCGAAGGTTGCGCAACCGGCGTAATGGCAATGGGAATGGTTTCGGCGAAGGCCGGAACGGCAACGGGCGGGGCATCCTGCGCTTCTTCCTCATCGGCCTGCTTGGCCTCTTTACCCTCGGGGCCATCGGCATCGCGGCCGGTGTCGGCACGGCATTCGCTGTCTATCAGCACTATGCCGGTGACTACGTTCCTATCGAGGATCGGCTCCGCCAGGCGCATGTCGGGATGACGGAGATTTATGACCGTGGCGGCCCGGAGGAGGGCCAGCGCCTGGGCCACCTGTCGAACCCGGAAGCGCAACTCCTCGAACCGGTGCCTCTCGAAGCCATCTCCGACGAGATGGTCAGTGCCACGATCTCGACCGAGGACAACAGCTTCTGGTCACACCAGGGCGTGAACCCCCGTGGACTCGTCCGGGCGGCATACGAGAACTACGTCCTTAACGAGTTCGGTGAAGGTACCGGCGGGTCATCCATCACGCAGCAGCTCGTCAAGAACGTCTACATCTGTCCGCAATTCACGGACCACGAAGACTTTTGCCCCGAAGGTGCCGAGCGCACCGCCGACCGCAAGCTCCGCGAAATTGCCTACGCCCTCGAGCTCGAACGCGACTACGACAAGGAGCAGATCCTCGGGTGGTACTTGAACCAGATCTCGTACGCCGGCCGGTATGTCGGTGTGCAGGCGGCTGCCCAGGGCTACTTCGACAAGGACGCCTCCGAGCTGGAACTGCACGAAGCCGCTTTGCTCGCCGGTATTCCTCAGTCGCCTGGTGAATATCACCCGCGCCCTCCGGAGGCGCGGAACTGCGTGCTCGAAGAAGGCTCATCCGATGTTTGCCTCACCGACGACCAGGGCCGGCGCCAGCTCGGGGGCGCGGCGAAGGATCGCCAGGAGGACGTTATCGACCTGATGGCCTCCCACGGCCATATCACCGAAGCCGAGGCCGAGGAGGCGAAGCAGGAGACCGTCTACATTTACCCGGACTCCAACCCCATCCTCGCGCCCGAGTACATCGACAATCAGATCCAGCCGCGCCTCGTCCGCATGTGCGAGGCTGGCCTCCTCCCCGAGCTCGAACACGCTGACGACTGCATTTCACAGGTCCACAGCGCTGGCTACCAGGTCACCACGTCCCTCGATTGGGATCTCACCCAGATGGCCCAGGATGTCCTGCACGAATGGGTCGAGGAAGGCCTCGCCAACAACTCCAACGCACACAATGCCTCGATCGTCATGGTCGAGCCCCAAACCGGCGAGATGACCGTCTATGCGCCGAACCGCAATACGGGGGACCAATCCGACCCGCGCATCGCCGGAAACATCGACCAGGCGGTTGAGATCAGACAGCCTGGCTCCGCGCTGAAGCCGCTCATCTACCTCACGTGGATGGATGCGCTCGGAAAACACCCGCTCAACACCTTCTGGGATACCAACAACCTGCCCGTCGAGGGCGGCACCATCCGCAACCCGCGCAGCGACTCCCTCGGCTCCGAGGGGCTCATTACTGCCCAGCAGGGTCTCGGGGGCTCGCAGAACGTCCCCTCCGTCCGCGCAGCGGAGGAGGCCAGCCCCGATGTGGTGCTCGACTACGCCCGGCGCCTTGGCATGAACACCCTTGCCCAGGGCTTCGACCCCACGTTCCTGAACCACGATGCCTCGTACTACGGTCCCGCCGTTGCCACGGGTGGCGCCAACATCCGCGTCGCCGACCTCGCCTATCTCAACGCCACATTTGCCAACATGGGCGAAATGGTGGGGACCCCCCACCTCGCGGAAGAGATCGACATGGAGCAGCTCCGCGATTACCAGGAAGAAGGCATCGAATACGAGCGCGCGGAGCAACAGGCCATCGCCTTCCAGCGCGGAAACCTCCGCCTCGAAGGGTCCCGGAACCTGGACCCCATCACGGTCCTCGAAGTGCGCGATGCCTCCGGCGAAGTCGTCTTCGAACAGGGCGAACCCGAGCGCGAACAGGTCATCGATGCCGGCTCCGCCTGGCTCCTCAACAGTGTCATGACCGACTGCAGCGCCCGCGTCATCATCTGGCAGTGCGGCAGCAGTAACACCGACACCGCCCTCGACTTCTTCGCGAACGGCCAGCAGGTGCCAGCCGGCGTCAAGACTGGGACCCAGCAGGGCCCCCAGAGTGACGAGGAGACCCTTTCAACCTGGATGGCCGGCTATTCGCGCTACGCTGCATCCGCCGTGTGGCTCGGGAACGCCAACAACGAGCTCGTCAACGACGGCCCGCCGAACTACGCCTCGGCCCGCACAACCATCCGGCTCTACAAGCATTGGATGGCCGCCTACCATGAACACCTCCAGGAGGAGGGCATCGTCGGCGATACGTTCGAAGACTTCAGCGACCTCCAGCCCGACAACGTCGAAGAACGGTCTGTCGAAACACCGGCGACGGACCGCGGCCGCAGCGGCGGTTGCGACCAGACCGATACCGGGTGGGTCCGCACCGATATCGACTATGAAAGCGAGTGCGAGACGATCGAGATCGACACCCGGAACGGCCTCCGCGCCGGCGGGAACACCCCTTCCCAGTTCATATCGACGCGCCAGTACGTCCCGCTCCCCGACTGGGGTACCGACCTCGCTCGCAGCCTTGCGCGCGCTATCAACGACACGGGCAAGTCGCTTCCCATCGCACCGTCCGAAACCAGTGATGGCGGCGCTACCGTGAGTATCTCGGCGCCGGCGAACGGTTCCACCATCACGGGCCCGACCACGGTTGTCGGCACCGTTGGGAGCGACAACGTCAGCGGCTGGACGCTCGAAATCGGCCAGGGCGGGAGCCCGTCGACCTGGACGGTGCTTGCGACGGGTGCGTCGGGTACTGGCAGTTCCGCGCTTGGCACCGTTGACCCCGACAGCCTGCCGGGTCCCGGCGTCTACACCATTCGTCTCCGCGTGGACGACCTCATCGTCGGCACCCTCTCGTCGACAGTCCAGGTCAATGTCCAGGAACCCGCACCACCGCCACCACCCGACGACGAGGGCGAAGGAGGTGGTGACGGCACCGATGGCGGAGACGGTGGCGAGCCAGAGCCGACACCACCCCCCGACGACGGTGATGGCGACGGCGCACCGGGTAATGGAAATGGTGGTAATGGCAATGGTGGCGACGGAAATGGAAACGGCGGCGAGGGCAATGGTGGTGGCCAGGGCCAGGGTGATGGCCCGGAGGCTGATGACTCCTCCTAGCCAGCTGCTGCCGGCACCTTGAGCCCACAACAAAAACGCGCCGGGTGATTCACCCGGCGCGTTGTCGTATTCCTGCCGTCTTCGGCTACCGGAAGCGGTACCCTTCCTTGAGCCCCACCGAGCTGGCCCACTCCCCGGCCCCGACTTTGCCTGATCCCTGCGGCTGGACGCGCTTCACGCGAAGCACACCACCGTTGAGCCGGATATCGAAGCCCTCGTCATCCACACGGAGCACCCGGCCCGGCATTCCCGGCTCTTCCTGCCCGGTGAGCTGACAGTCGAAGATCTTCAGCTTGGTGTCCTCTGCCATGGTCCAGGCGCCGGGCTGGGGGTTGCAGCCGCGGATGAGCGCGTACAGCCGGTCCGCCGGCTCGTGCCACCGGATCTGCCCGTGTTCCTCGCCGCACGGTGGCTCATAGGTCGCCTTTGCGTGGTCCTGTTCCTCGCGAGGCGCCTTCCCGTCCGCCACGAGCTGCACCGCCTCACTCATTGCGTCGATCCCCTGCGGGAACAGCGAATTGAAGTACAGCGAACCAACGGTATCGTCGGGCCCGATGTCCACGCGCTTCTGCAGCAGGATCGGGCCGGTGTCGATGCCCTTGTCCGGCCAGAAAATCGTGAGCCCCGTTTCCGTCCGGCCGAATATCACCGCCCAGTTGATCGCCGAAGAGCCGCGGTGCAATGGCAACAGGCTCGGGTGATACTGGATCGTCCCCTGTGGCGGCACATGAAAGATGTCATCCGGCAGGATCTCGGTCACGAAGGCCATCGCGCAGAGGTCGGCCCCCGCGGCCTTCCACTGCTCCATGCCTTCCGGCTTCTTCAGCGAACGGGTGTCGATGGTCGTGATACCGCGCTCGGTCGCTGCTTTCCACAACGGGTCAGGCCGCGATTCGTCTTTCGGCTGCGGCGCGCTCACCGCGCAGACCTCGATGCCGTCATCCAGGTAACGTTGCAGCACGGCCTCGCCAAACGGCGCCTGGCCAATAATTGATACGCGCATCGGTCCTCCTCCCTTGGTGGCAGGCGTTTCCCGCTACCCTACCGCACGCCTGCCGCACGGGCATGCCCACGCCACAATGCGTTCGCGTCGCCCGGCGCGTACACTTGTGGGGTGATGCCACGCAAATGGAGCGAGAGTACCCGGGGCGACGCCACGCACGTCGCCCCTGTCCGCGGCCGCTAACTCCTTCGAATTCGCCAGCCCCGCCATATCGCAGCCTGCGAAGGAGCTATCCATTGGTCGTTGTTGAACCCGCGCGCATCGCCGACGCACAGGCAATCCACGAACTCGTGACCCACTGGGCCGACCGCGGCGACATGCTGCATCGCCCCGTTTCCGAAGTCTACGAATCCATCCGCGACTTCAAAGTTGCTCGCATAGATGGACAGATGGCCGCCTGCGGCTCACTGCACATCATGGGCCCGGACCTGGCCGAAATCCGGTCGCTCGCTGTCCGTGAAGACGCCCAGGGGAAACAGCTCGGCGCCGCGATCGTCGACGCCTGCCTCGAAGACGCCCGCGAGCTCGGGCTCGAACGCGTCTTTGCCCTCACCTATCGCCCCGGCTTTTTTGAGCGGGTCGGCTTTCGCCTGGCCAACGTCATGGAGTTTCCGCAGAAGGTCTGGAACGAGTGCGTCCGGTGTCCCTTCTTCACGAACTGCAAGGAAGTAGCGGTGGTGATGGACTTGGGCGGCGGCGACGAGGCACTGCCCGTCGTCCGGGAAGAAGCCGCCCCCTAGCTGTTCGCCGCGTCCTCGAACCCGGCGCCAGCGGCCTCAATCAACGCGAGGCCGTTCGCGCCGGTACCGGTCGCGGCCGCAACGCGGACATCACCGTAGCCCGACTGCGCCACTTTGCGCTCGAGCTGCCATGCGAGCCGCCCGGCCCGCCCGGAGCCTGTCCCCTGCAACACCACACCGATGTGCGACTCGCCAGGGATGCACACGAAGTCCGTAGGCCTGAGCGTCTCGCTCACCATCGTGGCGGCGGCCTTCACCTCGTCGCGTTTCGGCGCATCGTCGAAGCGCACGAGCAGCAGCGAAAGCGGCGCTTCCGGCGCAAGGCACGCCATCCGCCGCAACATCCGCTCCAGGTTCCTGTGCCCCGCCGCGGCATTACGCCGCGCCCGGCGCTGCGACGGTGCGGTATGCGCAGTCACCATCGGGCCCGCGTCAGACGCACGCGGGAACCGGATGATGGTGTTGTCGTTAGTGTTGCGGGTTACGGTTGTCATGGTTATCAATGCAAACCCGGTGGAATGTGGCAAAGTCTCTGCCTATCGGCGCTTCTTTGCGATGAGGGTTTGCCCTGTATTCCCCGTATCCTCCCCGTCGGGTTTCGGAACGTCTGTTAGTGATGTCACGGTTTCGCCGGGCCTTGACGCCTTTTGTGCGAGCCATTGGCGCCGTCGCCACCAGAAATATGCGGCAGTCAACACAACGCCCAGCAGCCACACGCCCGCCGCTGAGAGCGTCAACCGGATGTCGTGCGCCAGGCCATCTCCCGCGGTGACCGCGACTGCGGTGGGCAGCACCATTCCGGCCACGCTCCATACCAGGTACGTGCGGAAGCGCATGGCAGTCAGGCCAGCGACATAACTCACCCAGTCGAAGTTGATCACCGGGAGCATCCGCGCCCAGAAGATCACCTTCCCGCCCATCTGCTCGGCCGCGGTGTCGATGCGCGCGGCAGCCCGTGAGCCGATAAGCCGGGGCAGGTGGCGCCGCCCCAACCACCGGGCAACCCAAAAGGCAGCCACCGACCCTAGCGTCATGCCGGCGAGGGAGTACACAGTCCCAAGCACCGGCCCCCATGCAAGCCCGGCCGCGATGAAGATCGGCATGTTGGGGATGGGCGCGACCAGTACGGAAATCGCAAGCACGCCGATGTAGACGAGGGGGCCCAGCGGCCCCTGTGCCTGTACCCACGACTGGAATGGCTCGGCTTCGATCTCGTAGCGCAGTCCAAAGAACTCCGCCGTGATGAACCACGCGGCGACGAGCGCGACGAACAGGACCACCAGCGCGCCGATGACCCGTCGCCGGAGAAGCAGCGGCGTTTCCTCGCCCTCGAACACGAAGCTATCCAGCGAAGGCCGTTTGATGCGCCGCCGCTCGCCCTCAGGCACGGTCCGTTGCCACGGGGGCGCCCAGGTGGTTGAGCAACGCCGCGTTGACCTCGTCGGGCGCCTCCTGCTGGACCCAGTGGCTCACGCCTGGCAGATAGACCGTGCTGAGCTGGTCGACATAGGCGTCTGTCCCATAGGTCAGTTCCTTGCCCAGGAACCGGTCATCCTCCCCCCAGAGAAGCAGCGTGGGCGTTGTGACGCGCGGTACCGGGTTGGGCAGCGGCTGCGGATCACGAACAACTGCCCGGTACCAGTTGATGCCACCGTTCAGCCCCTGTCGCCGCCAACCGGCAAGGAATGTCTTGATGTCCTCCCGCGTGAACGTCCCCGGCTGACACTGGCGGATGATGCCCCGTGCCAGGAGCTGGTAGTTGCGAAGCGCCATAACCCGCCCGGGCAGCCAGGGGAGCTGGAAGAACGCGATGTACCAGCTTCGCAGCATCTGCCTGGGTCGGCGCACGCCACGAGCGAACAGCACCGGGTGCGGCAGGTTGCAGACGGTGAGTGTGCGGAGTACATCCGGCCGGTTCATCGCAACCAGCCAGGCGATTGCGCCGCCCCAGTCGTGCCCCACCAGGTGGACTGGCCCGCCACCCGTTGTCTCGATGAGCGCGAGCAGGTCGTCCTGCAGCGTCCCGGTATCGTAGGGCCCGGCGTTCTCGGTTTCGTTGTACCCTCGCAGGTCGGGCGCGATGACCCGGTAATGCGGTGCAAGGGCAGCGATCTGGTGCCGCCACGAATACCAGCTTTCCGGGAAGCCGTGCATAAGAATGACCGGTTCGCCCCTCCCGGCGGTCACGTAATGCATACGGATGCCGTTCACGTCGGCGACGTGGTGCTGCAGGTCGCCCGGGAGCGTCGCTGGTGGCATCCGGTCAAGTGTACTCTCGCGCGTTCGGCGGAGTCAGTGAATGACGAAAGCCACGGTCACGTAGACCACCGGGACGACGAACAGGATCGAATCGAGCCGGTCCATAAAGCCGCCGTGCCCTGGGACAAACCCGGAGGCGTCTTTGATGCCCATGCGACGCTTCAACCAGCTTTCCAGCAGGTCGCCGAGGATCGCTGCGACCGGGACCACCGCCGCCAACGCAAGTACGACTCCCGTGTCGCCTTCCAGGCCAAATAGCGCGTGCAGCGCGAACAACGCCGCGACGCCGCCGATGTACCCACCGACCGCGCCTTCCCACGTCTTCCCAGGGCTGATGGACGGCGCCATCTTGTGCCGGCCGATGGCCTTCCCCACGGCGTAGGCGCCGGTGTCCACGGCAAATGTCGCGAGAAATGCGAGAAACACCCAGTCCCGGCCATCCGGTTCCGTTCGCAGCAGCACAAGCGTTGAAAGCAGGAGCCCGATATACAGAAGCGCCGCTGCGTAGACCCGCAGCGGCTTCCGTGCCCCCAGGATGTTCGTCCGGGAGATCCCGGCCGCGCCCAGCCCGATTGCCAGCAGCACCCCGATGCCGATGAACGCTGGCGACGCATATGCGCCGGCGACCATCACCCCCGCCGCGACGAACCCGGGCGCCAGCCCCCAAACGGCCGACAGCGGCTCGGAAGGCAGCAGAAACCCGTGTGTGAATTCGGCAGCGGCGAGGACCGCGATAATCCCCGCGACGATGGCGAACGGCCAGCCGCCCAGCAAGATCAGCACGAACAAAAGGGGGAGCCCCACCGCCGCGCTTGCCAACCGCAGCTGCAGGTTGCTCAGCGCCACGGGTCCCCCGGCCCGCGTACCCTGGAGGTGCGGCGAATCACAACGGCTCGTCTTCGCCCAGGCCGCCGAAACGCCGCTTCCGCCGCCCGTATTCGGCCAGCGCGATATCGATGTCTTCCCGGCCGAAATCCGGCCAAAAGGCGTCCGTAAAGTAGAGTTCCGCGTAGGCGCTCTGCCAGAGCAGGAAGTTCGAGATCCGCGTTTCACCGCCCGTCCGGATGATGAGGTCGGCGTCCGGGCTGTCGGCGGTGAAGAGCCGGTCCCGGATTGCCTCTTCCGTCACATCGTCCGGCCCCATCCCTTCCTGCATGAGCCGCCTGACCGCGTTCACAATTTCATCCCGGCCGCCATAGCTAAAGGCGATATTGAGCGTCAGCCCATCGTTGTTGGCGGTCAGTTCGAGCGCGTCGAGCACTTGCTGCTGCAACCGCTCGGGCAGATGCTCCAGGTGCCCCGCCAGGCGCAAGTGCACATTGTTCTTGTGGAGGTTGTTCACCTCGCGCCGCAGGAAAAAACCGAGCAGGCGCAGGATCGCCTTAACTTCAGACTCCGGCCGCGTCCAGTTCTCCGTGCTGAAGCCGTATAGCGTTACGTATCGGACGCCGTGGTCGCCGAACCGCTCGAGGACACGGCGGATGTTCTCCGTCCCCGCGCGGTGCCCGGACCGGCGTGGGAGGCCGCGCTGCGTTGCCCAGCGGCCGTTCCCATCCATGATGACGGCGACGTGGCGTGGCACACGGCCGCCCGATATCGGGGAAATGACATCTCCCAGGTGTTCGGCCGGTGCAATCGTCTCGTCGTCGACAGCCTGGTCAGACCTCAAGCAGATCCGCCTCTTTCCGTTTCATTTCGTCGTCCACACGGCCGACGTGCTGGTCCGTAAGCTTCTGCAGTTCTTCCTCGTGACGTTTCGTCTCGTCCTTCGAAAGCCCCTCTTCTTTCTCAGCCTTGCGAAGCTGGTCCATCGTCTGCCGGCGCACATTGCGGATAGCCACCCGTGCATCCTCCGCTTTTGTGTGGACCTGTTTCACCATCTCCTTGCGCCGCTGTTCGGTAAGTGCCGGGATGGGCAGGCGAATCACCTGGCCCTCGGTCGCCGGGTTCAGCCCCAGGTCGGACTGCCGGATAGCTTTCTCCACCGACGAAACCGCTGAACGGTCCCAGACCTGGACCGTGAGCAACCGGGCCTCGGGCGCATGAATCGACCCGAGCTGGTTCAGCGGCGTCGGCGTGCCATAGTACTCCACCTGCAATGTCTCGATGAGGGAAGGATGCGCGCGCCCGGTTCGAATGCCGTTGAGTTCACGTCGAAGCGCCTGGAGCGCACCATCCATCCGGTCCGATGCCTCGAGTAGTAGCTCTTCTGGGTCCGCCATGACTCCTGCCTTTCAGGGGTGGGTGGCATGGTGCGGCATATCCGCCTCACCATCCGAGGAAACGATGGTCCCGACGTGGTCCCCTCGTAACGCATGATAAATCCCGTCCGGGCGCCGTACGTCGAACACAACAATAGGCAGATTATTGTCCATGCAGAGTGAAAGCGCGGTGCTGTCCATCACCTGGAGGCGCCGTTGTATCGCGTCGATGTACGAGAGTTTCGCGAAGCGGCGAGCCGTCGGCGTAGTTCTCGGGTCGGCATCATAGACACCGTCTACGCCGTTCTTCGCCATCAGTAACGATTCGCAGTCAACTTCGATGGCCCGAAGTGCCGCCGCCGTATCCGTGGTCATGTACGGGTTGCCCGTCCCGGTCGCGAAGATGACGATGCGCCCCTTCTCCAGGTGCCGCATCGCCCGGCGGCGGATATAGGGCTCCGCCACCTGCGCCATGCTTAGCGCCGTCTGCATGCGGACCGTCCCGCCCTGTTTCTCGAGTGCGTCCTGCAGAGCCAGCCCGTTCATCGCCGTTGCCAGCATTCCCGCGTAGTCCGCCGTCGCCCGGTCCATGCCGGTCTCGGCAATGGTGGAGCCCCGCCAGAAATTGCCGCCGCCAACGACGATCGCTGTCTCAATGCCGTCCGCGCTCGCACGTACAAGCTGGTCCGCCAGCGCCTTCAACGTCTCCGGGTCAATACCGAACGCGCGCTCGCCCATCAGGGCTTCGCCACTGAGTTTGAGAAGCGCGCGCCGGTATTGGCCATGCATAGGGGTGCGCTACCCCTTATTCGCCGAGTTCGTACCGGACGAACCGGCGCACGCGGATGTTCTCGCCGGTCTTCGCGATGGCGTCGCGGATCAGCTCCCGGATGGTTTTCGAAGCATCCTTGATGAAGGGCTGGCTCATGAGGACAACTTCCTCGTCTGAGCCTTCCAGGTCTGCGGCGCGGTCCTCCACGTCGACGACCTGTGGGTTCATCGCCGCTACCTGCATCGCCACATCGCGCGTTAGCGCCTTGAACTCGTCCGTCTTCGCCACGAAGTCGGTCTCGCAGTTCACCTCGACGAGTACGCCGATGCGGCCGCCCGCATGGATGTAGCTGTCGACGATGCCCTGCTGCGTCTCGCGCTCGAAGCGCTTGGCAGCCTGCGCGAGGCCCTGCTCACGCAGGATCGTCTGCGCTTTTGACATGTCTCCGCCTGCTTCCTCGAGCGCGCGCTTCGCATCCATCACGCCCGCGCCGGTCGCATCGCGGAGCTCCTTCACCTGTTCGGTGCTGACTGCCACTATCTCTAACCCTCCGTCGTCCGCGCTTGTTCCTGGGCTTCCGTCGACACCACCGTCACGGAAGCATCGCTGCGATCCTGCGCCTGGTCGTCTGGTGTCGCGCTGTACGTACCGCTTGCGACGCCGGCGTCGGCCTGTGCGGCGAGTTCGGCAAGTTCGTCATCGTGCGCCCCGGCGCCAGCGCCGGCATCCCGTGCCGCGCGGCCCTCGATGGCGGCGTCCGCCACCTTGCCCAGGATGAGCTTGATCGCGCGGATAGCGTCGTCATTGCTCGGGATCGGGTACGCGATAGGATCGGGGTCGCAGTTGGTGTCCACCAGCGACACCAGCGGAATGTTTAACCGCTGACACTCCGCCACCGCGATCGATTCCTTCACCGTGTCGATGATGAAGACGGCCGATGGCGGACGTTCCATGTGCTTGATACCGCCGAAATACCGGTTCAGCCGCTCGATCTCGTTGTCGATGTCGAGCTGTTCTTTCTTGGTAAGCCGCGAGAACTCACCGCGCTCCACCTTGCCTTCCAGCTCGTGGAGGTACTTGATCCGGCTCTGGATGGTGCGCCAGTTGGTGAGCGTTCCGCCGAGCCAGCGGTTGTTCACAAAGGGCAGGCCCGCGCGGCGCGCTTCCTGCTCCACGGTCTCACGCGCCTGCTTCTTGGTTCCGACCAGGAGCACGGTCCCACCGCTCGCGACGGTATCGCGGACAAAGTTGATAGCCTCGTCCAGGCGCGTCACCGTCTGCTGCAGGTCGATGATGTGGATGCCGTTGCGCTCGGTGAAGATGAACCGCCGCATCTTGGGGTTCCAGCGCCGGGTCTGGTGACCAAAGTGGACACCCGCTTCGAGAAGTTGCTTCATGCTGACAGGGGCAACCAGGGGATCCTCCCTTACACACGCGCCGCATAGATTTGCCCGCGGGCAGACGGCGCCAGTCTTGCTCGTCTAGCGTTCCACGGTAAACTGTCGCCCCTTTTCGCGGAAGCATCAGGCTTAACTTCCAGGTCACGAACGGGGAGGAAACGGGCCGGAGGACTTGAGATCCTCACCTCGTCTTGCTAAGGTCAGCCGCAGGAAAGGAGGTGATGCGCATGGATTATCACAGTCGTAGTAACGGAGTATTGGCGCAGGAGGTGACCGCCTTCTAGGTAGCCACCTCTCCGTTCCAGTACTTCGTTCCTACGTTTAAAAGGGGCCGGTCGCTTGCGACCGGCCCCACTTCATTTGCGCCCCGCCACGCACCGCGGTCTACTTTCCTCAGATGGATGCCGCCTTCGATCGTGACCGCTTCTCCACCCTCCTGCAGACGCGGGACATCGGACGCGAGCTCGTTTACCGCCAATCCACCGGCTCCACAATGGACGATGCGCGCGTACTGGCCGAACAGGGTGCTGCCCATGGGACCGCCGTATTCGCCGAGGAACAGCTTGCCGGTCGCGGGCGCCGGGGACGCTCCTTCGAAAGCCCCGCCGGCGAGAACATCTACGTCACGTTCATCCTGCGGCTTGCCATGGAGGACCTGCGCAAGGCCACGATCGCCGTCCCGGTCGCCGTCTGCCAACCGTGCCGCGAGACCGGCGCCGACGCCCGGATCAAATGGCCGAACGACATCTGGGTCGGCGAACGCAAGACCTGTGGGATGCTCATCGATAGCGAAGTCACAAGTGCCAGCGCCCTGCTGTTCCCGGGTATTGGCATCAACGTGAACGGCGACCCCACACAGATCCCGGAGCTCGCCGCTATCGCCACCAGCCTGCGCCGCGAAACCGGGGCCCACGTTGACCGTGAGCAGCTCCTTGCCAGCCTGTGCAACCACCTGGAGGCCGCGCTCGACATGGAACCGGCGGAGCTGGCCAGCATCTATCGCGAGCTGAATCTCATCGCCGGCCGCACCATTACGGTCGACGAGTCCGGGCGCCCCCCATTCGAAGCGAAAGCCGTCGACCTGGCGGACGACGGCTCCCTCGTCATCGAATTGCCCGGCGGCGAACGGCGTACCGTGACTGCCGCCGATGTCTCCATACGGCCGAGCGGCGGCGGTTAGGCTTCCTGCTCGTCCCGCATCATCATCTCGACCATGTCGATCGGCACCGGGAACACAATGGTCGAATTGTGCTCCGCGCCGATTTCCCGCAGCGTCTGCAGGTAGCGGAGCTGGATGGTGATGGGTTCGCGTGCCATCACCTCGGCTGCCTCCCGGAGCCGCTCACTTGCCTGGTATTCGCCGTCGGCCGCGATAACCTTCGCGCGCCGTTCACGCTCTGCTTCGGCCTGGGCCGCCATCGCGCGCTGCATGGTGTTCGGCAGCTCCACGTCTTTGACCTCCACGGCCGAAACCTTCACCCCCCAGGGCTCGGTCTGGTCGTCGATGATCTGCTGCAGCTTCTGGTTGATCTGTTCGCGCTGGCCCAGCAACTCGTCCAGGTCCGACTGCCCGAGCACCGAGCGGAGCGTCGTTTGCGAAATCTGCGAGGTCGCCCGCACGTAGTCGACGATGCGGACGACCGCTGCGGTCGGCTCCAGCACGCGAAAATAAATGACGGCGTTTACTTTCACCGTCACGTTGTCGCGCGTAATCGCTTCCTGTGCAGGCACGTCGAGGTTCACCGTTCGCAGGTCCACCTTCACCATGCGGTCGACGAACGGCAGCAGGACAAAGAGCCCCGGCCCGCGCGCCCCAATCAGGCGGCCAAGACGGAAGATGACGCCGCGCTCGTATTCGCTCACCACCCGCACCACGAATGGCAATAACGGGATGAGGAGGACAGAGCTAATCCCAATGAGGAACGCGCGGACGATGCGCGTCCCCGCGCCAGTGGGATATTCCGGCTCAGGCTCCCGTCCGGGTCGCTCCGGTATCTGACTCATGGTCGGTTTCCTCCTTGGTCACCTTCAGCGTGAACCCGTCGACGCTGACAACGCGGAGCTTGTCGCCCGGGTTTGCCACGCCTTCGTCCAGGTGCGCTTTCCAGCGTTCGCCGTCCAGCATGACATAGCCGTCGGGCGTCAGGGGCGTTCGCGCGACCGTCGGATGGCCAACCATGGCTTCCAACCCGGAGGGCCGTTCGAGCCGCCGCACACGAGCAAGCCCCACCGCCATCGAAATGAACATACCGACCACGATAACGATGAGGAAGCCGATTACAATGCGGTTTGGGTGGAACTCGGCCGGGGTATTACGGAATGCAATAAATCCGCCCAGCAACAGGGACACAATGCCCCCGGCGGCCAGAATGCCGCCCGAGGCGACGAATATCTCTAGCGCAAACAGCGCGAGTGCCAGGCCAATCAACGCCAGGCCGGCAGTGTCGATGGGCAGCGCCCCGAGCCCCATGAAGCCCAGGATCATCATGATCGCGCCCGCGACCCCGGGGATCATCGTTCCCGGGCTCATCAGCTCGAAGAGGATGCCCAGGAAGCCAAACGAAATCAGGATCGATGCCAGGGTCGGGTTCGCGAAGATGCCGAGGATGTTTTCCCAGGTGGAGCGGTCGTTGAAGTACACCTCGGCTTCGGTCAGCCCGCGCAGTTCGACTTCAACCCCCTCGCGCAGGGTGATGGTCTCCCCGTCAACCTGCTCCAGCAGGCTTTCGAGCGTGCTGGCGCGATAGTCCACCACCCCCAGCTCCAGCGCCTCCCGGTCGGAGCTCGCCCGCGCGTCCCGGACGGCATCTTCCGCCCAGTCCGCGTTCCGGCCACGCTCCTCGGCCAGGGCCCGGATGAGCGCCGTCGCGTCCTCCTCGATCTTCTGGCCCATGGTCTCTTCGAGTTCCTGCCCGCCAGCGGCCACGGCCGACGCTGCCCCGATGCGTGTATTCGGCGACATCGCCGCGATGTGGGCCGACATCGTGATGAAGGTCCCGGCACTCGCTGCCCGGCCGCCCTCTGGCGCAACATACACCGCGACGGGCACATTCGATTCGAGAATGCGCTTGACGATGTTCTCCATCGAGGTGTTCAACCCGCCCGGCGTGTCGAGCGCGATAACCACCAGGGGCGCGCCGCTTTCCTCGGCCTCGGTGATACCCCGGTCGATGTAACGCTCCATCACGGGACCAACACTGCCGTCCGCAGTCAGCACATGGACAGAGCCTTGCGGTGTGTCCGCTAGCGCGACACCCGCAAAAAACACTGACACACCCGCGAAAAGCAGGAGCGACCAAAGAACGAGGCGCAATTTCAACATCTCACAGTCCAGTATATCTTGGCCCCCGGGGGTTCGTGCGACGGCACTTTGGGCTATCCTCCACTCGCCGCATTGGCGCCAACTTGAATTCGTCGGCGGCAGTCTGGAACGATGCTGGAAGAGCGGCACGCCCGCTGAGAATGCTATGCCACCAATTACGCTGCACATGGTCCTGGCGCGCCAGGTCGCCGGACTCCTCGGCGACAGCACCGTGGAGGAGGCCGACGGCCCATACCTCCTCGGTGCAACGACCCCGGATATCCGTGTGCTCACCCGCCAGGCACGCTCCGAGACGCACTTTTTCGACCTCGAAGGCCCGGACCACCAGGATTCAGTTCAAGGATTCTTCGAAACCCACAGCCATTTGATCGACCCGGCACACCTGAACGAGGAGACCCGCGCGTTCGTCGCGGGGTACATCAGCCACCTGGTGATGGACGAGCAATACATCACCAGGGTTTACCGTCCCTACTTCGCGCGCCACGAAAAGCTCGGCGGCGTCGTCCGTGCCAACCTCATGGACCGGCTCCTGCAGTTCGACATGGACCGCGAGCACGGGGACGAGCCCGAACTCGTCGAAGGACTGGTCACCGCGCTTTCCTGCACCGTCGAGACCATCGAATGCGGATTCGTCGACCACGACACCCTCGACCGCTGGCGCCAGATTACGCGCGATGTCGCAAGCCGTAACATGGACTGGGATCGGATGCGCGTGATGGCGTCGAACCACCTCAAGCATTCGGGCATCACCGAAACCGAAGAGCTCGGCGAATTCCTCGATTCGATTCCCGATCTCCTCGATGAGACAATTGCCTACGTCACCGGCGCCGAGGTCGAAGCGTTTATCGAACGTTCCACCGAAGCAGCAGCAAACGCTGTAGAGAGGTACTTGCGATGCGGATAATCCGCAATGTCGAAGAAGGCCGGAGAACGCTCCTCGCCCGCCACCCCCTGGACCCCGAAGAACTGCCAATTGGCCTGCGCGAAACAACGTTCCGCACCTTCGGACAGGAACTCCACCCGGACGAAGTCGTCCGCCGTATCATCCGCGACGTCCGCGAAGACGGCGACAACGCAGTCCGCTTCTACAACACCAAGCTCGACAACGCGACCGTCGACGCCCTCCGCGTCACCCCGGACGAAATCCGCGACGCCTACGAGCAGGTCGACACGGAGGTCGTCGATGCATTGAAGCTGGCAGCCGGGCGCGTCCGCGACTACCACGAGCAGCAGCTCCGCGGTGCAACGTTCGATTTCAACAACAACGGGCTCGGCCAGATAACCCGCGCCGTCCAGCGCGCGGGCATCTATATACCCGGGACCGTCGCACCGCTTCCCAGCACCGTCCTCATGTGCGCAGTGCCCGCGCGCGTTGCCGGTGTCGACGAGGTCTACATCACCAGCCCGGTCCTCAATGACGGCAGTGTCTCGCCCGTGAAGCTGGTCGCGGCCGACATCGCCGGTGTCGATGGTGTCTTCAAAGCAGGGGGCGCGCAGGGTATCGCCGCCTTCGCCTATGGAACGGAATCCATCCCACGGGTCGACAAGATTGCGGGCCCGGGCGGCCTTTTCGTCACCATCGCCAAGAAGCAGGTTTTCGGGGACGTCGGCATTGACTCCATCTACGGCCCGACCGAGACCATGATTATCGCCGACGAAAGCGCCGACCCCGAGCATGTCGCCGCCGACCTCCTGGCGCAGGCCGAGCACGACGCCCTTGCAACGCCTATCCTGCTAACCCCTTCCCATTACCTGGCCGATGAAGTGGCCCGTGCCGTCGAACGGCAGCTTCGTGATCTCGAACGCGGCAAGATCGCCCGCGAAGCCATGGACGAGCGCGGCGGCTGCATCCTGGTGAACGACATCGAGCATGCCATCGAGCTCGCCAACGAGTTCGCGCCGGAGCACCTCTGCCTGCTCGTCGAGGACCCCACACCTTACGCCTACAAGGTCCGCAATGCGGGCGGCATCTTCATGGGCGACGCATCGCCCGAAGCGGCAGGCGATTACGTCGCGGGGCCGAGTCACACCATGCCGACCGGCGGCAGCGCCCGGTGGAGCGGCCCCCTGGGAGTTGGCGACTTCCTCAAGCGCATCGCCATCGTGAATCTGTCCGATGAGGACATCGAAGAGCTCGCCGGGGTCGCCGCTGTCCTCGCCCGCGCCGAAGGCCTCACCGCTCACGCCCGTTCGGTCGAACGGCGCCTCCAGGGGAGATAGCACTTGGTAGACCCCCTGGCCTACGTGCGCGACGACTTCGACGAGCTCGAAGCCTATAAGCCTGTCCTCCCGCTCGAAGAGCTCGCCCGCGAAATCGGCATCCCTGTCGAACAGCTCGTGAAGCTCGACGCGAACGAGAACCTCTACGGTCCCGCGCCCGACGTCCGCAAGGCTATCGCGCAGGCGAACCTGCACATCTACCCGGATCCGGGTGCCTCCGCGCTTCGCACGGAACTCGGAAACTACCTGCACGTCGACCCCGCATCGATCGTCGCGGGCGCCGGCTCGGATGACCTCATCGACATCCTCATCCGCCTGCTCATGCCGAAGCGGATTGTGACCACGCCGCCAACCTTTGGCATGTACGGCTTCCTCGCGAAGATATCGGGCGCCCGCGTCGTGGAAGCGCCCCGGAAGCCGGACTTTTCTCTCGACCTCGATGCTGTCCGCGCCTGCGTCGACGGCGGCGCGAAGCTCGTCTTCATCGCATCGCCGAACAACCCCACGGGCAACGCTGCCACCGCCGATGAGCTCGAAGCCCTCGCCTCGCTCGACGCGATCGTGGCCATCGACGAAGCGTACGCCGAGTTTTCCCGTACCAGCGCGGTCCCCGCCGTTGCCCAACACCCCAACATCGTCGCCTTGCGCACCTTCTCGAAGTGGGCCGGGCTTGCGGGCCTGCGTGTCGGATATGCCGTTGCCGACCCGCGCCTCGCCGAGCGCATGCACGCCATCAAGCAACCGTACAACGTCAATGTTGCCGGCGACGTCGCCGCGCGCGCCGCGCTTGCCCACCGCGCTCCTATCCTCGAAACCGTGGATGCCCTCGTCGCGGAGCGCCGTCGCATGGTGGATGAGCTTGCCCGGTTCGCCTGGCTCAAGCCGCATCCATCCGATGCGAACTTCGTCCTGTTCCGCGTTGAAGGCCGCGATGCCGCGGAAGTCGCCGGGGGACTGCGGCGCCGCGGCGTCCTTGTGCGCTATTACGACCGGCCCGGGCTCGACCAGTGCATCCGCATCAGCGCCGGCCGCCCCGCCGACACCGACCGCCTTGTTGCAGCCCTGCAGGAGATCGACAGCGAATGACCAGCCGCACCGCCACGGTCACCCGTGACACCGCCGAGACCCGGATTGAGCTCACCGTCGCTATCGACGGTACAGGCCAGTTCGTCACCGAGACGGGCATCGGATTCTTCGACCATATGCTCAGCCACATCGCCAAGCACGGGGTCTTCGACCTGGAAGTGCGCGCGAAGGGCGACCTCCACGTCGATGAGCACCACACGGTCGAGGACGTTGGCATCGCACTCGGCGAGGCGTTCGCAAAGGCGCTCGGCGATAAGGCCGGCCTTGTCCGTGCGGGGCACGCCTACATGCCGCTCGATGAAGCCCTGGCGTTCTGTGCGGTCGACATCAGCGGCCGTCCCTACGCCCGGCTCGACCTGCGCCTCCTTGGCCGCGACATCGGCGGCATGCCCCCGGACCTCTTTGGCCACTTCCTCGAATCGTTCGCGGCCTCGCTTAAGGCGAACATCCACGTGCAGACCCTGGCGGGCGTCAACGACCACCACAAAATCGAAGCGTGCTTCAAGGCTCTCGCCAGGGCGCTCGACGCGGCCACACAGGTCGACCCGCGCCGCGGCGGCGATATCCCCAGCACAAAGGGCAGCCTTTAACCCTCCGCCGCGGCGGCGGTTGACAGTACTTTCGGAGATGCGAAAGATCCGCCGCGTGGAAGAAGCCCTCGCCAACTACCTGTCCCAGGAACTCGACGTCGCCCGCGTGGAGGTCACTGATCTCCTGCGCATCTACGGCGGCGCCTCCCGCGAGACCTGGATGTTCACCGCCCGCTGGGAGGACGGCACGGGCACACAATGTGAAGAACACCTGGTGCTCCGCAAAGATCCCCCCGCCAGCCTGCTTGATAGCGACCGCGAGCTGGAGTACGCGTTTTACTGCGCCTTCGACGGCACTTCCGTTCCCGTGCCCCGAATGCGCTGGCTCGAAAGCGACGGCTCCATCCTCGGTGGGCCGTTCTTTGTCATGGACCGGATCCTCGGGTGCGACGCCAACACCGCCCGCATCCTCGAGCCGGATTACGACGAGGTTCGCGCGGCCATTGGGCGGCGCCACTACGAGATCCTTGCCCACGTCCATGCTCGCGACTGGTCCACCACCCGCATCCCGGAACTGCTCGACCCGCCGTCCCCGGCCGATTGCTGGAAGCGCGAGCTCGACCACTGGGAAAGCGTCATCGACGAGCACGAGCTCATGCCCCAGCCCATTGCCCGGGCGGCCATACGCTGGCTTCGTGCCAACCCGCCGCCACCGCCGGAGCGGGTCACGGTCGTCCACGGCGACTACCGGACGGGCAACTTCCTCTACCGCCCCGACGGCGACATTTACGGCATCGTCGACTGGGAGATGGCCCACCTGGGTGACCCAATTGAAGACCTTGCATGGTCGTTCATGGAAGCATGGGAGTGGGCTCGCAACGGCCTCAAGGGCGGCATGATCGACAAAGAGGAGGCCATCGCTGCCTACGAGCAGGCAAGCCGGATGAAGGTCGACCGGGACGCGCTGCACTGGTGGGACGTCTTCAGCGGTGTGAAGGGACAGGGGATCTGGCTTACCGGCGCGAAGAACTACCAGGACAAAAAGAGTGGCGAGCTTGTTCTCCCGCTCACGGCGTACTGGCTTATCAACTTCCAGGACGAGATCCTGCTCCGATCGCTCGGGAGGGGCGCATGAAACCCGATCCACCGCTCGTTCTCCACGGCATCATGGCCGAATTCGCGCGCCACGTCGGCCCCGAGGTCCAGACGCCGTTCTCACAGGGCGTCTTCGGGCTGGGCGTCACCATGCTCGGCATGATTGCGCAGGAATACGACCGTGCCGCAGCCCGCCTCGTCGAAGAAGACGATGCCATCGTGGCCCTGTTCGAAGATGCGACGTACCTGCTGACCGAAGGCGAACTGAAGGAACGCATTCGGGAGGAGCTCCAGCGCCCCCGTCACGAGAACCTTCGCGTCTCAGCACTGGAACAGGACAACGCCCGCCTCCGCGCTCTGCTCATTGACCTGCACGCGGCCGTTGAGCAGCTTAGCGGCGACGAGGCCGTTACGATGGAAGAGCGTATCTGGGCTGAACTCCAGGAATCCACGCGCAGACGCCATATCAAGAGCAGACTCGCATCATGAAAGACCGGCTCCGCACCCTTCTCGAGTCATACGACCCACAGCGCATTGAAGGTACTTCAGGTCCTGCTGCTGCCGTCATGGTGTTGATGTATGAGCACAGCGGCGAGCCGCACATTGTGTTCCAGAAGCGGTCCGAGCTAGTGCTCCATCACAAGGGGCAGGTGAGCTTTCCCGGTGGTGCCGTCGACCCCGAAGACCTTGACCTGCGAGTAACAGCCCTGCGCGAAACCCACGAAGAGATGGGCGTCGAACCGGACCACGTCGATGTCCTGGGCCAGATCGACGACATCGTCACCGTCACCGACTTCCGCGTGACACCGTTCGTCGGCTGGTTGAACGAATACCCCTATGACTTCCGCTACCCGCCGGTCGAGGTGGCATACCTGCTCGAAGTCCCGGTCCCGCACCTCCTCGACCAGCGGAACTTCGTACCAGATCGCCGCGAAATCAATGGCGAAGAAGTCATCCTCCCCGCCTACCGGTTCCGTGATGAGCTCATCTGGGGTGCCACTGCGCGCATGCTGACGAACTTCCTCGACCTCTGGAGCGCGGTCGACCCGGACAGCCCGCCGCCACCGGCGGCCACCCTCGCCCATAGGCTTTCCCCGCCCCGGCGCGATACCATGCAGCGGTGACTACTCCACAAACGCTCGCATCCCTCCTTGCCGACCGGCCGGAGTTCACCCTGGCTTCGGGTGACCCCGGCACCGTCATCAATGGTGTGACAAACGACTCACGCGCTGTCGCCCGGGGTGGCCTCTTCGTTGCCATCCCCGGCTTCAAGGTCGATGGCCACGACTTCCTTCAGCAGGCGGTCGCCGCTGGCGCCGCTGCCGTCATCGTCCAGCAAGACCACGAAAGCGCGTGGTCCTCGCTGACCGGCTCCGTCGCCGTCGTCAGCGTCGAAGACACACGCCGCGCGCTCTCGCATGCTTCCGCCTGGTTTTACGGGTATCCCTCGCGGGAGCTCGCGGTCGTCGGGATCACCGGCACGGATGGGAAAACCACTACCGCCTACCTGGCGACATCCGTCCTCGAAGCCGCCGGTATTCCGGTCGGCCGGCTCGGGACAGTCGACGTCTACATCGGTGGCGAGGAATCGCTCGACACTGACCGCATGACCACCCCCGAAGCACCCGAAGTCCAGCGCCTGCTCCGCCGCATGGTCGATGCCGGGTGCCGGGCCGCAATCGTGGAGTCCACCAGTCACGGCCTCGCCCTCCATCGCCTCGCCGACGTCGACTACGACGTCGCCTGCTTCACCAACATCACGGGTGACCACCTCGACTTCCACGAGACGTTCGAAGCCTACCGCGAAGCGAAGGCACAGCTCTTCGCCGCACTTTCCCGCGAGACAGGCAAAGATGTCCCCCGCTCGGCCGTCGTCAACGCAGACGACCCCTCCGCGAACTTCATGCTCGGCCAGTCCGACGCAACACCCATCCGCTTTGGCATGGAAGCGCAGGAAGCCGAGTTGCTCGCGCGCAACGTCGTCCTGCGGGCGGACGGGACCGACTTCCGGATCCTGACCCCCGCCGGCCCGGCCGAAGTGAGCATCAGCCTCCCGGCCATCTTCAACGTTTCGAACGCGCTCGCGGCTGCTGGCATTGGACTGGCACTCGGCCTCCCACCCCAGGTGGTCGCGCAGGGCTTGCGCAATTGCCCTGGTGTCCCGGGCCGCATGGAACGGATCGAAGCGGGTCAGCCCTTCGCCGCGCTCGTTGATTACGCCCACACCGGCGACGCCGTCCGGAAGGTGCTCTCCGTCCTGCGCGAGGTGACCCCCGGCAAGCTCATCCTGGTCGTCGGAGCAGCGGGCGAGCGCGACCCGGGCCGGCGCTTCGGTGTCGCCCGCGCCGCGGCCGACGCCGCCGACCTCGCAGTCTTCACGAGTGAAGACCCGCGCAGCGAAGACCCGGCCGAGATCGTCGCCGAGATTGGCCGGCATGCGGAGCAGGCTGGCCGCAAGCGCGGTACACATTTCGTGGAGTTGCCCGATCGCCGCGAGGCCATTGCGCATGCGCTCGACCACGCCGGGGAAGGCGATACCGTCGTCGTCTGCGGCAAGGGTCACGAGCAGTCGATCATCTATGGTGAAACCGTCATCCCGTGGGATGACCGCGTGGTCCTCCGCGAGGAGCTGGCGAAACGCGGATTTACTGGCGTGTGATCCGATTCTCGTGAGCGCCTTGGAAGCTACGAATCACGCTCCCTATACTGATTGCAGAGATCAACACATTCTGCGGCTACCCATGCCCGCAGCCCGCCCTGGGGGAGACCTTGCCCAATAAGAAGCGGCGCGATCACCAGCACATCGGCCAGGAACCCAAGCGCAAGCGTGCGTTCAACGCCGAAGGCGATCCCGCCGAAAAATACAAACCCGGCTTCCCGATGAACCTTTTCCTCAACACCAAGATCTTCGTGGTGGTGGGGATCGGGATTATGGCTGGCGGCGTTGTCCTGGCCGCCATCCTTCAGCCCCAGGACAGTACCGGCTCCGGTGACCTCCCCGAGGCCACACCGACGGTCATCGACGACGAAGACCCGGACGCCGAACCCACACCTGACCCGCGCCAGTTTGACGAGGCCGACGAGGTTATCGACGCCGAAGCGTACGACTATAGCGCCGTCATCACCACTGAGCACGGGGATATCGAAATCGACCTGTTCGAAGAAGTCGCTCCCAACACGGTCAACAACTTCGTCTTCCTCGCTCAGAACGGGTTCTTCGATGAGCTTCGCTGGCATCGCGTGGAAGACGGGTTCGTCGCACAAGCAGGCGACCCCCTGACCGCCGTCGACCGCGACCTCCATGACCCGAGCCGCATCGGCCAGGGGAACCCCGGTTATTCGACCGAAGAAGAGCCGAACGAGCTGAGCAACGAGCGGGGGACCATCGCCATGGCCAAGGCCAGCGGCGCTACCGAATTCGGCAGCCAGTTCTTCATCAACCTGGACGACAATACCTTCCTCGACGAGGGAGGCCCGGGCGACAGCTTCTATCCCTTTGCCGAGGTCGTCTCCGGCATGGATGTTGTCGACCAGCTCCAGGTCGACGATGTCATCGAATCTGTCGAGATTAGCGAAGAAGAGAAGTAAGCAGCGGGTACGGCCACCTCGTCAGTGGCCGTACTCAGCCGCATTCTCGGCAAAGCGCTCCAGCACCGGGTACAAGGCAACCGCGTCGGGCTCCTGTGCGGGCCCGCCCGACTGCACACTCACCACATAACGCCCCACCGCCTGGAACAGCATCGCAACCCGCTGAGGGTCGACTCTGTGCGGCCCGCTGACCACGAACGCTCGCGCATCGGTAGGACCCACCGTTGACTCGAGCGTCCAGGTGGCTTCAGAAACGTGCCGGTCCCCCTCTTTGGGCCATCCCATAGCCGACCGTGACAGCACCTCGCTCGAAGGGTCAAGCCCCTCCACGAATGCCTCCGCCGAATCGCTGTCGTCGAACAGCAACGCCTGGCAGACAACGTTGGCGGGGTGGTCGAACGGCACCGTCTCCACGGTGGACGACCAGAAGCTGTAGTAGCCTTCGATGAGCTCACCCCGCCCGGGCTGATCGATGGGCGCCTCCCCGGCGCCACGCGCATCAAGGTCGGCCGGGGTGAAACCGCCGGTCACCTGCCGGACATACTGGCCGGTAGACGCATCGAGCTCACAATCCACCTCGGGCGGTATCGCGAGCTCAGCCGGCCCGCACGCCGTCGCGAGTGCAGTGAGGCCAACCAGGGGAAAGAGCTTACTCCGCCTCAACTTCCGGTTCGGGGTCTGGCGGCCCGATCATGCCGCGTGCTGCCTGCCAGCGCTCGACGACAACAATGAGCAGTAAGAACGGAAAGAACAGCGCCGTGGATCCGAGCCCCCAGAGCCAGAAGCCTCCTATGAAGAACAGGATCGCCACGGCCGCGAAAAAGGCCATGCCAACGATCGCAAAAATACGTCCCGCAAGGACCCACGGGGTAACGGGGGAGTTCATTACTTCCGATCTTGCCCGCCAACCGCCGAGCGGTCTAGCGTAACCGGGCAATGCCCGGGAAAGGCGATCACAGCGGGTCGGAGAACCTGCTTCCGCGCGAAGCCGAAGCCTTCCTCCAGGGGATGAAGGTCCCGGCGACGCTCGCCACCATCGGACGCTCTGGTGGCCCTGTCACTTCGGCAGTCTGGTACGCAATCGATGGCGGCGAGCTCATCGTTTCCACCCCCTCCGGTGGCACGAAGGCGCGTAACGTGGATGCCAACCCCCGCGTCTCGTTCCTCGTCGACACGCGCGAACGGCCCTACAGCGGGGTGGCGATTGAAGGTGACGCCCGGGTCGTCGATGACCCGGATGGCGCGGGATGGCGTTTTATCGCAACCAGCTACCTGGGCGAGCCGCTGCCGCGCGAGATCCTGGAGCGTTTCCGCGCCAGTCCCCGCGTCCTCATCCGGATCACGCCGGCCCGCGTCCGTACCTGGAACCTTCCCACCGGCGATTCGGGATGACCTTACGCGCTGTCGTGTTCGACCTCGGCGATACGCTCATCCGTCTCCGTGCCCTCCCATCGTTCGGACCGGTCGTCCACCAGCACCTGCACAAGACCGGGCTGGCACAGGAGGGACTCGATGCCCAATCACTCCTGGCCGACCTGCGTACTGCCGCCGCGGCCCTTGATGCCGGCCGCGAGGCAGTCTACGAATCAATGCTCTGTGACCTCATGCTCGACCGTGGGGTCGCCCAACCTGGTGCCCACGCCCGTGCGCTTGCCCGCGTCTTCGACCTGGGCGATGTCGAGCGCTTCGAAGCGCCCCCGGGTCTGTCCGCGAGCATGGCACAGTTCCGCGCGGCGGGGTTCAAGCTCGCCATCGTCTCGAACACCACCACGAGCCCGGCGCTCCTCCGCGCCTACCTCGAATCCGTCGGCATCACACCGCACATTGATGCCGCCGTATTCTCGGTCGAACACGGCTATCGCAAGCCATCACCCTCGATCTACCACGCGGCGCTCGATGCACTCGGCGTTGCTCCTTCGGAGGCGCTGTTCACCGGGGATCGCGTCCGCGAAGACGTTGCCGGTCCCATGTCCGCAGGGATGCGGGCCGCGCTCATGCACCGCTTTCGCCAGGAAACGCCACCCGGCGACCTGGCTGCTCCGGTGGTCCGTTCGCTCGACGAACTCCGGGTTGTCGTCGCCCGGCTCAACAGTTCCAGTGGCGAATGATCTCGTTGTAGCCCTCGCAGGCGAGCTGGAACGTCACAATCTGCGCCGCGACCATCGCAGCCACCATCCAGCACACAAACAGCGCGCCAAGGCCGAACATCGAACGGCGGAACCACGCGCCCACCGCGATCCCGGCAAGCATTGCGGCGAACGCCCACGCCCCGTGAATCCCGAAGTACACCCCATCACGGACGTTCGTGTCGTTGAGTTCGTCGCGTGTGACGTCCATGGCCAGGTGCAGTGACACCACGTACAGCGTCGTGAGCAGCATCAGCAGCGCTGGCGTAACGATCGCTTCCACCCATGTGGGGAAACGGGGTTGATGCTGCCGGTGCTGGCTGCGGGCGTCCTGGCTGGCGTGCTCCATGACAGGCAGTGTAAAGGCGGCTGCGCAGCAGCCGCCTCAGCACATCGGGAACCGTTGTACGTCTACCGCAGGAGCGCGATGACCTCGTCCACGGTCGCCTTGCGCCAGTTAGCCCACGTGGGACCCTTCTGCCATTCGAGGAACCGCTCGCGTGCCTTCGCCCGGAACGCTTTGAGCTCTTCTTCGCTGGGCTCGTGGCCCAGTTCCCGTGCCGCCGCTTCTGGCGAGGTATCGCCCATTACTTCGCGGACTTCGTGCATCTGCTCGTTCGCGATCGCCGGACGCTCGATGAAGTGCGCCAGCTCGCGGTGATGCTTGTCATAAAAGATGAGCACCGGGATCGACTCGAACTCGCCGCCCTTCAGGTACTCGGCAATCATGTCCTTGTTCTCGTCGCGCTCGAAGTAGCGCAGTTCGATACCCATCGTATCGGCGATGCGCTGCGCGACCGGGGCGCCACGGTACACGTCCGGGCACCAGTCTTCCCCGATGACCACCATGTGATCCGGTCCGTCTTCGCGGCCGGCAATTTCCTTGAGCGCCGACACCTGTTCCGGTGTGAGTTCGGTCTCCTGGTAGTTCTCTTCGAACAGCTCCCGGTTGCGGATCCCGCTGTCCAGGTATTCCTGGAATGTCTTCCCTTGCTGGAAGCGCTCGAGCGTAATCACGGATTCCTGTGCCTGGGTCATAGTCTCTCCTGGCTCCTCTAGCTTGTCGTCCAGACTACAGGCGCCCTGCAGCCCTTACAACGAACCGCCGCCCAGTCCCGCCTTGGCTTCGTCCCAGAGCGCATCGATCTCTTCCAGCGTCATTTCCTGCAGGTCGAGTTCACGTTCGCGTGCCAGTTCTTCGACAGCCGTGAACCGCGTGCGGAATTTCTGGTTCGCCGAACGCAGGGCCTGCTCGGCATCGATCCCTGTGCGCTGCCCAATATTTGCGAGCACGAACAGGATGTCGCCAAACTCGTCCACCTCCTCCGCCGGGTTCTCGGCGCGGGCGAACTCACCCACCTCTTCCCGCAGCTTTTCAAGTGGCCCCTCGATATCCGGCCAGTCGAAGCCGACCCGGCGCGCACGGCCCTGGATTGCCTGCGATGCTGCCAGCGCCGGCAGCGTCGCGGGCACCCCGTCGAGTACGGAGCGCTCCGGCTTTTCCTGCTTCTTGAGCTGTTCCCACGACTGCCAAACTTCATCGGCGCTCCCGGCCGCTGCTTCCCCGAACACGTGCGGGTGACGCCGGATGAGCTTCTCCGCGATGTGTTCAGTCACGTCACCCAGGCTGAATGTCTGTTCGCGCCGCCCCACTTCCGCGTGCATCAGGACCTGTAACAGGACGTCGCCAAGCTCTTCGGTGAGTTCCGCGCGGTCCCCGCTGTCGATCGCATCGAGGGCTTCGTAGGCCTCTTCCAGCAGGTGCTTGCGCAGCGACTCGTGGGTCTGCTCCCGGTCCCACGGGCACCCGTCGGGCGCATTTAGCCGCGCGACCACGTGGTAGAGCCCATCGAACCGGCGCACATCGGCCTCGGGCGCGAGCGCCGGGAGAAAGAGCAGGGTTTCCGGCGATAGGTTGTCCGTCGTGAGATCTTCCAACGACATGCTTCGTGTTGCCGTTTCAGGCGCGGCTGCCGTATCGATCGTGACGACCTCGTGCCCGGCCGGGTAGATGTCCCGCAGCCTCCCGGGCAACGCGTCGATAACACCCCGGGCTGTTGCGTCGCGGATAAGTGCGGGCCGCTGCGTATCGATCCGGGCGGATGTTGCGTCGCATAGCTGCAGGTCGCGGACGTCGCGCCGAAGGGCTGCCGCCGCGACATCCAGGTAGCTCACACCCGGTAGTACCCGCGTGGCGATCCTCTCGTTCGCTGCACCTTCGAGCAGGAGCGGCACGCTGCCGTCATCGATGACCGGGTTGCCGGGCACTGCGTAAACCACGTCGCCTCTCCGGCCGAGCGCGATCACGCGCTCGCAGGCCGCCTGGTCGGTCTCATCCGTTGGCTCTTCCTTGTTTGCCAGGTCGTCGCAGGCTGTGAACGTACCGCCCGGGTCAAGCTGTGCCACCGCCGCATGTGCGCGCGTACGGACGACCACAGTAGGCGCATCGGCGATCGCCTCCCGCGCCGCGCCAGTCAACAACGTGGCGTCCCCCGGCCCCAGCCCGGCGATGGTGATGACCATGGCTCAGCCTCCGACGGGTTCGACAGCGCCGCTGTCGAGGCTCCGGTGCAATGCCACCAGGATGCGTGTCACCTCCAGCGCATCCTCGAATCGCACAACCGTCCGCTCGTAGCCGTCCATCGCCCGGAGGAACGATGTGATGCGCTGCTGGGCCCAGTTCAGGGTGGTCGGGTATTCGTGACGGCTGCTTGTCACCGCCAGGCTCTGCCGCGTTGTATCAATATCGAGCCGGCCCCGGGTCCCCGTCACGCGAAAATCGAACTCGAGGACCCCGGGCCACGAGTCCGGCAGGATCCACAACGATTCGAACACGCCGTCGCTACCATCTTCGTAGCGGACGACCGCATGGACCCAGTCCGGGGTGCTAATGCCGAGCTCGGACAGGACGCCGTAGCCTGCCGTCGCATAGACGGTCTTCGCGCGTTGTCCGCCGAGCCAGTGCGCAAGGTCGAGGCAGTGCGACATCAAGAACCATGCGGGTGTCGTTGACGCGCTCCAGCCGAGGTTCGTCTCCGGCGTGCTCAGCGGATTGTTGAGCCGCACATTGAACGACCGCACCTCGCCCGCCTCGCCGCGATCGATGAACCGCTTCGCCTCGGCGAAAGGCGGGTTCCACCGGTTCGCGTAATTCACCTCGGCATGGATCCCGGTCTGGGCGGCCACCCGCGTCATCGCCTCCGCGTCCTCCACCGTCGTCGCGAGCGGCTTCTCGACGAGCACGGCCACGCCGGCGTTCGCCAGTGTCTCCACCGGTGAGCGATGCAGCGCGTCGGGCGTTGCCACGTAGGCGAAGTCCGGCGCTGTCTCCTTCAGTGCATCCAGCAGGTTCGTGAAGCTCGCCGCACTTGCGGGACCGGCGACTGCCTGCGCACGCTCCTCCATGAGGTCGACAACGCCAACAAGCTCGACACCAGGGACGCGCCCCGACCCGAAGAGCCGTGCGTAGCCGCTTCCCATTGTCCCGGCGCCGACGACGAGTGCCCGCTTTGTATCTGCCACGCGGCGAGCATAGCAGCACCAGCGCGATTGTTCGCATATCCCCGCCGTGTAACCATGAGCCTCTACCGCTCCCCGCGTCACGGATGAATCTCAATGCCCTACCGAGCAGTCCTGTTCGACGTTGGTGAAACGCTCTGGCACGCACCTGCGCCGCCGCCCCCGTCCGAATTCCGCCGCCTGGCGGCTGAGCGGGTCTCGCCTGTCCTGTTGGCAGCGGGTATCGAGCCCACCAGTATCGAACATGTCGCGCGCATCGCCTGGGATGCCATCGACCCGGCCATCCGCGAGGCCCGGCACGGCGACCTGCGCGAGCCGGACTATGTCGAGGTCGTCGCTGCTGCGGTCACTGAGGCCGGGTACCCGCTGCCGCGTGACACCGTCGAAGCGCTGCTCGACCGGATTTACATATCGGGCGGCGAAGCAGGCAAAGTCCCGTATGATGACGCCCGCGACGTGCTCCTGGCCCTCAAGCACCGCGGATTCCTGCTCTCCAGTGCGACCAATCGCGCGTTCGGCGGTCAGCGGTTCCGCTGCGACCTTGCGGAGTGTGGACTGGACATCGGCTGGGACGCGCACTCGGTCTCGGTCGAAGTCGGATACCTCAAGCCCCATCCCGCTGTTTTTGAGCACGCCCTCGCCGAACTCGGCGTGACCGCGGGCGAGGCGCTCATGGTCGGTAACTCCCTCGCCGAGGACATCGCCGGTGCGCAGCAGCTCGGCATCGCGACGGCCTGGAAGCGTTCCCGCCCGGACGCCGAGGGTATCGAGCCGGACTTCGTGTTCGACGACCTGTCCGAGCTCCTTGGCTGCCCCGGCCTGGAGGCCGCCGATGGCTGATGCGCAGCGCACCTGGGGTGGCCGCTTCGAGGGCGGGATGGACCGGCTCACGCAGGAGTACACGGCAGGAGCGGACCGCACCCTCTGGCGGCATGACATCACTGGCTCGATTGCCCACGCCAGGATGCTCGGGCGCCAGGGCATCATCCCGGCCGATGCCGCCGATGCGATCGTCCAGGGTCTTGGCCAGGTGCTCGAAGACTTCGAAGCTGGCCGCGTTGAATGGCGCCCCGAGCTCGAGGACATCCACACGCACGTCGAGGTCGAGCTCCGCGCGAAGATCGGCGACCCCGCCGGGATGCTCCACACGGCCCGCTCACGGAACGACCAGGTCGCCCTCCTCAACCGCATGCTGGTTCGCGAAGCCTGTGACGAGCTCCGTGACGCACTTGCCGCGCTCATCCGCGTCCTCAGCGACATTGGCGAGGAGCATGCCGCGCATCCGATGCCCGGCTACACGCACGTCCAGCGCGCACAGCCGGTGACGATTGGTCACCACATGCTCGCTTACGCCGAGATGTTCCTGCGCGACTTCGAACGCCTCGGCGATTGCCGCCGGAGGGCCAATGTCATGCCGCTCGGAGCCGGTGCACTCGCAGGCTCACCCTATCCGCTCGACCGCCAGTTCGTCGCCCGCGAGCTCAGCTTCAGCGGCGTCACCCGCAACAGCCTCGACACCGTCTCCGACCGCGACTACATCGTCGAGTTCCTGTCCGCGGTCTCGCTGGTGCAGATGCACCTGTCCCGGTTCTCCGAAGAGATCATCCTCTGGGCGAGCGCCGAGTTTGGGTTCGTCGACCTTCCGGACGAATTCGCAACGGGTTCGAGCATGATGCCGCAGAAGAAGAACGCCGACGTCGCCGAGCTCGCCCGTGGCCGCACAGGCCGCGTCTATGGCGAGCTCATCAATATGCTCACAAACCTCAAGGGTCTCCCCCTCGCCTACAACCGCGACCTTCAGGAAGACAAGCTCGCGGTCATCAATGCCATGGGCATTGTCCTGCCGAGCGTCGAGATCTTCGCCGCGATGTTGCCAGTCCTGCGATTCCGCCTTGACCGGCTGCGGCAGGCGGCGGGCGCCGGGTATTCCCTCGCCACTGACGTCGCCGATTACCTGGTGAAACGTGGTATGCCGTTCCGGGAATCGCACGGCGTCGTTGGTGGGCTGGTCCGCGAATGCGAGGCGCGTGGTTGCGAACTCAATGAGCTGCCGTTCGACGTCTACCGAGAGGCCAGCGAGCTCTTTGAACAGGACGTCCTCGACATCACCATCGACACGGCCCTGGCCGAACGGGACATCCCCGGCGGAACTGCCCCGGCACGTGTCCGCCAGGCCGCACAGGAAGTGCGCGAGCTGCTGTCGCTGTCTACTCCCCCTGCGGCCTCGGCCTCGGCGCAGGATGGGGCGTAGGCCGCGCCGCCCGCAGCCCGTGCGATACACTGGCACCATGAGCGCCCAACCTGCGTCAGACGCAAAGCGCCAGCTCCATAACCTCTTCGATTCGATGAGCGACGAGCGCGCTCAGGATATCCTCATGATGCTGCAAACGGAGCAGGGGCCACAGGGGCGCCCGTTCACCGAAGCGGAAGTTGCGCGCATATCTCGGTCGCTGGAAACGAGCGGCGACGGTGACGGTGTGTCGACCAGCCGCATCCGCGAGGAGCTCGGGCTGTCGGATTGAACGTCGAGTGGAAGCCCCAGGTTCCATAAGACCTCCTGGCGATTCGGGCGTACCTCGACCAGTTCTCCAGTGCCGCCGCGGATCGCATTCTCTCGCGCATCGTCGAGCGTGGTGAGTGCCTCGCGACATTCCCATACCGCGGTCGTGCAGTGCCCGAGTTTGAAGATACATCGCTACGCGAGATCGTTATCGGGGACTGCCGTCTGATGTATGCCGTAATCGGCGATACCGTCGAGATTCACTCCGTGGTCCATGGCGCGATGGACGTGTCAGCACAACACAAACGGCCGGGCGAAGAGCCCGGCCGTTCAACGTAGCCGAAGCCGAATCGTTAGTCCTTGATGAGCGCGACCAGCTCCTTCGTCGCTTCGGAGGCCGCGACCACGCGCTGCTTCTCGTC
>SKSF01000140.1 GCA_007118095.1 Dehalococcoidia bacterium
CCGTTTCGCGGCATTTCAAAGCCATTGCACGACCTGTGGCCGGGCGTATCAGACGAGTGTGAGTGCGTCTTCGAGCGTGCCGCGGAGCGAAAACGGGCCGGCATGCTGGATGCGGACGTCGACCAGCTTACCCTCGCGCGCCGGCGTATCGAGGTGAACAAGCTTGCCGGTGCGGGTGCGTCCGAACGGCTGATCGCCGCGGAAACCTTCGACGAGCACAGACTGCAGGGTACCAACGTAGGCGTCGTTCAGCTCCTGCGAAATGCGGTGCTCGATCTCTTCGACACGATGGAGCCGCTCAGTCTTCACGTCATTGGGGACGTCGTTTTCCATCTTCCGCCAGGCGATGGTCCCGGGACGGGGCGAGTACGCAGCGACGTGGACCTTGTCGAAGCGGAGTTCTTCGAGCATGCCGCAGGTTTGCTCAAAGTCG
This sequence comes from Dehalococcoidia bacterium, assembly GCA_007118095.1. Lineage (GTDB taxonomy): Bacteria > Chloroflexota > Dehalococcoidia > Tepidiformales > Tepidiformaceae > SLAK01. The sequence goes on from SKSF01000140.1 coordinate 434, forward strand.
GCTTCGGTCTCGCCCGGGTAGCCCACGATGACGTCCGTGGTGATACCAGCGCCGGGCATGAGATCGCGGACTTCGCGGACTTTGTCGATGTACTCCTGTCGCGTGTACCCGCGGCGCATCGACTCGAGGACCGTGTCGCTGCCCGCCTGCACGGGGAGGGAGAAACATTCCATGACCTTTGGCAGTTCCGCGATGGCCTCCAGGATGCGCGGTGTCATGTCCTTCGGATAGGAGGTGAGGAACCGGATGCGTTCGAGGCGCTCAAGTTCGGACAGTTCGCGCATGAGGTCGCCCAGGTCGGGCTTCTCGGACAAATCATGCCCGTAAGCTTCGACGGTCTGGCCAAGCAGCGTGACCTCCCGTACGCCATGGACCGTGAGGTAGGCGACCTCGCGGACGATTTCGTCGACCGGGCGGCTTCGTTCGCGTCCCCGCCGGTAGGGAACGATGCAGTAGGTGCAGAACTTGTTGCAGCCGTGCACGACCGGGACGAACGCTGTTGGGCCTTCGGGGATCGCGTAGGTGGTGGGCCAGAATTCGCCGCCGAGGTCTTCGGCGGGGCCTTCGATGAGCTCGACAATGGGCTCAAAGTGCTGCGGCCGGGCGAAGGCGTCCACATAGGGAAAGCGCTGCGCGAGGTCGTCATGCTTCAGGCCGACCATGCAGCCCATGAGGGCGACTTTGAGGCCCGGCTTCTGTTTCTTGATGTCGCGGACGCGGCCGAGCTTCGAATAGGCGCGGTCTTCCGCATGCTGCCGGACGCTGCAGGTGTTCAGGACGACAACGTCAGCGCGCTCGGCGCGGTCGGTCGCCTTCAAGCCCATGCGCTCGAAGCCAGCGGCGAGCTTTTCGCTGTCCGCCTTGTTCATCTGACAGCCGACGGTCCAGATGTAGTACTTCTGCTGCGACATTCGCGCGCCCGGGAAACAGAGAGTGGCGGAGGGGGAGGGATTCGAACCCTCGACCGAGGTTATCCCCCGGTAAGCGATTAGCAGTCGCCCGCACTAGGCCTCTATGCGACCCCTCCGCAAATGATTGTAGTAGGCCCGGGGCGGTACGGTCACGGGCATGGTCGACGAATGCCGCGAAGCGTTGCAGTATCGGCCACAGATTGAAAGACGAGGGCAGTTTTCCATGCGTTATGGCGTTGCCATCCCCCATGCCAACCACTTCGCGACCTCGGACGCGATCCGGGCGCTCGCCCGGGCAGTCGAAGACCTGGGGTTCGATTCCCTCTGGGTGAGCGACCACATCATCGTGCCGGAGGGGAGCTCCTACATACCGGAAATGATGGATGAGCCGCTGGCGGTGTTGAGCTTCGTGGCGAGCGAAACATCGCACGTGTCCATTGGGACAAGCGTGCTGATCCTGCCGTACCGGGATCCCGTATTTACGGCGAAGTTCATGAGCTCGGTGGATTACCTGAGCAACGGGCGGGTGATCATGGGGGTTGGCGCCGGCTGGTTGCAGGAAGAGTTCCAGGCGATGAGTGTGCCGTTCGAAGAGCGTGGGCCGCGCACGGACGAGTACCTGCGTGTCATCCGCAACCTGTGGGAGACGGAAACATCGAGCTTCGCCGGGCGCTGGAAGACCTATACGAACATGCGCATGTTCCCGAAGTCAGCGCCGAACCGCCGTGGCGGGACCATCCCAGCCTGGGTCGGCGGAAATGGCGCCGCATCCATCCGGCGGGCCGCGGAGCTGGGCGATGGATGGCATCCCATCAACCTGGGGCTCGACGCCTTTACTGAGGGCGTGAAGCAGTACCACGCGCAATGTGAACGTTTCGGGCGCGAACCGGGGCCGGTTTGCATCCGCCATATGCCGCGCGGGCGGACACGGCCAGCAGGTGACCGTCCGGCGTTCATCGGCACCGCGGATGAAATCGCGGAGGATATTCGGGCCTACGAAGCTTCCGGGCTCGATGAACTCATGCTCTCGCTGCCAGCACGGACGGTGAACGAGCAAATCGCCGTGTTGCGGGACTTCATGCGTTCGGTCCCGCCGCGTGTGTAGCGCGTTTAAGCGTCAAGGGCGATGAACGATACACTGCCTGTGTGAACATCGCTGTCGTCGTTGTCATCTTCACGGTACGAAACGGTCAATTGAACGTCTTGCTCATCGAGCGGGCGGCGGAACCGTGCCGGGGGGAGTGGGCCCTCCCCGGCGGTGCGCTGCGTGATGGCGAATCCATCCACGGGGCTGCCGTTCGCAAGCTCGCGGATGAGACGGGCGTTTCGGACGTGTTCCTGGAGCAGCTCTATACCTTCGACCGGCTCGGGGCAGGCCGGGCGGACATCGTCGTCGCGTACTTCGCCCTCGTCGATGTTGAGCGCACGCGGCTGCGTGAGGACCTGGAGTGGCGACCAGCCTGGCACCCGATCCGGAACCTCCCACCGCTCGCGTTCGAAAATGAGCGCATTCTTGCACTTGCCGAGCAGCGCCTGCGGAACAAGCTCGAGTACACGAACGTGGTGTACTCGCTGCTCCCCGAGCGTTTCACTCTGACGGAAATGCAGGGCGTGTACGAGGCAATTCTCGGCGAACCCATCGATAAGCGGAATTTCCGGCGACGCGTCGTAGGGCTGGGGATCATCCGCGAAACAGGCCAGACGCGGAAGCGCGGGGCGCACCGGCCGGCGATGCTATATGAATTCACGAGCAGGGAGCCGGTCACGCTGTAGCCGGTCGAATACTCAATTGCTGAGTATTCGACCACGCGCTAGATTGGGCACGTGGCGGAACGTGACCTTTTCCCGGGCGAGTACGCGATCCTCGGTTTCCTTGCGGATGAGCCGCTGCACGGCTACGACGTCGCCCGGCGCTTCAAGCAAGAAGGACTGTACGACGTTTGCCCCGTTGAGCAGAGCCTGCTGTACCAGTACCTGCGGAACCTGGAAAACCGCGGGCTGGTGCAGGGATCCGAGGAACGGGTGGGCCGCCGCCCGCCCCGGCGCCTGTTCGAACTGACCGAACGTGGCCACGAGACCTTCCAACAATGGCTACACCGGCCGGTCGCGCGTATGCGCGACGTGCGGCTTGCCTTTCTCCTGAAGCTGTTTTTCCTGCGGAAGCGGGACGTGGCAGGTGCAGCCGCCCTGCTGGACCGCCAGGTCGCCGAGTGCGAGGCATATGTCGCACGTTGGGAAGCGGCGGACCGGCCCGATGAGTTCCGGCGGCTCGTCGCTGACGCCAAGCTGAGTGCCGCACAAGCAACGCGAGACTGGCTCCAGCGGTACGCAACCGAACTGCAGGAGGCGGGAACCTGAGCCGCCAACGCCCCGGTTCCGGCCTCGCGAGCACCATCGTGATTGCGATGGCCGTGCTGGCGGCCGCCTGTGGCAGTGGAGACGACGCAGCCGACATCCCGTATCCGCTCGTGACCCCAGCGGCAGAGGCGCCCGATGTTACGAGCGGCGCAGGGGACGACGAAACGCATGGCGGGAGCGTGCAAGTCGCGGCCGCCTCGGACCTCCACGGCGTGCTGGACGGGCTGGTCGACGACATCGACGAGGTGTGCCAGACAGAAATCGTCACAGTCTACGGATCGTCAGGGCAGCTCAAAGAACAGGTGCTAGCGGGCGCGGACTACGGGCTGTTCCTCTCCGCGGACGCCGCATTCCCGGCGGAACTGGACGACGAAGGGCTAGTCGTCCCGGGCGGACGGGCGTCCTACGCCGTGGGCCGGCTTGCGCTCGTGACGCGGGAAGGTGTGCCACCCGCACAAGCAGTCGAAGACCTGTCCTCGCCGGCTTATGAACACATCACGATTGCGAACCCGGGGCACGCGCCCTACGGCGTCGCCGCCCGGGAGGCGCTGGAAAACGCGGGCATCTACGAAGACGTAGCCGACCGCATTGTCCTCGGCGAGAACGTTCGCCAGTCCTTCGACTATGCGATCACGGGGAATGCTGACGCCGGGCTCGTGGCCTGGTCGCTCGCGGTCGCCGAGGGAGTCGAGCATGTCATCGTGAACGAGCGGTTGCACGAACCGATCGAGCAGGGCGGCGCGGTCATCCGGGGACCGGGCGCCGAGCTCGACGCACGCTGCGTGTTCCAGTACCTGCTCAACCCCGCCGGGCAGGAGCACCTGGCTGCCAACGGATTCGAACGGGCGGGGGTGGGTGAATGAGCCCCGGCGCCGTGGACGTCGACGCGCTGCGTGTCAGCGCACAGGTCATGGTGCTGGCGACGCTCCTGTGCCTCGTCCCGGGGACGGCGCTTGCGTGGGCAATCGCCCGGTCGGGCAAGAACACCGCCGCACTGCTCTCCTCGCTCGCGCTGCTGCCGCTGGTGCTGCCGCCGAGCGCGGTGGGATACTACCTCCTCTATGCCTTCGGGCGGCAGAGCGCGTTCGGCAACTTCCTCATCGACGACCTGGGGCTGCGGCTGGTGTTCACCTGGCCGGGCGCGGCAATCGCGGCCGCGGTGGTTTCGTTGCCGCTGTTCGTGCGGACTGCGCAGGCGGGTTTCGAACAGATCGACCCCGAGCTCCTCGCAGTCGCGAGCACGATGGCGTCGCCGGTGCGCAGTTTCTTTGCGGTCGCGTTGCCGCTGGCATGGCCGGCACTGGCTGCAGCGACGCTCATCGCGGCTGCGCGCAGCCTGGGCGAGTTCGGTGCGACTGTCATCATTGCAGGAAGCGTGCCGGGCGAAACGCAGACCGTGCCCGCGGCCATCTACGATGCCGTCCAGGCGGGCGATCGCCCTCGCGCGAATGCACTGGCATTCGTGAGCATGGTGCTTGGCCTGATATTCCTCGCGGCGCTCAGTCTCGTCCTCCAGAGGCAGCGGCACCGGTGACAGCAGGCGAAGTGGAGCGGCATGTGCTACGGGCGCGGGTCGGTAAACGGCTTGGCGAGTTCGAACTGGATGTGGACCTCGCCGCGCGGAACGAGCTCCTCGTCCTGTTCGGCCCGTCGGGTTCGGGGAAAAGCATCACGTTGCGGGCGGTCGCAGGACTGGTCACCCCGGACGCGGGCCGGATCGCCATCGGCGAGACCGTCGTCTTCGACCACGATCGCGGGGTGCGAGCGCCGGCGCGGGAACGCCCGGTCGCCTGGGTACCGCAGGGCTATTCGCTGTTCCCGCACATGACTGCCCGGCAGAACATCGGGTTCGGGATGCCGCGGCGCATGGATGCCGGTGACCGCATCGACATGCTGCTGGCTCTATTGGGCCTCGACGGGCTGGGCGGGCGCTACCCGAGAACGCTGAGCGGCGGGCAACAACAGCGGGTAGCACTGGCACGCGCCCTCGCACGCAACGCCGACGTGCTGCTGCTGGACGAGCCGTTCAGCGCGCTCGACGAAGCGTTGCGTGCAGGCCTGCGCGACGAGCTGCTGCGGCTGCGGAGGGAGCTGGGGCTCACCATCGTCTTTGTGACCCATGACCTGCGCGAGGCACACCTGCTTGCCGACCGGCTGGCTGTGCTGGATGAAGGGCGCATCCTCCAGATTGGCGAGCGCGATGACGTGTTCCGGCGGCCAGCCTCGAGACGGGTAGCAGAGCTGACCGGCGTGCAGAACCTGCTCGCGGCATCACAGGTGGACTACAGCGATGGCCGGGCGACTGTCGATGCCGACGGAGTACGGCTGGTTTGCGGGTCAATAGCGCCCGGGGCTTACGAAGCGGCCCGGGTGGTCGCGGGCATCCGCGCGGAGCGGGTGAATCTGCGGCGCATCCAGGATGGCGCGGAAGAGAACCACGTGCGGGGATGGATTACCGGCGAGTGGGCGTACGGGAACACGCACACCCTGCGGTTTGCACCGACCGGACCGGGGCCGGAGTTGATGGTCGAGATTGCATCGCGGCCCTACGAGGTCCTGCACGTCGCCGAGCAGCGGGAATGGCTCCTGGAGCTCCCACCGGAAGACCTGCACCTCATGCCGGCGTGATGCCAGTGCTATTGCCGGGACGAGTGCGCGCCATCGCCACGTAAAGCGGGTCGCTTGGTCCGCCGGGCGGGACGAGCGGGAATGCCTGTGCCGGTTCGAAGGCGTCCGCAAGGCGGAAGTACAGTCCGACCAGCTCGCCGTGGCCCCGGTCGTCGAGCATCTGCCAGGCAGCAATGGCTTTAGTTGGGAAGCAGCGGTTCGAGAAGCTCACGATAAGCGGAGCCCCGGGCTTGAGGACGCGTGCGGCATCGGTGAAGACCTCGACGGGCCGCACCAGGTACTGGATCGATACGCAAATGAGCGCGGCGTCGAAGGTATCGTCCGCATACGGGAGGACCGGGTCGCGGTTCAGGTCATGGACGGTCCTGCCGGTGAGGCGCGGGTTCCGTTCGAGCTCGGCGGCGTTCATCCCGAGGCCTTCGACGCGCGCATAGTCAACGTCCGGCGGTAGATGCGACACCCAGCTCGACATCAGGTCCAGGATTGCCCCACCGGGAGGCAGGACCTCCCGGTAGAACTGCGTCAGCGCATCAATCGCCGCGTCATCAATATGCGTAACGAGGCGCGGCTCGGCATAGAAATGCGCGTCGTCGGACTGGTCGACACGCCGAAAGTGCTCCGGCTGGAGCGGGTTGCCCGGTTGCTGCTCAGGCACGCGCCCCGGATGCGGCTTCTTCGGAAAGTACCGCCTCGTAGAAACGTGCGCGAGGATGGCCCACCACGATTCCTTCGGGCATGGGCGAACCATGGGCTTTGCGGAAGGCGTCGGACTGTGCCCAGCCGAGGAAGGCTTCGCGGGATTCCCATGTTGAATGGGAGACGTACTCGCCGGCTTCGTCGCCGCGAAGCAGGGCGAAGCGGACGAAGCCGGGCACTTCCTGGAGATGCGTTTCGCGTTCCTTCCAGATCTGTTCGAACTCGGCTTCCCGGCCCTCGGCCACCTGGAATTGGTTCATCGCAATAAACACCACAACCACCTCTCCGGTTACAGGTTTGTGTGGGCCAGTCTAGCAGCAGGTGCAGGAGGCGGCGTGATCGCGCCGGTATGCGTAGAATCGGCGCGCATCGGCGTCGTTGAATGCAGGCAATGGAGGGACGAATACATGACTGAAGGGCCGCTGTCCGGGGTAAAGGTGCTCGAGTTTACGCAGATCATCGCGGGCCCGTTCTGCTGCATGTTGCTGTCGGACATGGGCGCGGACGTGACCAAGCTGGAACCGATCGAAGGGGAGCCGTGGCGCGTCTTCAATGAGCTCGTACCGAAGGAATCGCGCACGTTCGCGAGCCTGAACCGGGGCAAGAAGGGTATGGCCCTGGACATGCAGCGGCCCGAGGCAAAGGAGATCATCGAGCAGATGATCCGCGAGACAGACGTGATGGTCATCAACTACCGCCCGGGGGTGGCCGAGCAGCTCGGCATCGACTACGAGACGGCACGATCGCTGAACCCACAGGTCGTCTATTGTGAGAACACCGCGTTTGGCAAGAAGGGTCCGCTGGCGCAGCGCGGCGGGTACGACATCGTGGTGCAGGCGCTTACCGGGCTGATGGCTGGCGAAGGCAAGATGAACGGCGACGTCCCAATGGCTGCCTACCCTGCGCCGATCGACTATGCGACTGGAATCCAGATGGCGAACAGCATCAACGCGGCCCTCTTCTACCGGGAGCGGACGGGAAAGGGGCAACGCATCGACAGCACGCTGATGGGCACGGCGCTCGCGATGCAAACGTCTCAGTTCACCTGGATCGACGCGTTCGACGACGAAGTCATCCCGGCGATGCTGGAAGACCTGGACCGGGCGCGAAAGGAAATGCGCAGTTTTGCCGAGCAAGACGAGGTGCGCGCGCAGTACCGGCCGAAGCCGCCGGGCAACATCTACTACCGCGTGTACCAGACAGCGGACGGGTTCATCGCCATCGGCGCGCTGAGCCACAGCCTGCGCAAGCGCGTGCTCGAGGTGACCGGGCTCAACGATCCCCGGTATCGTGACGATGGCACGTTCGAACTAGCGCCCGAAGGCTGGGAGGAGTTCGCGCCGAAACTGGTGGCCGAAGCCGAGGCGATGTTCCGCACGAAGGCGACCAGCGAATGGGGCGAGCTGTTCCAATTGGCCGGGGTACCGTCGGGGCCGCTTCACTTTGTAGAAGAACTGTTTGAGCACCCGCAGGCGTGCGACAACGGGCTCGTGACCGAGGTGGAGCACGAGATCCTCGGGCATATGCGGATGGTGGCACCACCGTTCCAGATGTCGGAATCCCCGCTGGCAGCACAGGGGGCGAGCCCGGTGCTGGGACGTGACAACGATGCGGTACTCGCCGGGCTTGGGTACGACGGCGAGCGCATCGAGGACCTGCGCTCATCCGGCGTCATCCTGTAGGGAGTCACTGCACTGATGGCACACATTGCACCAAAGGCACGGGAAGAGCTTGCAGAGTTCGAACCGTTGTTCCAGGCGGTGGAGGATGCACTCGGGTTCGTCCCGAACAGCTACTTCACCATGGGGCACCGGCCGGAGATTTTGAAATCGTTCTCATGGCTCGCCGCAACCGTCCTATCGCCAAAGGGCGAGGTTTCGCCGGAAATGAAGCAGCTCGTGGCGCTCATGGCCAGTACATCCTCCGGGTGCCGCTATTGCCAGGCGCACACGGCGTCGAGCGCGGCTCGCATCGGCGGGAGCGAGGCGAAGGTGCGGGGCGTCTTTGA
>SKSF01000208.1 GCA_007118095.1 Dehalococcoidia bacterium
AAGGGCGGGATCGGCAAGAGCACCATCGCGGTGAACCTGGCCACGGCCATCGCGGCGCGCAAAGAAGACTCGGTGCTCCTGGTCGATATGGATACCCGCTTTGGCGACATCGCGATCATGATGAACGTCGAGCCGCGGTACGTTGTCGCGGATGTCGCAGCCTCCATCGGCACGATGAACCGCGATTCCTTTCGCAACGCGCTGATCGAACACGAGAGCGGCGTCTTCGTGCTGCCGTCGGTGAAAAGCCCCTCGGAGTGGCGGGCCATGGCGCCAGACCAGCTCCGCGACCTGCTGCGGTTCGCCGCCCGGCTCTTCGACTATGTCATCGTCGATACACCCGGCATCTTCGGAGACAACGTGGCAGCGGCGGTGGAGGTGTCATCGCAGGTGTTACTCGTGACCACCGTGGACATCACCAGCGTCAAAGACACGACGTTTGTGCTCGAAATACTGGAGCGCACGGGCTTCCCGCGCGAGAACGTCACGGTGACCGTGAACCACGCACACGGGACAAACACGGTCACCTCGGACGACGTCTCGCGGGTGCTCCACACGGACGTCGGCTGGGAGCTGCCGCACGACCCGGCGGTCTCCGTGGGGCTGCAGGCGGGCAAGCCGGTGGTCCTGGAGCGCCCCCGCTCGTCGGCGGCGAAGAGCTTCGCGGCCATGGCCGCCCGGCTCACTGGCGCCCCGCTACCGGGCAGCGGCAGCAGCCAGCTCTTCAAGCGCATGTTGCCCATCCGCTGGAAGGGCACACAGGGATGGGAAGCGAAGGAAAAGGGTGAAAACCATGCCGGGTAACTTCAACAATGGCGGGCGGCCCTCCTTCGGCGACGAATACAACGACGGTGCATCGCTCTTCGACCGGCCGCGCTCAAATGAGAACGCAGTCGTCACCGCATCGAGCGGCCCGGACTTGAACGCGATTGCCCGCACGCTGCACGAAGCGCTCATCGACAACCTGGATACGGAACGCCTCCGCCAGGCACACGGCCCCGAAGAACGGCGCATGGTGGCCGAAGCGGCGACGACGATGCTGCTGAACCGCGGTATCCCTGTATACGGGGACGACCGCGAGCGGGTCATCGACCTCGTGGTGGACGAAGTCCTCGGCCTGGGCCCCATCCAGCCACTGCTCGATGACCCTTCCGTCTCGGAAGTGATGGTGAACGGGCCGCACCTCGTCTATTACGAGCAGAACGGCGTTATCCACCAGAGCGCGCTCGAGTTCGCCGACGACGAACACGTGCGGCGGATTGCCGAGCGCATCCTTTCCGCCATCGGCAGACGCGTGGACGAAGGCAGTCCGATGGTGGACGCACGCCTCGAAGATGGCTCCCGCGTAAACATCACCATTCCGCCGGCCACGCCGCGCTACCCGACTATCACCATCCGCAAGTTCCGGACCGACCGCTACCGGATGGAGGACCTGCTCCAGGCTGGCACGCTCGACCAGCCGATGCTCGATCTGCTCTCCGCCTGCGTGCACTACCGGCTCAACATCCTCATCTCGGGCGGTACCGGTTCCGGTAAGACAACGATGCTCAACGCGCTTTCGGCCTACATTCCGAAGACAGAGCGCATCATCACGATCGAAGATCCGGTCGAGCTGGTGTTGCAGCAGCCGCATGTGGTGAGCATGGAATCGCGGCCCGCTGACATGCTCGGCCAGCACGCGATTACCCAGCGCGACCTGCTGCGGAACGCACTCCGCATGCGCCCCGACCGCATTGTTATCGGCGAGGTCCGCGGCGCCGAGGCATTCGAAATGCTCCAGGCGATGAACACCGGGCACGAAGGGTCGCTGAGCACGGTGCACGCGAACACCCCCCGAGACGCCCTGTCCCGTATCGAGAACATGGTGCTGATGGCGGGCGTCGAACTGCCGGTCGCGGCCATCCGCGAGCAACTCGCCTCGGCACTCCACCTCATCGTCCAGATCCACCGCTTCCCGGACGGGATACGGCGCGTGGTCCGCATATCTGAAGTGACGGGGCTCGAAGGATCGCGCGTGACGATGCACGACATCTTCGTCTTCCAGCCAACGGGCATCGGCGAAGGCGGCGTCACCATGGGCGAATTCCGCCCCACCGGGCTGCGGCCGACGTTCTCGGACATGCTCGAAGCGTCCGGGCACCGGCTCGATCCGCGGATCTTCCTCGAGGAGATGCGGTGATGTTGTTCGCGACTGCAGCCGCCGCCTGCGCCGCGCTCGCGGTCTTCGTGGCCATCGCATCGTTTAGCAGACCGTTCTCGCCGGAGGCCCGGCAATGGCGGGCGCGTGCGGCGGCCTTCGAACGTGGAAGCGTGCCGATGAGCGCCGGGGGCGGCGGACCCAGCGTCCTCCGGGATGAGAATTTGGCCGGGAGCCGCCGGGCGAGCGCGCTCCTCGCGCGGTTCCAGTGGGCGCCCAGGATGGCATCGCTGCTGGAGCGCGCCGACCTGCCGCTCAAGGTGAGCGAGCTACTCCTCCTGGTCCTCTTCATCTTCAGTGCCGTGGCCGCCACCGCCTGGCTGCTGAGCGGGATCTGGCTGGTGGGACTGGGCTTCGGCGTTGCTGCACTGCTCGTCGTACGCACATGGCTCACATCCCGGGCCCAGCGCCGGCTCAACACATTCAACAAACAGCTCCCGATCGCGCTCCACATCATGGCGACGTCGCTTCGCTCCGGCTTCAGCATCATGGAGTCGGTGCGCACCGTGGCGCAGGAGATGGAGAACCCGCTGGCCAAAGAGTTCCGGCGAATGCTGGACGAGGCGCGGGTAGGAAGCTCGTTCGACGAGAGTCTCCAGCGCACGGTGGAACGCGTCCAGAGCGAGGACCTCGAGGTCGTCGCTCGAGCGCTCGATATCCACCGGCGTGTCGGCGGCGACCTCGCCGCCATCCTGGAGAGCGTGAGCGAGACCATGCGCCAGCGCGAAGAGCTCCGCGGGCACGTCCTCGCGCTCACCGCCCAGCAGCGCTTCGGCGGACTCATCGTTGGGCTGCTGCCTGTCTGGGTTGTCGGATTCCTCCTGGTGACCGCGCCGGACTTCATTTCGCCCCTGTGGGAAGAGCCGCTGGGCCGGGTGCTCCTGGCGACCGGCATCACCCTGGAGATCGTCGGGTTCTTTGTGATGCGCCAGGTACTGAAGATCGAGGTCTAATGCCGTGGAATTGATCGCCGCAACGTTCGTCGCCCTCGCCGTCTTCGCATTCGCATTCGTGGTCCTGCGCCCGCAGCGCATGCCCGCGGACGTCGAACAGCGCCTGGCCCGCCTCGAGCACGGCGCCGCCATGGGCCGCGAGGAGCTCATGGACCTCCCGTTTTCGGCGCGCGTCGCTCGCCCAATCGCCGGGCGGGTGCGGGCAATGGGGCGCCTCCTCTTGCCGCACGGGCTGACACAGGCGATCCAGCAGCGCCTCGTTGTTGCAGGCCAGCCGATGACGGTGCCGCGATTCCTCATTTTGCAGGGCTTCCTCACGGCCTCGAGCATCGCCCTCCTCCTGGTCTTCCTCCTCTCGGACTCGTCCGGCATCCTGCTCGCCGTGCAGCTCTTGAGCGCGCTGGCGCTCAACGCCATCCCCATCTACTGGTTGCGCATCAAGGGAGCGAACCGGAAGCGTGCCATCCGCCGCGCGCTGCCAGACGCGGTCGACCTCACGGTGACAACGGTCGAAGCGGGCATGGGTATCGATGGCGCGCTGGCAGCAGTCGGGCAGGAGACACGCGGGCCGCTCGGCGAAGAGCTGCGCATGGCCATGCGCGAAACGACCTTGGGAAGCAGCCGCCGCGAAGCACTGCTGCGCATGATCGACCGCACGCGGGTGCCGGAGCTGACCAGCTTCATCCAGGCACTCATCCAGGCGGAGCAGACGGGCATCCCGATCGGCCAGGTGCTGCGCATCCAGGCGGCCGAAATGCGGCTCAAGCGGCGGCAGAATGCCGAGGCCGCGGCTCAACGCGCGCCAGTGAAGCTGATCCTGGTGCTCATCTTGCTCGTGTTGCCGGCCATGCTGATGTTCGTGATGGGCCCGGCAATGATGCAGATGGCGGACGCGATCTGATCAGGCGGCTTCAGGCTGCCGGGACGCCGGGACCGGTTCGGCTGGGATGCCGGCGCCTGCGTCCAGGCCCGCGGCTTCCGCGCGGTGCGCATCGAAGGAGCGCTGGGTCATCCGCCACTGGAGGATGCTGAAGGGCACCAGCATTGGCAGATACAGGTGCGGCGACGCCAGGTCACCAGTGGCCTGGCCAATACCGGCCGCAAGGTACGCCCCCGCAAAGATGAGACCCAGCAGCGCGTAGTCGAGCCGCGTCTGCTGGGCGACCGGGCGGCGTTTGCCAAGGCGGATGTTGAGCCAGCTCTGGACCGCGGAGGTGCCAAACCGTACCGCTGCCAGCGGGATAAGCGCCGGGCCGAGGAATCCGCCCAGCATCACCATCACCCACGCGCTCCCGAGCGACGCTACGCGGCAATAAGCGGAAATCCGCCAGTCCCACCAGCTTTCAACCCGTACCCGCGCGTGTCTCACGAGATGGTTATCGGCAAAGCCGGGCGGTTTGTGCAGTTCCCGGCCCGCAGCCTCAAGCGCTGATAGGCTGAGGCCGGGAGCCGGCGATGGTATGGCACGGACACGGCAACGGCGGCAGCAGCCGCAAACATGGCGATCCCGGGCAAAGGGCTGGATGATTTTCCTCGGCGTGCTGGTGGCGATCGTTGTCGCGGTCGTGCTGTTCAATCAGCGCACGGGCCTCATCGAGCAGCAGCTCATGTACTTCCCTTCCAGCGTCATCCAGAACACCCCGGCCGATGCCGGCCTGGACTACGAAGATGTCCGGCTGACAGCGGAGGATGGGACGGATATCCACGGCTGGTTCATCCCCGGCGAGCGGGACATCACGTGGCTCTGGTTCCATGGCAACGCCGGGAACATCGGCGACCGGGTCGGGCTCATCCAGGAGCTCCGCGCGGAGACGGGGGTGTCCATCTTCATCCTGAGCTACCGGGGCTACGGCGACAGCAGCGGCAGCCCGGGTGAAAGCGGCTTCTATCGCGACGCCGAGGCTGCGCGTGAATACCTGGAGGACCATCCGCAGGTCGACCCGGACCGCATCGTGTACTTCGGGCGGTCAATCGGGAGCGCGGTCGCTGTGGAGCTGGCAGCGCGGCGGGCGCCAGCGGGACTGGTGCTCGAGTCCCCATTCCCGTCGATGCGGTGGCTCGCCCGCCAGGTCTACTCGTGGCTGCCGGTCTGGCCGTTCCTTCACGAGCAGTTCCCGGTGGAAGAACGCGCCAGCGGTATCGAGGCGCCTGCGCTCGTGATCCACGGCTCGGACGACGAGATCGTGCCGGTCTCGGGCGGCGAACGCGTGGCTGAAACCCTGGCCGGCGAGACGGACATGTACATCGTCGACGGCGCGCATCACAACGACGTGCCGCTGGTCGGCGGGCCTGCGTATTACCAGCGGATCCGGGACTTCCTGGACCGGCTGGAGCGCTGAGGCGGCTACTCGTAGAAGTTCGCCGCCTCCTGTTCGATCTCGCGCCGCTCGGCGTCGCTCATGGCCGTATAGCTGGAAACGGTCTCCACATTTTCTTCGATGCGCGACGGGTAGCGTGCACCCGGGATCGCCACCGAGACGCCCGGGTGCGAGAGCACGTACCGCAAGAGGTTGGCGGGCCTGAGCGCGCCCTGGTAGCCCTCGTCAATGCGGCCGCGCATCACGCTGGTACGTCCCGAACCGCCGACCGGGCGCATGACAATGACGCCGACATCGTGCTCGCGCGCCAGGTCAATCAGCTCCGCCGTTTCCGGGAAGAATGCGGAGTATTCGAGCATGACCGTATCGAAATGTCCGCTCGTGATAGCCAGCCGGAGGATCTCGTTATCGTGCGACGAAACGCCAATGTGGCCGATGAGCTCGCGGTACTGCGCGACCTGCAGTCCCTCGAGCGCGCCGCCTTCGCCCGTGACCTCTTCCCAGGCCTCCATCGTCGAAACGTCGTGAAGCTGGTAAAGGGAGATGTGCTCGGTACCAAGGATGCGCAGGGACTTGTCCACATCCCACTGGCTGCCATTGATGTTCCGGCTGAAGGTCTTGCTGGCTATATGAAGGCCCTCGGGCTCACGCCCCCGCATGACCTGGCCGAGCAAGAACTCGCTGCCCTCGTAGTCCCTCGCCGTATCGATGAAGTCGATGCCGAGGTCGATGGCCCGGTTCACGGTGTCGGCGCCGGCGGACGAATTCGGCGTATCCATGGCGCCGAGACCAAGCTCGGCCACCATGAGCCCCGTCCGCCCGAGCCGCCGTCGTGGTAGTCCCGTCACGCGTCACCTCCTCCGCCCATAGTACTAAGGAGCCATGACCACATGCGTCAGGCAGTCATTCCGCCGTCAACGGCAACTGCTTGTCCGGTGATGAACTTCCCCGCGTCGCTGGCAAGAAAGAGCGCCGTTGCCGCAATGTCATCGGCCGTCCCGATTTCGCCGATCGGCGTCCGCTGGCGGATTGCCGTGACACGGGCCTCATCGCTCAACATCGTGTCGTGGATCATCTCGGTATCGATGACACCGGGGCAGATAGCGTTCGCGCGGATGCCCTGCTTCCCGTAGGTCACCGCTATCGACTTGGTGAGCTGAACGATGGCGGCCTTGCTCGCGCCATAGGCGTGTGCGTTCTGCCCGCCGCGGAGCGCCGCGATCGAAGCCGTGTTGATGATGACGCCACCACCGCGTTCTGCGAGCTGCGGGATGCCGAACTTGCAGAAGTAGAAGACGCCGTTGAGGTTGATGTCCAGCGTGCGCTGCCAGTCTTCGATGCTCGTTGAGAGGATGTCACCCATGCCGATGGACATGCGCTCGGTGGCCGAATAGCCGATACCCGCGTTGTTGTAAAGGATGTCGAGCCCGCCGAAGCTGTCCTGCGCAACCTGGAGGACGCGCTCGACGGCGGCCGGGTCGGACACGTCACCGACTGCCGGGACGGCAGTGCCGCCAGCCGACGTGATCTCGTTGACGGCATTCTTGACCGACTGCTCGTCCAGGTCGTTGATGACCACCTTTGCGCCTTCAGATACAAAGAGCTTCGCGGCTGAGAGCCCCTGGCCGCGGCCAGACCCGGTGATGATTGCTACCCGATCCTGCAGTTGTCCGCCCATAGTTCCTCCCTGAAACGTCGTGCCGAGGCGTGTACGCGGCGAAAGCTTACGCGAGCGCGTGGGGCCCTGCCGTAGCGATTCGCTGATGGAGTGCAAGGAGATGGTTATCGAGCCATCGCGTCCAGCGCCTTCCTCCCCGGTGCGTAGAATGAGCGACCGGAACCCGCTGGAGGGAAATGCTCATGACAACCATCGATGTCGACGCCCTGCTCGACCCCGAGATTGCCGCGGCGCTCAAGCAGATGCCGCCGGCCACCGGCTTCACATTCGAACAGCTCCCGGCGATGCGCGAACAACGGATGGCGCAGCTCGCCGCGGTTGAGCTCTCGGGCCAGGTCGAGCGCACAGATTACGCTGTGCCGGGCGCCGAAGGCGCACCAGATGTCACCATCCGCGTGCACCGGCCCGCTGGCCGCGAGGGCCCGCTCCCGTGCATCTACTGGATGCACGGCGGCGGCTACGTCATGGGCACGTACGAAATGGAAGACCTGCGCTTCGACAAATGGTGCCAGCTCCTTGGCTGTGTCGGAGTTGCGGTGGATTACCGGCTGGCGCCGGAGACGCCGTACCCCGGACCAATCGAGGATTGCTACGCGGGCCTCCGGTGGGTGCACGACAACGCGGACATGCTGGGCGTGGACGCCGCGCGTATCGGGATCGGCGGGTCGTCGGCAGGCGGCGGGCTCGCTGCCGCCCTGGCCCTGCTTGCGCGTGACCGGGGCAAGGTGCCGCTCCAGTACCAGCTCCTCATCTACCCCATGATCGACGACCGGATGGTGACAGCGTCGAGCCGGTGGCAGGTACCGGTCTGGCCGCCCGCGTCGAACGAGCGCGGCTGGGCCGCGTACCTGGGCGACCTGGTTGGCGGCGATGTACCGATCTACGCCGCGCCGGCGCGGGCGACGGACCTTTCGGGATTGCCGCAGGCGCTCATCGTGGTGGGGGCGCTGGACGGTTTCCTGGATGAAGACGCGGACTACGCGATGCGGCTCACGCACCAGGGCGTGCCAACCGAGTTCCATCTCTACCCGGGCGCGCCGCACGGGTTTGACCTGCTCATGCCGGGGACGGCCATCGCGCGGCGCGCCCGGAAGGTGATGGAGGAGTGGCTCGGACGGGTTATGCCGGGATAAGTGCGCACCTCGCTTACCCGCCCACACGGTGCATGGCGTGTACCCTGATCGGCGAGGGATGAGCAGGCGTTCGCATTTGGTCCTGCCAGGGAAATTACCCGGTGCAGTGGAGGTTCTATGACAAACGCCACGATTGGTCTCGGCGCGGTCCTTGTTGCGGTGGGGGTGATCGCCTACTTCGCAACCGGCCGGGATAGCCTGACCGCGCTGCTGCCCGCCCTGCTGGGCCTCCCCATTCTCATCCTCGGCATCGTCGCCCTGAAGGAGAATGTCCGGCGACACGCGATCCATGCGGCACTGGTACTCGCACTGCTCGGTGCACTCGGCACCTCGATGCAGGTGGTCGAACTGCCAGACCTCATCGCCGGGAACGACGTCGAACGCCCGGCGGCCGTGGTTACGTCAACTATCACGGCGGTCCTCTGCATCATCTATGTCGTCGCCGGCGTGCGTTCGTTCATCAACGCCCGGCGCGCGCGCAAGGCCGAAGCCGCGGGCTGACCGGGCGTCGCGCGCCGGCCGCGGATCTTGTGAACGGTGGTGTTGTGGCGGCCATCAGCCGCCACCGCCACCCCCGGTGAAGATTGATGCGACAAACAGGATCACTTGCAAGAGGATGAACGCGAGCCATAACCGCACCCACCATCGCATGCCCTGGAACCATTCCCAGGCTGACGTGGGCTCCTGGCTGCCCGGGCGGCGCGGCTCGCCACGCTCTTCCCGGGGCCAGGCATCGCCGGCCCCGTAGTCTTCGTCGTGCCCGGGGGTATCGTTGCCAGCCGGCCAGGCGCCAGGTGTGCTCTCTGCGTCGAACGTCGAGGAGCCCTGTGCCGTGGCAGGTTCGAATGTGAGGCGTTCGCGGCCGCAGCCGGGGCACCGCAGCCGCCCGTCGTCCAGGGAGCGCCACGTGTGCACGCCAAATACGTGACGCCCCCGTTCGAGCAGCGTCGGCTTCGTGGTGTCTGTGAGCCCGGGCCTGTCATCCACGCCGCCTGTCATCGTACACGGCCCGGGAGCAACTGGCGTCGAAAACGGCGGGACGAGAGCCGGGAGCCGCGCTGGTCACACCAGTCGTGTGAAACCAAACCACTGCGGTTGGTACACTGGTAGAGCCGCGCACGGGGTGGCTGGCACGGTGCCAGCCTGAGAGAACACCCGTCGAACCTGAACCGGGTCGTACCGGCGGAGGGATGTGACGTGCCCGCAGCAAACGTTTTGTTGTCTCCACGTTTCCTGGTGTTCGACGAGTGCCCTGCAAGCCTGGCGGCGAGGAGCGCACATGGACACCACCGTCCTGACCATCGCGGGCTCGGATAGCGGGGCCGGCGCCGGCATCCAGGCCGACCTGAAGGCCATTTCAGCGAACGGCGGCTACGGCCTGTCGGTCATCACCTCGGTCACAGCGCAGAACACGCTGGGCGTCCGGGACGCGTTTAACCTGCCAGTCGAGCTCATCGAATCGCAGTTCGCGTCTGTGATGGACGACTTTTCGATTGGCGCCGTCAAGACGGGGATGCTGGCCGACCGCGAGCGGGTCGAAACGGTCGCCCGCCTGCTGGCAGACCGGCCCATCCCGAACTTCGTCCTGGATCCGGTCATGATTTCGAAGTCAGGCTTCGCGCTGCTCGAAACGGACGCGATGGAGGCGCTGCGGACCGCGCTCATCCCGCTGGCGGACCTCGTGACACCGAATGCCCACGAAGCGACGCACCTGGCCGGCATCGAGGTGACGGGGCCGGAAAGCGCCGAGGCGGCCGGGCAGCGGATTCGCACGCTTGGCGCGAAGGCGGTGCTCGTGAAGGGCGGCCACTTCAGCGAGTCGCCAGCGACCGATGTGCTGGTGACCGCGGAAGGCACAACCCGTTTGGCCGGCGAGGCGATCCAGACCAACAACACACATGGAACCGGCTGCACCTATTCGGCAGCCATCGCGACACACCTGGCAGCCGGGCGTTCGCTCTATGATGCGATCGCGGTTGCGAAGACCTATATCACCGAAGCGATCCGGCACGGCCTCCCCCTGGGGGGCGGCGCCGGGCCAACCGACCACTTCTTCTTCGTGCGCAATAACCGCGCCGGGACATGGCTCGAACGGTTCATTCCGCAGCCACAGGAGACACCATGACCCCTGACCGCATCCCGCGGCTCCACATCATCACCGACGAGACCATCCAGTCGCGCTTCAGCCACACGGAGCTGGCGACGCTGGTCTCCCAGGGAGGAGCCGATGCCGTCCAGTTCCGAGAGAAGCGGCACTGCACGACGCGTGAGCTGATCGAAACGGCGCGTGCGATGAACACGGTCTGCACCGCCGCCGGGCTGACGCTCGTCGTCGACGACCGCGCAGACGTGGCCCTGAGCGTGGGCGCTCCGGCAATCCACCTGGGTAAGAACGACCTGGACGTCGCGACGGCACGGCAAATCCTCGGCCCCGAAGCCATCATCGGCGGTACCGCAAACAGCTACGACGAGGCCGCACAGGTCTGGAGCACGGGTGTTGACTACATGGGGATCGGCCCCGTGTATGGCACGCAATCGAAGGCGAACCCGGCGCCGGTCATGGGGCTCGAAACGCTCGCAGAGATCTGCCGTGATTGCCCTGTGCCGGTCATCGCAATCGGCTCAATCACCGCCGAACGTATCCCCGAAGTGCTCGCAGCCGGCGCCCACGGCGTTGCGGTGCTCTCGGCTGTCGTCGCAGCGACCGATCCCGGCGCCGCGACTCGCGAATGCCGGGAGGCGATGGACTCGGTGCTCGGCGAGGGTGTGGCGTGACGACGGCGCGCGCGGGCGTCTGCATCGCCGGTGGCGGCATCATCGGGTTGGCCATCGCGGCCGAGATGACGCGGCGCGGGCACGATGTCACCGTGCTCGAAGCCCACGGCATCGGCGAGCAGGCCGCGGCGTCAGTCGCCGCCGGTATGCTGGCGCCCAAGGGCGAAGCAAACGTCGCGCATCCCGCGCTTACTGAACTTGCGGTAGCAAGCCACCGGGGCTACCCCGATTTCGTCGCGGACATCGAAGCGGTGAGCGGTGAACCGGTCGGCTTCGACCGCTCCGGGACACTGTTCGTCGCCGCGCACCGCGACCACGTCCCGGCGATCAAGCAGCTCGATGCCTTTCACCGCGACCGGGGACTCAATGCCGATCGCCTCAGCGGGCCCGAAGCCCGCGAACTGGAACCAGCGCTCGCACCGGCCGTCAGCGCCGGGCTCCTTCTCCACGATGACTGGCAGGTGGACCCGCGCCTCCTCCTCCATGCGCTCACAGCGGCGGTGCGGCAGCGCGGTGGGACGGTACTCGAACAGGCCCCGGTACGGCGCATCGAGCGGCGAAACGGCGAATACCTCGTCACCCACGGCGACGCTGCAACGCTCGAAGCCAGCGCGGTGGTGCTTGCCGCGGGGGCATGGTCGGCCGGCATCGTACACGGGGAAGCGCCCCACCTTCCGATGCGCCCGGTCCGCGGCGAGGTGCTCCGCCTCCGTGGTGAAAGGCTGCTGAGCCGGGTCGTGCGCAGCCCGGACGGCTACCTGGTACCCCGCGCCACGGGCGAGACCGTCATCGGCGCAACCAGCGAAGAGCGCGGCTTCGAAACAGCGCTGCTCGCCGGGTCCGTCCTCGACCTGTTGCGAGACGCCTACCGCGTGGTCCCTGGGATCTACGACCTGGAGCTGCACGAAACGAACGTCGGATTCCGCCCCGCACTGCGGGACCACCTGCCCGCGATGGGACGGCTCGACAACGACGGCCTGTTCGTGGCAACGGGACACTACCGCAACGGGGTCGAACTGGCGCCTATAACCGCACAGCTCATGGCCGAACTCATCACCACGGGGCGGGCTGACCCCATGCTCGAAGCGTTCTCGCCGCTGCGCTTCGCTGGGCATGCGCCGGCCCCAACGGCAAGCGGCACAGGGAGGTGAGCGTGCCTGTCGACGTGACCCTCAACGGAGAACAAACCGCCGTCCATGACGGCGCCAGCCTCGCAGACATCGTCGACAGCGATAACGATAGCGAAGCGTGCGAAGGCATCGCCATCGCGCGGAATGGCGCTGTCGTCCCGCGCGGCGAATGGAAGACGACCCCGGTGGAACCGGGTGACGAGATCGAAATCTTCCGCGCGGTCCAGGGAGGATAACCATGCAAGAAACAGCAACCGCCGATACAGGCACCTGGCGCGTCGGAGACCTCGAGCTCACGTCTCGCCTGCTGGTCGGTACCGCGCGTTACCCCAGCACACAGGTGCTGATGGACTGCCTCGATGCCTCCGGCGCCGAGCTCGTAACGGTCTCACTCCGCCGCGTGGCCCCGTCGGCCGGTGGAGACGAAAACCTGTACCAGCTTGTCCGGGAGCGCGGCCTCAACCTGCTGCCGAACACAGCGGGCTGTTACACGGCGCGGGACGCAATCCTCACCGCCGAGCTGGGCCGCGAAGCGCTGGGCACGTCGCTGGTGAAGCTCGAAGTCATCGCGGACGACGACACGCTGCTGCCCGACGTCGAGGAGCTGCTGGTCGCGGCGCGCGACCTGGTGGCGAAGGACTTCGACGTGCTCCCTTACACGAACGACGACCCCGCCACCGCGAAGAAGCTCGAAGACATCGGCTGCGCCGCCGTCATGCCGCTCGGATCGCCGATTGGCTCCGGCCTGGGCATCCGGAACCCGCACAACTTCGAGCTCATCCGCGAACGCGCCAACGTCCCGGTGATCATGGACGCCGGGGTCGGCACCGCGTCGGACGCCACACTTGCGTTCGAACTGGGCTGCGACGCGGTGTTGCTCAACACCGCGATCGCGCAGGCGCGCGACCCGGTCCGCATGGCCCGGGCCATGCGTCACGCTGCCGAGGCCGGCCGCGACGCCTACCTGGCCGGCCGCATGCCCATGCGCCGCTACGGCGAAGCATCGTCGCCGATGGAAGGCCGCATCGGCGCCGCCAACGCGGCATGGCCCTAGCGCCACCACGGCTGCTCATCGTCGCCGACCGCGACTATGCGGGAAGTAACGATGCGTGGCAGGCGGCCCTCGCGCATGCGGCGACGGCGCTGCGCGGCCATCCCGGCGCCGTGCAGGTGCGCGCAAAATCGGCCAGCGGCCAGGCACTGCGCGAGCTTGCAATACGGGCTCGCGATGTGGTGCCCGCCAACGTGCCGCTGCTGCTCAACGGGCCCGCCGAGCTTGCACGGGACGTCGGCTACACCGGCGTGCACTGGCCACAGGTCGATATCCCCCCGGCGCCACCGGTCGCCGACGGCCTCGACATGCATAGCGCGGCGGTTCACGACGCCCCCAGCCTCGAACGCGCGCAGCGAGCCGGCGCCAACTTCGTCGTGTTCGGCCCCGTCTTCGCGCCGGGCTCGAAGACGGCGACGCCAGCCGGGCTCGAATCCCTGCGTGCAATCACCGCCGTCGCATCAGTCCCGGTGATCGCGATCGGCGGCATCACACCCGGGACGGTCGCCGATTGCCTGGCCGCGGGTGCGCACGGTGTCGCCGTTGTCTCGGGCATCATCGGCGCGAACGACCCGGCGGCCGCGGTCGCGGACTACCTCGACGCATTCAGAACAGCCACGGGAGGACAGCCATGAGCCAGGCACAGCAGTTGTGGAGCGACAACAGACAGCTCGCCGACCGTTCCCTGCAGCACCCCTTCGTGCAGGGCATCGGCGATGGGACACTGGAGCGCGACCGGTACCGCCACTTCATCGCACAGGACGCCTTCTTCCTCGAATCGTTCGCGCGCGGCTACGCCCACTGCCTCGCGCGCTCGCCCGACCGTAAAGGTATCTACGAGTTCCATGAGCTGCTCAACGGTATCTTCGAGGAGCTAAAGCTGCACCGGCAGGCCTCAGAAGCGCTCGATATCGATTTGGCGAATGTGACGCCCTCCCGCGCCGCACTCGATTACACGGGCTTCCTGGAGGAGGTCATCGAATCCGGCGGGACGGTCGGGGAGACGCTGGCGGCGATGACGCCGTGTATGCGCCTCTACGCATACATCGGTTCGTGCCTGGACGGGCAACCACGGCCCTCGGATGCGTCGTATGCCGAGTGGGTCGACACGTATGCGGGCGAAGACTTCCAGGGGTTGGCCAACCTGATGGAGCAACTGCTCGACCGCTATGGGACCGGGTCGGACCGCGAACGGCAGAACTACACGCGGGCAATGGAGCTGGAACTCGGCTTCTTCGAGTCGGCATGGAAGGGCGGCGCGGACTAAACGCCGCGACGGTCGCCCCAGAGGAGGATGTGCAGGCGGGAGGTGAACCGGTACCCGCGTTCAGCACAGATGTCCGCGAGCTCCCGGCCGCGGCATTCCAGCTCCTCCGGCGTGCGTCCCTCGGGCATGACGAGGACACGTTCGGCTGGTACACCAGCAAGCGCACGCACCTCTTCGAGTTCGGCGATATCCCCGGGTTGCTGCACGACAAACTTGAAGTACGCGTCGGGAAGGGCGCCAAACTCACGGAGCACCTCCGGCCTCAGCCGGGCCAACCCTTCGTTCCCCGAGTGCACGAGCTTGGGCGAGACATTCCACTGGTCGACGATGCGGGCCAGCTCGCCCGGCGCGATGGTCCCGTTCGTTTCAACCTCCACGCGGTAGCCGTGCTCCTTGAGCGCCTCCACCAGCGGGATAAGCTGCCGCCGCTGGATAAGCGGTTCGCCACCGGTGATTACCACGTTCCGCGCCGGCAAACTGCGCACCCGCGCGAGCACGTCTTCGACGTCGACGCTCATCGTCTGCTCGGCACGGTCATACGTCTTCCAGTCCCACGTGTAGGCGGTATCGCACCACGAGCACTGGAGATTGCAGACCGCAAGCCGGATGAACGTGCTCGGGACGCCGGCTGAAGCGCCCTCGCCCTGGATCGAGCCAAACAGCTCAGGCTCACCGCCCGGCATTCGGGAAACGAGCAGCATCGTCAGCGCTCCTGCATGGCGGGGTCATCGATACCGGCGGCCGCAAACGCCTCCGCGCGCAGGACGCACGAATCACACGAGCCGCAGGGGCGATCGCCGCCTTCGTAGCAGCTCCAGGTGAGCTCAAGCGGGGCGCCAAGGTCACTGGCATAGCGGACGATGTCTGCCTTGCCCATTTCAATGATGGGCGCCTCGATCTCCATGGTCACGCCATAGGCGGTGCCCAGCTTGCTTCCCAGCCGCAGCACTTCCACGACGCTGTCATAGAACTCGGGCCGGCAATCCGGGTAGCCGGAATAGTCGATCGCGTTCGCCCCGACCAGGATGGCCGGGTTCAGGTCGCCCGGCACGGCCGAGCCTTCTTCGATGAGGCCCAGCATCCAGCTTTCCAGCGTCGCCGCTGCAAGCGTCACGAAGAAGGTATTGCGCAGCGGCACATAGGTGATGGGCACGTCGCCCCCCATCGCCTCACGGCCCCGGTGTTGCGGCAGCGCATACTCGCCCGCGTTCGTGAGCGCCGAGTAGTCTGCGAGCTTCGCATAGAAGCTGGCGTCCACTTCGACCACCGGGATGCCGAGGGCGTCCGCGACATCGCGCGCCGCATCGAGCTCACGGACGTGGCGCTGGCCGTAGCGGATGCTCAGCCCGCGGACTTCGTACCCTTCGCGGACGGCATGCGCCGCCACGGTCGTGGAATCGAGCCCGCCCGAAAGCAAAACCACCGCATGCGTCATCGCGTCTCCCCCGAATACTCCGCGTATTGTGCCGTCGACTCCCAGATGCGCACGGTGACCCGTTGCCGCGGGAAGGCGTCACTGGCGACGTCGTGCAGCTTCCGCGCCATCCTCTCGGTCGATGGGTTCTCGGCGTCGAACCGGTAGACCTTCGCCTCGGGGATAGAGCACAGCGCCCCGAGCAAGGCTTCGTCGTCACTGCTCACCAGGAACCCGTGGTCCCAGTGCGTCTCCACCCACTCACGGATGGCGTGCTTGGCGTCGCCGAAGTCCACAAGCAACCCCAGTTCGTCCAGGGCGTCACCTTCGAGGATGACCTCGGCGCGAAAACTGTGCCCGTGCGGCGACGCGCACTTTCCCTGGTAATGGAGGAGGCGGTGGCCCGCTTCGAAGCTCACTTCGATGCGGTCGCGGTATGGCATCGGAATTGGACCCCGGCATATCGTCGGGACATCACGCTGTCCCACCATCCATCTTGCAACCGGGCGGCGACGGGGGCCAGCGTTAATCCACCGCGTCAGCCCCAAGCGACGCCGTGGCACGGATGGTGATGCCTCCACGCGCCTTCTGGTGCAACGTGACAGAGCAGTCCTCGGGGTCAACCGCTTCGCGGACATCGGCCAGGATGCGGCTCGCGAAGTCTTCGCAAAACATGCCTTCGTTCCGAAATGACTGGAAGTAGAGCTTGAGGCTCTTGCTCTCGATGCAGCGCCCGCGTGGCTGGTAATCGATTTCGACCGTGTAGTAGTCGGGCTGCCCGGTGACGGGGCACATCGCGGTGACTTCGTCGCTGGTCATCTGGACACGGGTCAGCGTGTTGGCCGCGGGGAACGTTTCGAGCGTACGTGACGGGGCGGACACTTTCTTGCCGAGGGCCTGGAACTCGGGAAGTTGCTCGGACATGCGCTGTGTCGCCTCCGCCCGCGACTATAGCACGCGGAGAGGCATGAGCCCGCAGGGCGCGTCCGCTACACTTGCTGCCAGGATGCCAGAGAGAGTCATCAGCTTTCACGAATCCGACCGCGAGCTCTGGCAGCGGTTTTCGCAGCTCGCCGGTGACGAAATGCCTTCGATTCTCGCCCGGCTCATCCGGCAGTGGGTCGATGAGCAGGACCGCATCGCGCAGGGCATGTACCGCATCGAAGTGCCGGTGGTTGACGACCAGAAGGAGACCCACGTGCAGGCGTTCAACGGCCGCTGGATTATCCCGCCCGAGCATGCGGTCCGGAGCCCTTCCTGGAACCGGCGCGTGCTGTGGACCGTGGCGGAGACGGAGCGTGGCCGTTATGTCACACATGGGCACGACCCCGAACGCCGCATCCCGGATGAGTTCGACGTGTTCGAGGACAAAGAAGAAATGGCGGGCACCGTCCCGCACGAAGTGATGGATAAAGTGCTCCAGGTGCTCGGGGAGCGCCCGGTGACCGAACGGGAAATCTGACCCGCCGCAGGCGGCAGGAGCGTCATGCACATCAGTGTCACGAACGAAGCGATCGAGGTCATCCGCCGCAAAGGTGGTGTGGCCGCCATCGATTTCATCCCGCCCATCGGATGAGGCGGCCGGCCCGAGGTGTCGGTCGACACCTACCTCGAGCGCAAGAACGTCGAGCCCTACCAGCGGGTCAGCCATGAGGACATCGAGCTGTTGCTGGCGCCGCGGCTGCTACAGCAGGTGGGGCGGATCTCGCTACAGGCGAAGCGTGGACTGTTTGGCCGGAAGCTGCTGGTCGATGCGTTTCCGCGCAATGACCATTTCCACGGTCCCGGCTGCCGCCATTAACGCAATGTGTGCAGTTTTACCGCGGGAGTGATCGAAGCGTGCCAGGTGCGTGGCACTCGTGCCGACAATCCAAAGTGGAATGCGGAGGGTACCGACACGATGGGAGACTTTGCCAGGAAGCGCAGGCCGGCGCCCGTTACACCGAAGATTGACCCAACAACGCGGCTGGGGAATGCGGCGATGTTCCGTCACGAGGGGGCGAAGGCGATTGCCCGCTATCGCCGGCTCGGGGAACCGTTCAGCGTCCTCCTGCTCGGCACGGAAGAGGAGTTCAGCGGCGATCCCCTTGCGAACACCAACCTGGCGCAACTGCTGGCGAAGGCCGCGCGGCAAGAGGACACGCCCTGCCACCTGGAAGGCCGCTGGTTCGCGGTCATACTCTCGGGGGCAGACCAGGCCGGTGCCCGGGCCGCGCTCGAACGGATTCGTAGCGCCACCTCCTGGCAGCCGGGCCAGCCGCCCAGTGCGTCGCCGATGGGCGGTGTTGCGACCTGGACGCCCGAATACGACCACCTGGACCAGCTCCTCGGGGCTGCCCGGGAGCACATGACGCGCTACACAGGCGAGCGAAACGAACAGGCAAGGGAGTGGCGCCATATGACACGGTAGCCCGGCGGATGCGGACGCCGCCGGGCTATGTCGAAAGGCGCCCCCTAGCCTGACTTCGCCTTCGCGGCGTCGTGTTGCTTGCGCGTTTCGCGGATACCCCACATCGGCTCCGCACCGTCGAGGCTGGTGATCTCGCCCCACTTCTCCTGCACCCATTCCACCGTGGGTACTTCGGAGGGGTCGTAATTCACTTCGGGCCCCTTGACGATGGAGCTGCGGCCGTAGCGCCCCGCGGCGGCCTCGATGACCAGCCCGCTGTCTTCGCACTCGCGCGAGCACAAGAATGCGACCACGGAGGCCACGTGGTCCGGCTTCATCTGCTCAACGCGCTCGGCCGGCATGAGGTTCTCGGTCATGCGGGTCGCCGCCGCCGGCGCAATGCAGTGCGCGTTGATGTTGTACTTTTCGCCTTCCAGCTTGAGGACGTTGATCATGCCGACCATGCCAGCCTTGGCGGCCGCATAGTTCGTCTGCCCGAAGTTGCCGTAAAGGCCGGAGTTCGACGACGCAAGCACGACCCGGCCATAGGACTGCTGCCGGAAGATCGGCCACGCATGGTGGACCACCGTGTAGCAGCCTTTCAGGTGCACATCGATCACGCGGTCCCAGTCTTCTTCGGCCATGTTATGGATGGCCCGGTCGCGGAGGATCCCGGCGTTGGCGACGACGATATCCAGCCGCCCCCATGTGTCCATCGCGGCCTTCACCATGTTGTAGGCGTCTTCATAGTCCGCCACCGAACCATAATTCGCGATGGCATCGCCACCGAATTCCTTGATCTCGTTGACTACCTGCTGCGCTGGCGCTTCGTCGTTACTTTCGCCGTCGAGAGCGCCGCCAAGGTCATTGATGACCACTTTGCAGCCCCGCCGGGCGAGTTCGAGCGCATAGGCACGGCCGAGCCCCCGGCCAGCCCCGGTAACGAGTGCAACCTGTCCATCGAATGAAATCGTCATGACACCTGCCTGTATTGGGATGATGCCCGCATCCTACGCCGGGCAGCGCATGCAGGGTATTGGCACCGTACGATGGGCAGCGTGATGCTGGGCAGGCACCGGCTGCTTGTCGTCGCGGCTGCCGGATGGGTCGCTGCCATCCTGCTGGCAGTGCCAGTGGCACTCGCGGATAGCACCCTGCCGGGCGAGGCAGCCATCGTGCGGGCGGTGCAAGAGGCGCCCGGCTGGCTGGAGCCGGCGGCCCGCGGCGCCCGCGCCATCACGACAACCGAAGCGGTATTACTCGCAGGCGCTGCCCTCGCAGCCATCCTGTTTGCCGGGCGACTGCGGTTCGCGGCCGCGGCCCTCGCGATCGGGCTCGTGGTACTGCCAATCGCCCAGGGCGGCCTGAAGGAGGTCGTCGACCGTCCCCGGCCCACGGAGGCCCAGGTGGACGTGCGCGACGGCTGGACCAGTCCGAGCTTCCCATCGGGTCACGTGATGAGCGGCACACTGTTATTCACTTACCTCGCGGTCTCGCCGGCGTTTCGCTCGCGGCTTTCGACCCGGGCGGCAGCGACCATTCGCGGCGTGGCCATCGCCGTCATCGTGCTCAACGCGCTGGCGAACGTATATATGGGCGTCCACTGGCCGACCGACGTGGTGGCCGGGTTATTACTCGGCGGAGGGCTTGGCCTCGCGGTCGTGTGGCTCGAAGGCATGTTCCAGCACCGGCGTCCTGTCGCATCCGGGGAGCACAGGTAAGATGTGCCGCTATGGAGGCAATCCTCGCAGCAGTACAGCCATACACCATCCACGGGACACCGTATTACCGCATCGCCTGGGCCACCCGCGAAAACCCGGACCAGGTGACGGAAGGACGCGTCGCCGCGGAAGGTATCTACAACAACCCACAGCCCGGAGACCGGGTCCGTATTCGGATGCTGCTCGGCGTCATCGACGCTGTTGAGCTTATTGACACGAGCGAAGATTCGCCGGGCAAAGACCAGGCAAACAGGGAGGGAGAACAATGAGCGACGAGATGGGCATCCTCGAAACGATTTACACCAACCGCGCGATGCGCCGGATTAAGCCCGACCCGGTACCGAAGGAGCTCTTGCTGAAGCTCATCGACGCGGCCAACCAGGCGCCATCTGGTTCGAACGTACAGAACGGCCGCTGGATCGTTGTCACGGACCCGGACCAGAAGGCCCGGCTCGCCGAGCTCAACAAGAAAGCCGTCGACCGCTACCTCGAGCGCGCGCGTGCCACATCAGTCGAACACCAGGACGACGCGAAGCGGCAGCGGATGTTCGACGCGGTGGAGTGGCAGGCAGAGCATCTGCACGAGATCCCCGCGCTCGTCATCGCGTGCCTCGAAGTGGGCGACCCGCCAGATCGCTTCATCGTCGGCGCGAATGCCGGCGGATCGATCTGGCCTGGCGTGCAGAACCTCTTGCTCGCGGCACGGGCCCTCGGCCTGGGCGCAGCGCCCACGACGCTTGGTCTCACGGACCGCGATGCTGTGAAAGAGGTGCTGAACCTCCCCGACACCATCGAAGCCTTCTGCCTCATTCCCGTCGGATACCCGATGGGCAAGTTTGGCCCGGTGAGCCGCCGCCCCGTCGAGGAAATCATGCGCTGGGATCGTTGGTCCTGATGGGTACCGGCATCCTTGTTTCACAGACCTTTGTCGACCGCTTCGGCGACCAGCTCGCCGAAGTCGCGGCGGACGCAGGCATCGAACCCGACCTCGTGGTGCTGCCAACCGACCCGGACGGCCGGCTCGATACCAATGAGCTGGAACGCATCGAGCTCGTCTTCTTCTCGGGAGATATCTATCCCGACTACAGCCGCGCGCTCTTCTCGGCCGTCCAGGGCGCATCCAACCTCCGCTGGTTCCACACGTTCAGCGCGGGCGTCGACCACCCGGTCTTTCAACGGCTGCTGCACCAGGGCGTCCGCATGAGCACATCGGCCGGTTCGACCGCAGAGCCTATCGCGCAGACGCTCATCGGCGGCATGCTCATGCTGGCGCGCAACTTCCTGTTCTGGCTGGAAAACCAGCGCCAGCATCGCTGGGAGCCCGCCCGCGCCAGCCTGGTCCCGGACGACCTGCGCGGGCAGACAATGGTGGTGCTGGGTCTCGGCTCCATCGGCACGCACACCGCCCGGCTGGCGCAGGCACTGGGAATGCACGTGATCGGCGTGCGCCGCAGCCCGGCCGGACCCGACGACCCTGTCGACGAAATGGCCGTCCCCGGCCAGCTCATGGACGTGCTCCCGCGCGCTGACTGGCTCGCCATCACGGCGCCGCTGACCGAAGAGACCCGGGGCATCGTCAGCCAGGAGGCCATCGCGGCGTTGCCCGCCGGAGCACGCATCCTCAACGTGGGACGTGGCGAGATCATCGACGAAGGCGCGCTCATTGAAGCGCTGCGGTCAGGGCAGCTCGGCGGCGCATACCTCGATGTGTTTCACGAAGAGCCGCTGCCGGCGGAGTCACCGCTCTGGGACCTGCCGAACGTCATCATTTCGCCGCATAACTCGGCAGCATCAACCGGCAATGACGGGCGCGCGGCGTCGATTTTCCTCGAGAACGTGGCGCGCTGGGCACACGGCGAAGAGCTGCGCAACGAGGTGAAGCCGGGATAAATCGAACATAGGGACACCAGCCTGATAGGTTAGAGGTAAAGGTGAGAGAGATGGGTCGGCGCGCCACGCGCCGACCCTCTTGCGAAAGGAGCTCGCACATGAACCGTCAGGATGTGCGCGAACTACAACAGGTTCAGGAATACCCGGCCATCAGTGTCCTGATGCCCGTTCACCGCACCGTTCCCGACAGGGAACAAAACCCCATCCGCCTCAAGAACCTCATCCGGGAAGTGGAGCGGCGCCTGCACGAAGAGTTCGACAAGCGTCGCGTCCAGGCCCATGTGGAGAAGCTCGAAGCACTCGCGGGCGAGGTCAACTTCTCCGAATCCCGGGAAGGACTTGCGTTGTTCGTGAGCGACAGCGCTGCGCAATCGTTCCACCTGCCCTTCCCGGTGACCGAGCGCGTGATCATTGACGATACCTTCGCCACGCGCGACCTGGTGTTTACGTTGAACCGCAGTCCCCGCTACTGGGTGCTCGCACTCAGTGAGAAACCGACCCGGCTCTACATGGGCACACGCGATGAGCTGACCGAGGTTCGCGGACGCGGGTTCCCTATGACGATGACCGGCCCCGGGGGCGCCTCGCGCATCCCGGGCGGCCACGGCGTCGATTCGTCGGCCCGGCGCGACGATAGCCACCGCCACTTCTTCCAGGAAGTGGACCAGAAGTTTGGCGAGATCGCGGGCCAGGATCCGTTGCCGCTTGCAGTGGTCGGTGTCGAGCGCTACCTCGCGTTCTTCCGGGAAGTCTCACGGCACCAGGACGCCATTGCCGCGACGGTGGAAGGGAACTACGACGAGAGCCCGGCACACGAAATCGCGCGCGCCGCATGGCCGGGCATCGAATCGTGGCTCGAGAAACGGCGCAAGGATCGGCTCAACGAGCTTGGAGAAGCGGTGGGCGCGCACCGCTATGCGTCCGGCATCACTGAAGCCTGGCGGTTTTCGAAGGAGGGCCGGGCGCGGACGGTACTGGTGGAGCAAAGCTACGCGTGCCCCGTCCGGGTGACCGATGACGCCGGGCTGGTCGTCGAGCCTGTCGCTGACGGCACCGCGCCGGGGGTGGTCGACGACGCGGTCGACGAAATCATCGAGTTTGTATGGGCCGGTGGAGGCGACGCCGTTTTCGTCGCCGACGGTGAACTGAGCGCACACGACCGCATCGCCGTCATCCTGCGCTACTGATACACCGGGCACTTATACGTGTCATACGGCGGCCTGCGATGGCCGCCATTGTTCCGTCTCATCGCCATCTCGCATAAGTGGCGTATTCGTCTCCACACACCATCGGCGCGTCCGCGCCCCGCATCCTGTGGCGGCACCTGCTGCCCACCCTGGTGGCGCGCATCGTCGTCGGCAGTGCGGTGATGCCGGGGGTGGTGCTGGTCAAGGCAGGGCTCAGCTTCCTTGGCCTTGGGACCCCACCACCGACGCCATCGTGGGGCCGCGACCTGGGCGATCAGCGCTTCTTCCGCGCGGGCCTGTGGATGGCCATCTTCCCTGGCCTCGCGCTCAGCCTGCTCGTGCTGCCTTCAACCTCCTCGGCAACGCCATCCGCGACGTCGTCGACCCTCGCCTCCGGAACCGCTAGCCAGCCGGCCCTTCGCGGTCGGCTGGCGTGGCCGCGGCCAGCAACGCCTCCCGCGAGGCGTCGTGCATGAGGTCGGCGTCGGGGCCGTACTGCTCCGCCGCGTACCAGATACGCGAGAGCGTCTCGACGACCTCGTCGAACTTCGTTTCGTCGAAGGGGAACGCCTCACTGAACAACCAGTCGAAGGCAAACCACGAGACCATGCCCGTCATCGCGTAGGAAGCAATATCGACGTCAAACCCCTCCGGGTTGCCCATGTCACGTTCCAGGCGCGCCCGGACCACGCGTGCAAATGCGTGGCGGATGTCCATCACCCGTTCGTTAATCTCAGGGATGCGGCTTGCCTGCGCGACAAACTCACCGGTGAGCCGCCGATACTTCATGTACGTCCTGAAGTAGTTGGCCGTCCCGTAGCGGATCCGGTCGGGACGCGAAAGCGGCTCCGGGGGCGCCTCTTCGGCCGCCTGCTTGATCTCATCTGCGACGTCGTGGGCTATCCCAACGAAGACGTCTTCTTTGCTGCGGAAATACAGGTAGAAGGTGCCATGGGCAACGCCAGCGGCGGTGACGATGTCGTCGATCGTCATCTGGTCGTACCCCCGGTCGCTCACCACGTCACGGGTCGCCGCCAGGAGCTTTTGCCGGGTCCGCTCGCCGCGCGGAGTGAGCGCGCCGTTGGCAACAGGGCCTCGTCCGTTTGTCACGTACCCTCCCTATGCGCCTTATAGGCAGTGCTTCATCCTAGCAACTCCCAATAACCTGTCCACCACGCACCCGCTGCGAAAGAGCGGTCGTCGGCAAAGCCCGTTGCGCACTCGTCATCGTACCGATCGAGACAACGGATTTCATCGCAACGCGACGGGAGGATGTCGCGGTTGCATTGCCAACGCCGGTGCGCACCACCCGGGGCACGCACCGGCCAAACTCACCAGGCTCAGCTAACCGTGGCGGTGACCGACAGGATCGGTGGGAGCGTCCCGGGCAGCCGTTCCCAGCATTCGCCACTGTCGGCACTGGCAAACACCTGGCCGTTGCTGGTCCCCATGTACACGCCTTCAGGCGTCAGCCCGTCAGTATCGAGCCCGTCCCGATACACGCTCTGGTAATCGTATGGGCCGGGGAGGCCATTGCAGAGCTGCTCCCAGCTCTTGCCCGAGTCCGCGGTGCGCCAGACCGCGAGCTGTTCCCGGGCCACACGGAAGTTGTCCTCCTGGAACGCAAGCGGTACGACGTACACAGCGTCTGGCCCGGCCTTCGTCACCGCCAGCGGGAAGCCGTGGAACGACGGCAGACCTTCTGTGACGTCCTGCCATCCGGGGCTGCCTTCATCAAAGCGGAACACGCCAATGTGCGCCTGGCCCCACAGACGGTCCGGGTTCTTGGGGTCCATCCGCAGCTTGTGAAACTCGTCGCTGGCTGCCGGGTCCACATTCGGCGGAAGCTTGAACATCTCTTCCATCTGGGCGGCGAGTTCGGGGAACCGGGTCATGAACTCCTCTTCCATCTTCTTCGCCATGTCGGTGGTGGCGACGATACGGTGCGACGAGATCGCCCACGTCTTGCCCCCGTCCTCGGTCAGATACGTCCCGCCAGTGCTGATCGAGACATACATGCGCTGCGAGTTCCGCGGGTCGATTGCGATCGAATGCAGCGTCGAGTCGCCGCCGCCGGAGCCACCCCAGGCCGCTCGGTATTCGTGTTCATTGAGCCCCTGGACCGGGGCCCAGGATTCGCCCCAGTCTTCGCTCCGGAAGAGGCCGGCGGGCTGCGTTCCCGCATAGACCACGCCTGGCTCCGAAGGGTGGCCCGGCGTGACCTGCCAGACGCTGCCGACACGCTCGTTCATGACGTCCTCGGCAGAAGGCTTCTGGTCGAAGCCAAGCCCCGGGCTGCGCTGGTCCCAGGTCTTGCCAAAGTCATCGCTGCGCGCGACGAACGGCCCCCATGCCCAGTGCGCGCCGCCCGCATAGATGCGCGGCGGGTCACGGCGGGTATCAGCGGCCATGTGATAGATGGACCAGCCGGGCATGATGGGCTCGGAGATTTCCCATGATTTGCGGCCGTCTCGTGACTGGTAGACGAATGCGCCTTTTTTCGTGCCGACGAGCACCGAAACGGTGTCGCTCATCGCCCTTCCTCCTTTGGTCTTGCAATGGATCGTTGCGGTGCGCAGGCATCGCTCGCACCAGTTATAACTAACTGGTTACTTCACCGCAAGAGCTTCGCCGAAAAAAGGAAAGGCCGCTTATTCCGCCGCCGCGCGCACATCGATGTCCGGGCGCGGGCCCGTCCAGGCGCCATCCTTCACAAAGCCCTGCTTCCGGGCGCGGCGATAGCCAAACTTCGTGCCAAGCCCGGTCGCAAGGGTATACACGAACTCACTCGC
>SKSF01000115.1 GCA_007118095.1 Dehalococcoidia bacterium
CGCCGCCGCCCTTCGATGATGTCCAGCACGTTTTCCAGCCCGATGACTGCGCTCAACCGCGCATACGCCGGCAGGCTCAGCGCCGCCGAAACGAGCCGGTGCGCCAGCTTCTGCTGTGCCTGGTCCATCGCCCCCAGCCGCAACCCGTGAAACCGGCGCGGGAAGTATCCCCAGTCGCGCCGCGTCTCGTTGTCGGTAAACGCGAAGCACGCCCTCGACCGCTGCTCCTCCCCCAGCGCATCCAGCCACGCGCGCGCCGCGTCCCGCATCTCCTCCGCAATCTCCGCCCGTACCGTGCCTGCGGGCCCCGTCATGGCCTTCCTCCCGGCGCAAGGTTGGGGGATAGTAGCGGGCAGCCCGTAGCGCGTCAAAACACATCCGCCGGAGTGACGGACCCATGAGCGAAGCCATCTTTGTGCCCGAAGGCGACACCTTCGTCCCTACCGAGAACGCCTGCAGCCCCTGGAGTACGCAGTCGCTCCACGGCGGCTCCGCGGCCGCACTCCTCGCACACGGGATCGAACAGGCAAAGGCCGACCCCGCGCTCATCCCCGCCCGCATGACTATCGACCTCTTTCGCGCCGTCCCCCGTGCGCCCCTCCGCCTGCATACCACCCCCGTCCGCACCGGCCGCCGCATCCAGGCGCTCACTGTGTCCCTCCTGGCCGAAGACACCGAAGTCGCACGCGCAACCGCACTCCTGCTGCTCCCCACCGAAATCAGCATCGGCGAAAGCGCCACGTTCCTGCGTGACCTCCCTGGCAACCCCAACGCTATCGCCACGACCTCCCTCATGCCGGACGAAGCCCGGCTCAGCACCAACCCCGGGCTCCATACCACGGTCCAGGCGCGCTGGGTCAGCGAACACCCCCGGGGCAAAGGCGGCCGCGCGACCGCGTGGCTCCACTTCCCCCTCCCCTTCATCGCCGGCCGCGAAACCACACCCCTCATGCGCGTCGCCGCAAGCTCCGACCTGGGCAACGGCATCGCCCACATCCGCATGGACGACGGTATGGGCTTCATCAACACCGACATCACCCTGTACCTGCACCGCGAACCGGACAGCGACTGGATCTGCCTCGACGTCGCCAGCGCCGCCGAACCCCACGGCATCGGGCTCATCCGCGGCACCGTCTACGACACGGCGGGCCCCGTCGGCTCCCTCACCGAAGCGATCCTCGCCAATCCCCGCCCGCCCGGCCCCGCACAGGGCGGCTAACGCTACTGTTGGTCATCGTCCGGCGGCACGAACATCACCGAAAGGTCCCGCGCCAGCACCTCCGGGTCCGCCCCGCCGAACAGCTCACTTCCGCCCGTGAGGAAGATGTCGCCGTGTCGCACGAACACCCGAACCGGTACGTCACCCGGCCCCGGGCCGGCCACCACCCAGCGCAGATCAGGCGGCGCCGAGCTTCGCCCCAGCACCACCTCCGAACCACCCGCCGCCTCGCTCGCCTGCCGCTTCAACCCATCAAATGGCCCCGCACCCTCTTCGAAGTCCGACGATGACAGCACGTCCACCTCGTCCCCTTCGGGCGTTAGCACATACCGCCGCGGCGAAGGACGTTCCGACTCCTCGAAGATCGCCACCGCGTGTGGCGCTTCCCATCCCATCACCGTGATCCACGTCGTCTCCCCCGGGTACCGCACAAAGCCGGCCGGGTCGAAGAAGTGCGCGCGCCCCACCCGCTCCAGCAGCATGAAGTACCCGTCCAGGTACGCCGCAAAGGTCGCCGAATCAGGCGACCACATGCCCGGCGAGTAATCCGCGGGCGCGATCGGTTCTTCCGGCGGACCCGTGCTGCTCAACAATTCCAGCTCGCCCGTGTACAGCGACACACCGCCTGGTGAGAGCACAGCCAGCCGCGTCGAATCCGGCGACCAGCTCAGTTGCACGTCCTCCACCCCGATTTCCACCGCGTACGTTTCGTCCTCGCCCAGGTCGAAAACCAGGAGCTGCGGCTCACGCTGCACCCGGATCGCCGCCACCGCGTTCCCGTTCGGCGCCCACGCCAGGTGGCGGTACTCCCCCGCGTCCCCCAGCGTCTCCTCCTCCCCCGACTCCACGTGCACCTTGCGGATCGGCCCTTCCCGCCCCAGCGCGGACTCGGGAAACACAAACCACAGTCCCGAACGCTCGGGTTCCGCCGCGTCCGTACCGCACCCGGCCAGCCCGATAGCGAGCACAAGCACCGCGGCGCCCGTCGCGCCGGTAACACGCCGTAGAAACGGGAACATCAGTTCGATGGTACCAGCAAGCCACGAAAGAGCCCGGTAGCACCGGGGCGCCACGTCATCGGTACAGGTTCAGCGCCTCGAGGTCGTGGATGATCACCGCTCCCCGCGCCGTGCTGATCCACCCACGGTTCGCAAAGGCCTGCAGCTCCTTGTTCACGCTCTCCCGCGTCACACCCAGCATCGAAGCCAGCTCCGCCTGCGTGATCCGCACCCGGATACCATCGCCCGAAGCCTGGTTCCCATGCGTCCCCGCCAGCGCCACAAGCCGCCGCGCCAGCCGCTGCGAAAGCCCCAGGAACAGGTGATCCGCAAGCCCCTGGTTCGCACGCCGTAGCCGCAGGCTCATCTCCTCCAGCAGTGCAAACGCCGCCTCCGGACGCTCTGTCAGCCATTCCCGGAAATCGTCCCGCGTCACACAGATGGCACTTGTCGGGGCCGTCGCGACCGCTGTCGCCGACCTCGGCAACCCGTCCAGCACCGCGAATTCGCCAATGCACTCCCCGGGGCCCAGGTGCGCCACCGTCGCCTCTTCGCCCGTCGCCGATGACACAACGATGCGCGCGTTCCCTTCCAGGATCACAAACAGCGACTCCCCGGCCTCGCCTTCCCGCACGATCGTGTCGCCGTCTTTGAACCGCCGGAGCCGCCCACGGGCCGCCAGCGTCCGAACATCTTCCGAAGTTAGGCGCGCAAGGAGCGGGACCCGGTGGAGCTGTTCCGCCGTTCCCGATGCCGATGTCGCCTGCGTGGTTGCCGCAGTCATACATGGAACATGCCCCCTTCCGCGCTCGTTTGCAAGCAGTGATTCCGCAAGAACCGCTGGCATCCCCGCAACTCCTGCGTAGAATCCCCCTCCAAAGCACCCGGAGGTACAAACATGGGCAAGCTCGATGGAAAAGTCGTCCTCGTCACCGGCGCAAGCCGCGGCATTGGCAAGGACATCGCGGCACTCTTCGCGGCGGAAGGCGGCAAAGTCGTCTGCGCCGCCCGCACCCTCAAAGAAGGCGAACACCCGCTTGAAGGTTCGCTCGAACACACCGTCAACGAAATCCGCGAAAAGGGCGGCGAAGCCACCGCGATCGCCGCCAACATCTCCGAATACGACGAGTGCGAGCGCCTCGTACAGGAAACGCACAACACCTACGGACCCATCGATGTCCTGGTCAATAACGCCGCGCTCACCTATTTCATGCCAATCGCCGAAATGCCCGTCAACCGCTGGCACCGCTCCTTCTCAGTCAACTTTCACGCACCCTTCTACCTCAGCCAGCTCGCCCTCAAGGACATGATCCCCCGCAAGTCCGGCTCCATCGTCAATATCTCCAGCGGCGCCGCCATCGGCCCCGGCCGTGGCCCCTACAGCAGCGACGCCCCGCGCGGCGGCACCCTCTATGGCGCCGAAAAGGCTGCACTCGAACGCTTCACCCAGGGCCTCGCCGAAGAAGTCTGGAACGACGGCATCAGCGTCACCTGCGTATCACCATCCCAGGTCGTCCCCACCCCGGGCACCGTCTTCCACAAACTCGTCGAAGGCATGGACGACCCCCGCGGTGAACACCCCGAGCTCATGGCGAAGGCCGCGCTCCTCCTCGCCACCGAGCCGCAGGACAAGATCACCGGCCGTGTCACCTACAGCCAGGAGATCCTCAACGAATACGGCTGGATCAACGGTGGCCAGGGCATCGGATTCGAACGCAAAGGCAGCGGATACAGCCAGGTCTAACCGCACCACCCGTTACCGCTCCCCCGGAGCCCCGTGGTTCGCCACGGGGCTCCGCTCGTTCCCGGCAGATGTGAACCGCTTCATAGTGTGTGAAGTGATAGTTCACGCATACTTGAGTCAGACGTTGGCGCCATCCTCAGAGAAACAACAGCGCCACCGGGAGCGAAAACATATGGACTACTACGGACTTGCTCTGGCGAACATCGCCGAGTACCACCGCATCGCCGAATCGCTGGCTCGCTCCCGTGAGGCTGACCGTCTCACCCGCAAGCCTCGCGAGGCGAAGCGAAACGATGACATTCGAACAGGCCCCCGCCTCGACCCCCGGGCGGACCACGCACTGAAGCAGCTTTTCTAAAGCACCCTCCTCCTTGTGCTTTCCCCTCCTTCGCAGGGCCCCGGTGACACCCCACCGGGGCCCTGCACTTTTTTGCCGCTAGCCGCCCCCGCTGTTCAGCTCCGCCTCCAGCGTGCGCTGCACCTCCAGCGCCGGCAGCCCCCGCTCACGCGCAATTGCCTGCACATCCTCGAACTCTGGCAAACGTCGCACCCGCCCTTCCCACCCGCTCACCTTCACCCGCACAGCGCCAAACGCCGCCGTTTCCACCGTTTCCACATCCCGTTCCGCCTCGTACCGCCGCACATGTGACGTGCGCACGCCGAGCGTCGTCGTCTCCCGCATCATCAGCCCCGCGAAATAACCCTCCCGCTCCCGCGGCACAAGCGCGCAGAGCTTCGTCGCCGAACGCCCCTTCTTCATCGCAATCGGTTCGAACCACGCATCCGGCGCCCCCTCCTCCAGCAACAGGTCGCGCGCGTAAGCCAGCAACGACGCAGGCATGTCGTCGATGTTCGCCTCCAGCAGCGACAGCTCGCGCAGCGCCGGTTCCCCCGCCGTCTCCCCGAGGAAGATCCGCAGCGCGTTCGGCCGCCCCGGGCTGTCCATCGTCCCCGCGCCAGCGCCGTGAGCCGTAACCGAAAGCGTCCCCGCACCTGGCGTCGCCACCGCCGTGAGGATCGCCGCCCCCGTTGGCGTCACAAGCTCATGCCTCGCCTCCACAAACCGCAGCACGAACCCGGCCTCTTGCAAGATCGCCGCCGCCGCCGGACCCGGCGCCGCCGGGATCACCCCGTGCGATGACCGCACAATCGTCCCCGACCCTACCGTCACCACCGGGCACCACGCCGCAGCCACATCGAGCTGCTCCAGCGCCAGCATCGTCCCCACGATGTCCACCATCGCGTCAACGCCTCCCACCTCGTGGAAGTGCGGCGCGTCGGTCTTGTGAGCCCCGGCCTCACCCGCCGCCAGCACATCGAGGGCCGCCAGTGCCCGCTGCTCAACCCGTTCCGGGTAGCCCGCGGCAGCCACCATCTCCCGCATCTCGTCGGGCTGATACTGTCGTTCTTCCTCCACCTCCACTGTCACATGCAACGCCTCGATCCCCTCGCGCGTGACTCGCTCCTGCCGGAACCGGAACGGCGGCAACCCGAGGGGCTCCAGCCGTTCCCACACCTCCGTGAGGTCCGCCCCCAGGTCTGTCAGCGCCGCAAGGCACATGTCCCCGGCAATGCCCGAGAAACAATCGAAGACGGCGCCGCGCCCCCCGGCCATCACTCCCCCGCCGGCCCGCCAGCGACCGCCAGCCGGTTGATCGTCGCCGCCAGGTACCCCGCCCCGAACCCGTTGTCGATGTTCACCACGCTCACCCCCGTCGCGCAGCTATTCAGCATCCCCAGCAGCGCCGCGACCCCGCCGAACGACGCACCGTAACCCACCGACGTGGGCACCGCGATCACCGGGTTCTGCACCAGCCCCCCCACCACGCTCGGTAACGCCCCTTCCATCCCCGCTACCACTACCAGCGCGTTCGCCTCCCGCAGCGCCTCCACATCCCCGGCCAGCCGGTGGATGCCGGCGACACCCACATCGTAGAAGCGCCGCACCGTAGCGCCCATCAACGACGCCGTGATCGCCGCCTCTTCCGCCACGGGGATATCCGATGTCCCCGCTGTCACCACCGCTACATCCCCAACGCGCGGCCGCGGCGAAGGGTCGTGCCAGGCCACGCGCGCATCCTCATGCACCTCCACCGCCGGCACCACTTCCCGCAACGCCGCCATGTGCGCCGCATCCGCCCGCGTCACCAGCAGCAGGCCACCCCGCGAGGCAATATCCGTCGCAATGGCCGCCACCTGCCCCGGCGTCTTCCCCTCCGCCAGCACCACCTCCGGCAGGCCGTCCCGCATCGCGCGATGGTGGTCCACCCGAGCGAATCCCAGGTCCGCAAACGGCGCCGTTTCGAGTTGCCGCATCGCCGCGTC
The DNA here is from genome assembly GCA_007118095.1 of Dehalococcoidia bacterium. Lineage (GTDB taxonomy): Bacteria > Chloroflexota > Dehalococcoidia > Tepidiformales > Tepidiformaceae > SLAK01. The sequence goes on from SKSF01000115.1 coordinate 6,287, forward strand.
CACACCTTGCTCGCCTGCCGCGACCGCCCGCAGGAGCTCCCGCAATTCCTCGCTATTCACGCCCCGCAGTGTAGCGCAGTGAAGGATCTTTTCCCCGCGGGGCTCGACCATCTCACCCCCCTGCGCCACCCTGAGTCCATGCCCCGGCGCCTGTCCGTCGTCGCTCTCTGCCTGGCGCTGTTCCTCGCCGCCTGTGGAAACGGAAACGGCGACAATAGCGGCCCCTTCAGCGACGTCGAACTTCGCGTGAACACCCCCACCGCGGCGCCCACCGAACCGCCGGTCACCCCCACGCCCGAAGAGCCCGCCGAGCTTGTCCTCTCCACCCACGAGGTCTACCAGGCGGGCGCGCTCCTCGTCTCCGTCACCGGCGACGTGAGCGAAGGCGTCATCTCCTTCCAGGGACGCGAACACGACCTCCACCAGGGCGACCACTCCATGTACTCCTTCGTCGGTATCGACATCGACGACCCGCCCGGTCCCGCACCCCTCGAAGTCCGCTTCATCACCCCGAACGGGAGCAAGGGCTCCCTCTCGGCGGACATCACGATCCACAACGTCGAATGGGAAGTCGACTACCTCTACTTCGAACCAGCCGAGATCGACGAGTTCTTCGACCCCGAGCTCGAACGCCAGGAAGCCAAGCTCCTGGACAAAACGTACGACATCACAACCCCCGAAAAGCTCTGGGATACCCCCTGGCACACACCGCTCGAAGGCGAAATCACCGCCCGCTTCGGCTCCCGGCGCTCTGTCAACGACGGCCCACCCGAAGGCCACCACAGCGGGACCGATATCGGCGCTGAACCCGGCACCCCCATCGCCGCGACCAACCACGGCCGTGTCGTCATGGCCCGCCACCTCGATATCCGCGGCAACACCGTTGTCATCGACCATGGCGGCGGCGTCCTCTCCGCCTATGCCCACATGCAGGAGTTCCACGTCTCCGAAGGCCAGGATGTCCAGGCCGGCGATGTCGTCGGCACTGTTGGCAACACTGGCCGGTCAACCGGCCCCCACCTCCACTGGGAGATCGCGGTCAACGGCAAGCTCGTCGACCCCTACCGGTTCGTCGACGGCTCCAATGGCTTCTGACGCCCTGCCGCGCGACAATCGGGTCGGCGCTCGAACCCTCGCCGCCCCCGGTCACCCATGAAACTCCACCTCGATATCGAAGGACACGACGAACGCCCCGCGCTGCCCGGCGACGGTGCGGATCTCGTCGCCCTCATGTCCTTCGCCGCCATGCGCGGCTTCGGCGCGCAACACCCCCTCATCTCCCTCGCCGAACACCTGCAGATTGATCACCATGTCCGCCTCGGCCCTCTCACCACGTTCTACGAGGGCCACCCCGAAGACGCCGAGGACGAAGAAAAGCTCAACCTGGCCTGGCAGGACGCCGCCAGCCTCCTCGAAGCAGCCGAAACCGCCCGCCAGGCACTCGAAACCGACGCCCGCTGCCACGAAATTCTCGGACACACACGCACACCCGGCCTCGCACAGCAGCTCCAGGCGCTGGCGGACGCCATCCGCCACGCCGCACAGGCCGGGCAACACGTCAGGATGAGTTACGAATTATGATGCGACGCCGCCGCAGCGCCCGGCAGGCCCGCGAACGCTGGACCTCAGGCCGCACCGCACCCCTCGCCCGCGTACTCGACAGCCAGGCCGCCTGGGCCGCCCGCTATCCCAACGTCGAACGCATCAACAGCCTGCTCCAGCTCGGCCCCGGCAAGCGCTATCTCGACCTGGGCTGCGGCACCGCCGAGCTCGCCCGCCTCCTCGGCGCCCGTGCCGGGCTCGATACACGGCCCGTCCTGGCCGACCTCGCACCCGGCAGCGAAGGCCTCGACCTCCTCGCCTGGCCCGAGAACCTTCCCTTCGCCGATAACGCCTTCGACTCCATTACCTGTTTTCACTTCCTCCGCCGCTTCGACGACGACGTCTTCCGCGCCTTCGCCGGCGAACTCTCCCGCGTCCTCGCCCCCGGCGGCGCCGCCATCATCGCCGACTATGCCCCCGTCCGTTCGGAGAAGCTCACCGCACTGCACGAACGCATGCTCAAATTCGACGCGGCACAGGTCGACCTCCGCGGCTGGGGCAGGATGTCCCTCCTCTTCACCCACTGTGGCTTCGGCGCCATCGACCTCGTCACGCTCGGGCCCGGCTTCCTCCCGCCCATCCCACGCGTCGCCGTCATCCTGCGCCACATCCCCGGCGAAATCGACGAGTAATGCGGCCCGCCGGCTACCCGGCGGGTAGCTCCACCACCCCCGCCTCGCCCGTATACACCCTCGGTATCCGCGGCAGCAGCGCCGCCACCACCTCCCACGTAATCGTCCCGAGCCGCTCCGCGACTTCCTCTACCGTGATACAGGCCCCTCCCTGCGAGCCGAGCAACACGACCTCGTCTCCTTCACGCGTTTCCGCCTCAAGGTCCGTAAGGTCAATCATGAACTGGTCCATACACACCGTGCCCACCATCGGGCACCGCTGTCCTGCCACCAGTACCTCACCCACGTTCCCCAGCGAGCGCCGCCACCCGTCGCCGTAGCCCACGGGTACCAGGCCAACCACGGAAGGCCGCTGCGCACGCCACCGCAACCCGTAGCTCACACCTTCGCCCGGCGCCACATGCAGCACCCGCGCCAGCCGCGCCTTCAGCGAGAGCACCGGC
>SKSF01000151.1 GCA_007118095.1 Dehalococcoidia bacterium
AGGGGCTCGCTGGTGGGCGGGGTGCGGCCAGAGGCTGCGGGGGAGGCTTCGAGGGTCATGGGGATAGTGTAGAGGTTGGAGGTGGGAGATCGAAGGTTGGAGGCTGGCTCGCTTCGCGAGCATGGAGAAGGAAGGACGGCGCGCTGGGAGTCTAGTACTGGTAGTTGTTGCCGGGAGCTTGGGGCTGGTTGCGGACGACGGCGGTTTCGGCGGCGAGGTCGTGGAGACCGCGGCGGAGGGGGTGGAAGAGGACCCAGCCCGCGACGACGAGAAAGATGACGGTGGCGAGGCTGTACCAGATGCCGAGGTCAATGCCGAGAGCCAGGAGGACGGTCATGACCAGGCCAAGGCCGCCCAATATGAGATAGCGCAGGATGGCGGCGGGCAGGCCGGGCGGGTTGCCCGAACGAAGGTCTATGACGCGGATGCCGAGGATCTTCTTGCCGAGGGTCTGGCCGGTGAGCGCGTGCAGGATGATGAAGTAGAGCGCAGAGAGCACAGCGGCGCCGGCCATGACGAGGATGGTCGCATCTTCGATCTGCTGTTCGGCTTCGGGCGTCATGATGAAGGCACCATCGTCATCCTGTTCGAGGCCGAGCGTGATCGAAAGGGAGACGGCAAACATGACAACGAAGGCCGGGATGGCGAGAAAGATGCCGTCGAGCACGTAGGCGAAGAGGCGGCGGAAACGGCCGGCCGCTTCGACAACGGGGCGGTCGTCGAACGCGGAAGGTGGGTAGCCGGGCGAGGACTGCGGGTACCGTTCCATGATGCTTCTTTCGACATAGCGAGGGTATCGAAACACGGGGCACCGGGCGAGCGTCCGGCCGTGTAACGCGCGGGCGCCGGGCGAGACGTTCGGGAAGGCGGTTTCGTGCGCGGGCGCGAAAGCCGGTAGGCTGGTGCTATGTCGACATTGAACGGCATCCGCGGGGACATCCGGGTGGCGTTGCGGCGCGACCCGGCGGCGCGCAACTGGCTGGAAGTGGTGTTGTTCTACCCGGGATTTCACGCGCGAATGTTCCACCGCGTAGCACACGCGCTGCATCGCCGGGGGGTGCCGCTGGCGCCGCGCGGCATCATGCACCTGGCGCGTTTCCTGACAGGGATCGAGATCCACCCGGGGGCAAAGATCGGGCCGCGGTTCTTCATCGACCACGGGATGGGTGTGGTGATCGGGGAGACGACGGAGATCGGCGCGGACGTGATGCTGTACCAGGGCGTGACGCTCGGGGGGACGAGCACGAAGCGTGCGAAGCGGCACCCGACGCTTCGAAGCAACGTGACGGTCGGCGCCGGGGCGAAGCTGATCGGCGCGATCGCGGTGGGGGAGAACTCGCAGATCGGCGCCGGGTCGGTGGTGGTGACGAATGTGCCGGCGAACGCGACGGTAGTCGGCGTACCGGGCCATATCGTGGCGTACCGGGACGATTCGAACGGGACGGTGCAGCGACTGCCAGACCCGGAGTGGGAGCGGATGAATGACCTGGAGCGGCGGATCGGGGAGCTCTACCGGGAGATCGAGCACGTGGCGGAGCATATGGGGGAGTTGCACCGGGTGCAGCACGAGAATGACGAGGGGCACGCGAAGAGCGGTGAGCGGGCGCGGTAGCGGCAAGTATCTAGCTGCTAGCTCTTAGCTATGAGGGCCCGCAGCCAAGGGGGCTGCGGCTACCGGGGTGCGAGGCGGTTGGGCGGTGGTGTCACGGTTTGTGGGCGATGAAGACTTCGACTTCGCCGTGGGGGACTTCGCTGTGGGCAAGGGGGACGGAGTGGGGGTGGAAGCCGGTGTCTTCGAGCCATTCGAGCCAGGAGCGGCGTGAAAAGAGGCCCATGACGTGGCGGTCATATTCGCATGTCACAGCGCCGCCGGGGTCGCGGAGGAGGTAGGCCATGTCGCAGATGAAGGTGGTGTCGTCGGGGTCGGGGTCGTGGGTCCATTCGAGGAAGCGGAGACCGCGGCCATCCGGGTCGTCGTGACCACCGGAGTCGGTACGGGGTCTCCAGGTCTCTTTGACGGCGTCGGGAGCGAAGATTGCGACGCCGCCGGGGCGGCAGTGGGCGTGGGCGGTGGCGATGGCCTGCCGGAGGTCGGCGTCGGTCAGCATGTATTCGATTGCGTCGTGGACAAAGACGGCGTCGAATTGGCGGTCGAGGCGGAGGGTCCGCATGTCGCCCTGGATGTGTTCGAGCGCCGGGTTGATGGTGCGGCTGACGGCCAGCATGTCCGGTGAGACGTCGCTGAGGACCAGGGAGAAATGCTGTTTGAGGTGGGTGGCGCTGTTGCCGCCGCCGCTGCCAAGTTCGAGCACTTCTCGCACGGGGATGGTGGCATTTTCGCGGATGAGGGCAGCGTAGAAGGCGGCCTCTTCGGCGTAGTCATCCGGGTGGGTGAGCAGGTGGAACCAGCCGGCGAACTCGGAATAGAGGCGAGGGAGCGGCGGGGACGGGTCCTCAGCGGTATGCACACCGCCAAGATACAGGGTGGCGGCGTTTTCGCGGTTCGCTCAAATGTTCTAGACTTCGGCGATGTGACTGCGATCGATGGTGGCGACCTGGAGGCGGCGCGGCAGGTCCTGGCGGAGACGTTCGGGCACGGGGCGTTCCGGCCGGGACAGGCGGAAGTGATCGGGGCCATCCTGGCGGGGCGCGACGCCCTGGCGGTGATGCCGACGGGCGGCGGGAAAAGCGTGTGCTTCCAGATCCCGGCGATGCTCTGCGAGGACGGCGTAACGGTGGTGGTGTCGCCGCTGGTTGCGCTGATGAAGGACCAGGTGGACGCGCTCGAGCGTTCGGGGGTCGGGGCGGCGACCGTGAACTCTTCCATGGAGCGGGAGGAGCAGCGGGAGGCGGTGCGTGCAGCCGCGGAGGGCCGGGTGCGGATGCTCTACGTGGCTCCGGAGCGGTTCGCGGACGGGACATTCATGGCGCTGCTGCGCGCGACACGGGTACGTTTGCTGGCGATAGACGAGGCGCATTGCGTTTCGCAGTGGGGCCATGACTTCCGCCCGAGTTATCGCGAGCTGGGAGACGTGCGGTCGCAGCTTGGCGACCCGCCGGTGGCGGCGCTGACGGCGACTGCTGACCCCCTGGTGCGCGAGGACATCGTGCAACGGCTGCAGTTGCGTGACCCGGAGGTCCACGTTGCGGGGTTCGACCGGCCAAACCTGCGGTTCGACGTGACGCCGGTGCGAAACCAGGGGGAGAAGACCGAGCGCATCGGGGAGAAGTTGCGGTCGCTCGACGAGGGGTCGGCCATTGTGTACTGCGGGACACGGAAGCGGGTGGACGACCTGACGCGGACGTTCCAGCAGGAGGGGATGCTGTGCGCCCGCTATCACGCGGGGATGGACGCGGAGGCGCGCAGGCGCATCCAGGACGGGTTCGCGCGAGACAAGGTGCGCATCGTGATTGCGACGAACGCGTTCGGGATGGGCATCGACAAGCCGGATGTGCGGATGGTCATCCACCACGATCTGCCCGAGTCGATCGAGGCGTACTACCAGGAGGCGGGGCGCGCCGGGCGCGACGGTGACCCGGCGGAATGCACGCTCTATTTCGCGAAGCGCGACCGGGGCCTGCGGGACTTCTTCATCGAGATGGAACACCCGCCGCCGCAGATGGTGGTGGACATCTACCGGCGGCTGGAGGCGGCTCAAGGCGAGCGGGTGCATGTGCGCGACCTCCGCGACGGGGAGCATGAGCCGGGGCTGAACGCGGCTGTCCAGGCGCTTGTGGACTCGGGGCTGGCCGGGAAGCGGGGCTACCAGGCATGGGCGTTGAAGCCGGGCGGCGAGCAGGAGATCGACCTGGCGGGGCTCGAAGCGCACCGGCGGTATGCGACGCAGAAGCTGGACCTGATGCAGGCATACGCGGAATCGGTGACGTGCCTGCGCGCACGGCTGTTGAAGTATTTCGGGGAGCAGGAGGTCGCGGCGGCGTGCGGGAACTGTGGCCCATGTATGGCCCCGGTATCGGCGCCCCGCGAGGAGCTGAGCGAGCAGGCCAGGAGCGTATTCGAACGGTTGCGGGCGGTCCGGAGGATGCTCGCGCAGGAAGCCGATGTGCCGCCGTACGTGATTTTCGGTGATGCAACGTTGCGGGAGATGGCGGTAAGCCTGCCACAGACCCGGCAGGACATGCTGGCGGTCAGCGGCGTGGGACGGGTGAAGTTCGAGCGGTATGGGGAGGCGTTCCTGGGCGAGACGCGGGTGGTGAATGATGGCGAGGCAGATCCTGCACCGCGCGATCCCGCCGCCCGGCGCGCGGAGCGTCAGCCGCGCCGCCGGCGAGATGAGCCGGGGCAGGAGACGCCAGAGCTTTCGCGGACGATGCAGGCGACGCTGGAGCTGGCGCGCGCGGGGCTCAGCATCGAAGAAATTGCCGGGGAGCGGAGGACGACGACGGGTACGGTGGCCACGCATCTCGCCCGGCTGGTGCGGGACGGGCTTATCGAGGACATCGGGACGTGGGTGGATAACGAGACGGTGTTGCTGATCCAGCGCGCCGCGGGGGACGGGCCGATCGCGAAGATCGGGCCACTGAAGGCGGAGCTGGGGGACCGCGTGACGTACGAGCAGCTCCAAATTGTGCGGGCGTGGTCGAACCGGGGTGGCCGGGACTGATGTTCCGGGGCCGCGGCTTTTGATTGACGTAATCAATAGATAGTAGCCGGGGTGGTCCGGTTTCGACGCAAGCAGCCGGGGGTGTCCACATGAACGTGACCGAACTGGACCGGAAAAGCATCAACCATGTGCTCACAACCACGCGGGCAGTGCAGTGAGGAAGCGGCTGGCCCTGGAACGGCCGGTGCCGATGGACGTGGTGCGGGAGTGCCTGGACCTCGCGTTGCAGGCGCCGACGGGGTTTAACGAGCAGAACTGGCGGTGGCTGGTGGTGACCGACCCGGGGAAGCGCGCGGTCATCGGGGAGGCGTTCCGGCGGGCGGAGCGACCGTTCGTGGAGATGATGGAGGCGAACATCCCGGACGGCGACGAGGAGACGCGGAAGGTTGCGTCGTCGTCGTGGTACCTGGCGGAACATCTGCACGAGGTGCCGGTACACGTGATCCCGTGCCAGGTGGGACGGATCGACAGCACCGCGAAGCTGTTCGGTTCGCTGGGCTACGACACGGACCTGACAAACATGGCGACTTCGGCGGTCTATGCGATCCTCTGGCCGGCGGCGTGGAGTTTCATGCTGGCGCTTCGGAGCCGGGGGCTGGGGGCTTCGCTCACGATGATCCACCTGGGGGCGGAGGACGAGATCGCGAAACTGCTGGAGATCCCGGGGGGGTGACGCAGGCGGGGCTCATCCCCGTCGCGTATTTCCGGGGCGACGACTTTCGGCGCGGGCCGCGCCGGCCGGTCGAGGACGTGACCCATTACGACCAATGGGGGGCAGAAGGCGCCCATGGGAGAGTAGCCGGGCTACGGATCATGGTGCGGATGCGCGGGCAGCGTGGACGAAGGCGGCTATGCGTTCGTGGTCGGTGGCGCCGTCGGGGCGTTCGACGCCGGTGTGGGTATCGACGGCCCAGGGGCGGACCTGGCGGATGGCGTCGGCGACGTTGTCGGGGTTGAGGCCGCCGGCCAGGATGACGGGGGTTGAGACGGCTTCGACGATGGCGCGGCTCAGAGACCAGTCGTGGGTTTTTCCGGTTGCGCCGTGGCGGCCGGTGGCAGGGTCGTAGGTGTCGAGGATGATGGCGTCGGCGTCGTTTATGGCGCGGGCCTGGTCGATGGCTCCGGGGCCGGTGACGTGGACGGCGCGGATGACCTTGAGCCCAGGGATGGCGGCGCGCATGGCGGCCACCTCGCTCGCTTCGGCACCGCCGTGGAGCTGGACGCAGGTGACCCCCATCTCGTTACAGAGGGGGACGACCTCGCCGGCGGTCGCGAAGTAGGTGATGAGGACCGGGGTAACGAAGGGCGGGAGGTGGCGGATGATGGCCATGGCACGTATGGCGTCGAGGCCATTGTGGGGCCCTGTGGGCAGGCCGATGGTGAAGCCGATGGCGTCGACGCCGGCGCGTTCGCAGGCGAGCGCGTCTTCGAGGGTGGAGATGCCGGCTATTTGGACGCGCATGGTGGGGGATGATAGGGGAGGGAGAAGGTTGCGTGTTGGTGGTTGGAGATGCTGCGCTGCGGGAAGTCGCTGGCCGCCGAGGGCGGACCCTCACCCCCTTGATCCCCCTTCCCAACACGTTGGGAGAGGGGGATATTGAGCGTATGCAAGCCGGGGGCAAGCAGTGGTCGTCGTTCGAGCGGTTTTTCGAACGCGGCGAACCTGGATGTCGACAGGCAGGATGTGAAGCGGTAGGGGCCTTCCTGAATGAGCGGCTTCACGCCCTGCTGGTGTGAGGCAGGGGTGGTGGTGGCGGCCGACATCCGCCGGTGGGAAGGGTGGTAGGCTGCGCGGGTGGAACGGCGGATCATGGTCTCGGCGGCCGTGGGGCACGGCATGACCCATGGGCTGGAGCTCGCGTTCGCCGCACTGCTGACGTACATCGGCGTGACGTTCGGGGCCGACCTTGCGGTGCTGGGGACGGTTGCGACGATCGGGACGTTTACGTTCGGGGCGACCGCGCCGCCGGCCGGTTTCCTGAGCGACCGGTACGGGCCGCGGGCGGTGATCGCTGGCTGTATGTTCGCGGCGGCGATCTTTGCGTTTGCGGTGGCGGCGTCGCCGTCGCTGCCGGTGCTCGCCGTTGCGCTGGCACTGCTGGGCGCGGCGATCGGGTTCTATCACCCGGCCGGGACGGCGATGGTTTCGACGGTGACGAAGCGGCGGGGGATGGCGTTCGCGGCGCACGGGATCGCGGGGAACGTAGGGGTGGCGCTGGCGCCGGTGGTGTCGATTGGCATTGCAATCGCGGTGGACTGGCGGGCGGCGTACGTGGTGCTGGGGGCGATGGCGCTGGCGACGGCGCTGCTGGTGTGGCGCATCGCGCCAGGGCCGGAGGCGGCGCGGGAGCAGCGGCGGATGGCTGATGCGCAGACGACCGCGGGTGGGGCGTCGCAACCGCGGACTGCACCGCCATTGACGCGGAGCTGGCTGGCCCCGGCTTTGTTGCTGGTCTACACGGTCGCGATCGGGATGGGGTTCATCTACCGTGGCGCGCTGACGTTCATGGCGACGCATATCGAGGCGAACCTGGGGTTCACGCTGTTCGGGTGGTCGACGAGTGCGCTGACGGGTGCGTTGACGACGATCGTGTTGCTGTTCGCACTGCTGGGGCAGGTGGTCGGGGGGACGCTGAGCGACCGGATGCCGGTAGAGCGGGCGGCTGTGCCGATCACGCTGGGGGCGTTTCCGCTGCTGGCGCTCGGCGGGATGACCGGTGGAGTGGTGATGCTGGTGGCGCTGGCCGGATTCGTGGTGATGAATTTTGCGCAGCAGCCGATCATCAACGGGCTTATCGCTGACTACGCGCCGCAGGGGGCGCGGGGGAAAGCGTACGGGATCTCGTTCTTTCTGACGTTCGGGGTGGGGTCGATTGCGGGGTCGATCGGCGGATTTGTGGCGCAGGCGTTCGGGACGAGTGGTGCGTTTGTGATGCTGGCGTTTGTGGGGGTGGGGATTGCGGTGTTGGCACTGGCGATTGCGATGGGTGCGGAGAAGCGGCGGGGCGAGGTGACGCCGGTCGGGGTGGTGGCGGAATGAGTCACCAGACCACGAGCTCGAACAGCTTGCCCCGCGGCTTCGAACCTGTGTCCGCCTTATCCGGGTAAGAAGTGCAGGAGCCGCCAGCCTTCCGGGCCGCCTCGACAGCTTCGCGTGGTGGGCACCGTGACCCGTTCCAAGGCGGCAGCGTCCGCACCATGTTACGAGTCGTACACGCTGTCGAAGCGAACTCAGTGTCCATCTTGCGGCCGTTCCAAAGCCCGAGTCGCACGTGCGTGAAAAACGCATGCTACGGTGGTACGAACGAGGTAAGATGTCATGACACGAGCAAATCACCGTTTGCAGTCCGGCGCCAGGCCCAGAAAGCTGCGCATCGCCGTAATAGCCGTCATCATCCTCGCGGCATGCGTCGCGCTCTTCGCGGGTATGTACCCACGATGGGCCGGTGCTCAGACGGGGCCAGGTCTCGGGGTTGCTGAAAGTTTCGCTGTCCTCGCTGGCTCTACCGTAACCAACACGGACACCCCAACGGTCGTCTACGGGGACCTCGGGGTTAGCCCCGGTACAGCGGTGACGGGGTTTCCGCCGGGGGTCGTCCATGGCGAGGTGCATGAGAACACCGCCGTTGCGCAGGATGCCCAGGGTGGTGTCACGCAAGCGTTTGGCGCACTTGACCAGCCATGCGCCGAAAACCTGACAGGGGAAAACCTGGGCAATCGCACGCTCACCTCTGGCGTGTACTGCTATGACACGTCCGCCGGCATGACGGGTACTCTCACGCTCGACGGTGAGGGAGACGAGAACGCTGTCTTCATCATCAAGATCGGGAGCACGCTTACGACAGCGAGCAATTCATCCGTGGAGCTGATCGGTAACGCCGACGCCTGCAATGTCTTCTGGCGCGTCGGCAGCTCCGCAACCCTGGGCACGACAACAAGCTTCGCGGGCAACATCCTCGCCCAGGAGAGCATCACGCTGGACACCGGCACTACCATAGTCGGACGAGCGCTGGCGCGTACAGGCGCAGTCACGATGGATGACAACGTGGTCGATGCGAGCCCATGTGGCGCCGAGGCACCGACGGCGACCCCGACCAGCACCCCCGATCCTGACGCCACCCCGACCCCGACCAGCACTCCCGTCGACGACACCCCGACGCCTGTCGGCACTCCGGTCGATGACACCCCGACGCCTGTCGGGACTCCGGTCGATGACACCCCGACGCCTGTCG
>SKSF01000022.1 GCA_007118095.1 Dehalococcoidia bacterium
CCAATACCGGGTACCCGCACATCCCGCGCCTTGTGGCGGTCAGCGGGACAGCCACCATCGAAGAAGAGCCGCGTGGGATGGCCCTGATCGGGCTGCGCCCGGACGCAGCGATGATGGAACGCGCGATTGATGCGCTGGCGGCGCTGCACCGGCTGAACATTCGTGAAGGGTTGGACCAGGGCGCCGAACCGAACGACGTGCTCCCCGCGGCCGAACCGCCGCTCCATCGGCTGGGCTTTGCCGCGCACGAGCGAGCACCGGCGCTCGAACCGTTCCGTTCGGCGCATGCGGTACTGCTCAAGACCCCATTCGGTTTCGCGCATCGCGAACTCACCGCGACGAACGTAGTCGTCGCACAGGACGCGGTAACGTTTGCCCGCTTCGGCGCGGCAGGCTACGGGCCCCAACTCTTCGATGTCGCCGCTTTGCTCGCCACGGCGAACGTACCCGCGCCCGCCCGCCGCGACCTGGCAGTGCGTTATGCGAGCCATACTGGAGGTGACCCGGACACGATCGCAGACCTGGTCGACCTCGCAGGGATCGCCTGGGGCGTGGAATATGAGCTGGACCTGCCGAAGCGCCAGATTGCGGTGCTTGGAGACGAGGCCAGCATGGAACGGCTTGTGCTCGAATCAACGCGCATCCGGGAAACCTTCCGTGATCCCGCGGGTGAGCATCCGCTTGCCACGGAAATACGCCGGGCGCTGTGGTCACAGTAGGATTTCAGCATGGAACGCGTGAGTTACCCCGCCGGCCTGCAAGAAATCCCGTTCGTCCGCGCCTACCACCGGACCGCCCTTCGCAAACCCCAGGTCGTCTCCGACACGATCCTCCGCTCACTGATGACATCCAGCCAGGACGACCGGTTAATCCTCGCCAGCAGCCTCGTGCAGCAGCTCTCCGAAGCCTGCCGGCGCGCCGTTGCGGTGCACGACGCGCTCTTTGACCGCCAGTATTCGATAGCCCGTCAGCTAGCAGGGCCGCTGCCGGGCGTCGACGCCTGGAGCAACTTCATCGACCGCGCGGCCCGGGTCGAGCCAGAAGCGATGCTGCGTGACCTGGGCCTGGGCGAGGACGCGGAACCAGCGGCAAACCTGCTCCGGCGCCAAACCGACCTCTCGTGGATTACCCCGGTGATCGCTGCCGATGTGACTGAAAACGTGATGTCCCTGATCACGCAGCCGGCTTCGCAGGCACATCGCATACCCCTGGACATCGCGGTCGCGACGACCGGGATCCCGGATGGTCCGGCGCCCGACCCGGACCCGGCGCTCACGCTGGGTATCGATGACGCCGCCACGGTAGCCGATACCACTGCCGACATGGTCGAAATCGCGCGGGGCTTCCTTGGCGCGTACATCAGCGCTCGGATGAATGCCGGCCGACAGGACGATGAATGACAACGCACCTCGACTTCCTGGCAGGCCGGCTCGACGCGGTGACTGATGTCCCCGGGATCCGTGTCGGTCACACGACTGACCGGCGCCGGGGGACAGGTTGCACAGTCATCCTCTGTGATGGGGCGCAGGTCGCGGCAGTTGATGCCCGGGGGGGTGCGCCGGGCACGCGGGAGACCGATGTGCTCGCCGGGCCCAACCTGGTACGCACGTGCCACGCGGTTGTGTTCTGCGGTGGTAGCGTCTTCGGGCTCGACGCGGCCTCGGGGGTAACGCGGTACCTCGCGGATGCCGGGATCGGATTTGAGACGACAGCGGGCATCGCGCCGATTGTGCCGGCGGCCGTCTTGTTCGATCGCGGACTGGGAAAGGCTGCGGCGCCGGATGCCGACGCCGGGTACCGCGCGGCCAAACGCGCCAAAGGGGGCCAGGTCGAGCGGGGGACAGCGGGCGCAGGGACGGGCGCAACCGTGGCAAAGCTGCTGGGCGACGAGCACTGCCTCAAGGGCGGTATCGGTACCGCGAGCATCACGGGACCTCGTGGCCTGGTTGTTGGCGCCATTGTCGCGACGAACCCGGTCGGTATGGTGTTCGACCCGGATAGCGGGCTACCGCTTGCCGGGGCACGCAGCGAGCAGCCCGGCTGCTTCGTCCCGTTGCCCGAGGCGCTGGAGCGACGGACGGCAGAAATGGACGCCGTCGGCGAGAACACGACGCTCGTATTCGTCGCGACGAACGCCACGCTCGAACACGCGCGTGTCCAGCGGCTCGCGTACCAGGCCCACAACGGCCTCGCGCGAAGCATCTTCCCGGCGCACACGCTCGCCGACGGGGACATTGTCTTCGCCGCTGCAATGGGGGAGGCGGAAACCCGTCCCCACGACACGCTTGCACTGGCCGCGATGGTCACGCGCGCCGTTGAGCGAGCGGTCGTCGACAGTGTGCGCTCCGCATCGGGGCTCCACGGCGTGCCGTCGGAATCAGAATGGCGCGCCGGGCCCCCCTGACAGCGGGCAAGCGCGGCGAAACGCAGGTATCGTGCGCTCACACCACCACAAGGAGGGCGCAATGGCGCGTTTTGACGGGAAGGTCGTCGTCATCACCGGTGCGGCGGGTGGCATCGGCGCAGCGGCGGCAGAGCGGTTTGCGTCGGAAGGGGCCCGTGTTGTCGCGGTCGACCTGAAGGACAGTGACCTGGACGGCACGGTCCAGCGCGTGAAGGAGGCCGGCGGCGAGTGCCTGGCGGTGGACGCTGACGTAACGCGGGCCGGCCAGGTTGAGGCGTACGCGCAGGCCGCAAAAGCGAAGTTCGGACGCATCGACACATTCTTCAACAACGCCGGCATCGAGGGCTGGGTCGGGCCGACAATCGACTACCCCGAAGAAATCTTCGACAAGGTGCTCGCCGTCAACGTGAAAGGCGTCTGGCTCGGCATGAAGTATGTCGTGCCGGTCATGCGCGAGAACGGGGGCGGCGCCATCATCAACACCGCCAGTGTCGCCGGGCTCGGCGGCACGCCCACTCTCATCGCCTATGGCGCCAGCAAGCACGCGGTCATCGGGATGACAAAGAGCGCCGCCATCGAGTTCGCGCCTGACGGCATCCGGACGAATGCCATCTGCCCGTCCCCGATTGAGACCCGCATGATGCGTTCAATTGAGCGCGGGACAAATGCCGACCAGCCAGAGGCGGTGAAGCAATACATGGCATCGAACATCCCGCTCGGGCGGTACGGCGAGCCTGCCGAAGTTGCCGCCCTCGTCGCGTTTCTCGCGAGCGATGACGCGTCCTTCATCAACGGCGGCATCTACCCCGTCGATGGCGGTTCGAAGGCACGGTAGCCCTCCGGCACACTGAAACGCCGCACCCTTCGGGTGCGGCGTCCAGGTTTGTGACCGTTTGTCGCTATGCCTTGTCGCTGCTGGCGATGTCGCGCCGAGCCTCCTGTCCGGCAAGCTGTTCAACCTTGACCAGTGCCGGCATCCGGAGGATGGCAGCCCCGGAGAGGACCGTGAAGCCAACACCGCTGAGGAGCAGCGCCAGGCCAATAACCATCGCGAAGAGCCCGACCTGCTCGGCGAAGTACGCCGTTTCGAGCGAGGTGATGAGCGCTGTGGCGGTCACCCAGCCTTCGCGTGCTTCGTTGGGGAGCGGGCTGCCGCTCTCGCTGACGGCTGCCTCGTCAGCGTTGTTGGTACCAGCGGGGTCACCGTTCGGTGTCGCGAAGCGGCCCATCTCTGCGTAGGTGAGGCCGTCAGTTGATGCGAGCTGATGCTCGCGGATGATTTCTGCCTGCGCCCGGGCCTTCGAGCCGGTGTCGATGAGCTCGCCGGGGATGCTCGAGTCCTGCGGGGCGATGATGTTTTCCTGTGTCAGCGTCGCGCGGACGTCCGCCCGCCCCTGGTATCCGATGATGACTGACGCTATCCCAACGACAACGAGAACGATGCTGGCGGCGAAACCGCCGATGGCGAAGAGTTTTGGACCGGGCATGATGCACCTCCTGGATGTTCAGCATCTGTGGCCTTGTCCGCCATGCGTTCTCGCGCCTGGCATCTCTATGCTTCTTGCTGACAAAGGTATTATTGCGGCAGATGCGGATTGCGCAAGATGTCCATTGGACCCCGCCAGGAGCGCCCAACGGGCGTACCGGGCCAGTTGCGTGACCTGGTCAACAAATGGCTGTCCAAAGGCCGCCGGGACACAGCGCAAGGCGGCTGCGGGCTCTATTTGTGCCAGAAAACACATTGTTGACAGGCGCCCCCCGTTTCTTCACGATGACGGTGCCGCCTACCCGCAGTGGAGGCGAGCCTGATGCAACTGCCCTTTCGCGCAAAAGTCCGCCTGGACCCCTGCTGGCCGGTACGGACGAACGGCAAAGCCCTCCCGCTGTCACCCCGGTGACCGCTCGCGATGCACGCTCGTACCCGCCACCTCTGGCGGGTTTTTCATTCGCAAGGGCGAAGAGGGGACATGGGACGGCTCTCGGTCCACAAACTGTCTGAATGGAAAGCCCAGGGGCGCCGCTTCGCGATGGTCACAGCGTATGATTATCCGGGCGCACGCCTCGCAGAGCAGGCTGACATCCCCATCCTGCTGGTCGGAGACTCGGTCGGAAGCGTGGTGCTCGGCTACGACTCGACCGTGCCCGTGACGATGGACGAAATGGTCCACCACACGAAGCCCGTAGTGCGTGCTACGGAGAAGGCCATCGTCGTGGCCGACCTCCCGTTCATGAGCTACCAAACCGACCCGGCGGATGCGATGCGCAATGCCGGACGGCTCCTGAAGGAGGGCGGCGCAACCGCCGTCAAGCTCGAAGGCGGCTCGGCAATGGTGGAAACGGTCCGCCGCATGGTCGACGCCGGCATACCGGTGATGGGCCACCTGGGCCTCACGCCGCAGTCCATCAACCAGTTCGGCGGGCACAAAGTGCAGGGCAAAAGCCCGGCAGCAGCCGTGAAGCTGATCTCGGACGCGAAAGCGCTCGAAGATGCCGGCGCGTTTGCCATCGTGCTCGAAACCATCCCGGCGGAACTCGCGAAGTGCGTAAGCGAACGGCTGACCGTGCCGACCATCGGCATCGGCGCCGGGGCGGGCTGCGACGCACAGGTGCAGGTCCTCCACGACATGCTCGGGATCTATGACGACTGGCGGCAGCTCAAGCACACAAAGCGGTACCGCACGCTGGGCAGTGAGATGCGGGACGCGCTGCGCCAATACCGGGAAGAAGTCGAAAACGGCGACTTTCCGACCGAGGAGAACAGCATCCACGTCGACCGGAAGCTAGCGCGCGAGTTCGCCCACAGCTCCTGAGACCTGCGGCAAACGACATGCAACACAACGCCAGCCTCCAGGGGCTGGCGTTGTTGTGCGGAGAAGTAGATTCGACAGGGAGTGCGACCCGTGGACATTATCGAATCGCCGGCGGCGATGCACACGTGGCGGCGCGGACGGTCGGGGACCGTCGGGCTGGTGCCGACCATGGGGTACCTTCACGAAGGGCACCTTGCGCTCGCCCGCCGGTCGCTGGCGGAGAACGACGAGACCGTTGTCAGCATCTTCGTGAACCCAACGCAATTCGGCCCGGACGAGGACCTCGAACGATATCCGCGGGACGAGGAACGCGACCTCCGGCTCCTGCGCGAACTGGGTGTCCGCGCTGTCTACCTTCCGACGCCGAACGCGATATACCCGCCAGGGTTCGAGACCTACGTTGAACCGGGCGATACCGCGGCACCACTGGAAGGCTCCGCGCGGCCGGGGCACTTCCGGGGCGTGCTCACGGTCGTGCTGAAGCTCTTCAACGCTGTGCAGCCGCGCCGGGCGTACTTCGGCCGCAAGGACGCGCAGCAGCTCCGGGTCATCCGGCGCATGACAGCAGACCTGGACCTGGATATCGAAATCGTCCCTTGCCCCATCGTGCGCGAATCCGACGGGCTCGCCATGAGCAGCCGCAACGTATACCTCTCACAAGAGGAGCGCGCGGCAGCAACAGTCCTGGGAAAGGCTCTGCACGAGGCTGCCGACGCGTTTGCGGCCGGTGAACGGGACGCCGGGGCGCTGCAGAAGCAGATCCGGGCGCGCATCGAGGCGGAACCGCTGGCCCACATCGAATACGTGAGTGTGGCCGACGACCTGTCGCTCGACGAGATCGACGGACAGATCGAGAGCCGGGCGCTGGCATCCCTCGCTGTGCGATTTGGTTCGACGCGCCTCATCGACAACGTCGAACTGGGATAGCGCCCGGCTCCCGGGAAGCTGGTCTCTGAAAGGGACTACACGAGCGCGAGCTCTCCCTCGCGCCGCTTGTCATCCTCGAACATCTGGCGGAGTTCTGGTTCGTAGAAGAACTCCTCTTCGCCAAAGGCGGGCCGCAAGTCGCTGAGCCAGGTGGCCTGTTCGTCATAGGCGGCGAAGAAGGGCCGGTTGACCCAGTCGGGGTTGCGCCCCTGGAGGAACGACAGTGCGAGCACCTGCTTGCCACCGACGTCAGCGGCGCCCAGAACCTGGACCTTGCCGGGGTCGGTGGACATGGAGGGCCCGCGGACGGTACGCGCGATGCCGGTGACCTGTTTGATTGCGTTGCGATAGATGTCCCACGCACGCACGAGCGGCACACTGAAGTAGTGCTGCGCCCCCGTGTCGCGGGCGACGAACATATAGTAGGGAATCATCCCCAGGCTCACCTGGCGGCGCCACATCTCCGCCCACACCTCGGGGTCGTCGTTGATGTTGCGCATCACCGGGGACTGCGTGCGGATCTGGGCACCCGTTTCGAGCACCCGCTCGATGGCCTCTTCGACAGCGGGGGTTTCGAGCTCAACAGGGTGGTTGAAGTGACCCATGATGGCCAGGTGGATGCCTGAATCCTTGACGCGCCTGAAGAGCGCCAGCACTTCGTGCGCATCCTTGTCCGTGGTGTAGCGATAGGGCCAGTACGACAGCGACTTTGTCCCGATACGGATGTTCTGCAGGTTCGGCAGGTCCGCTTCGATCAGTGGCTCAATGTACTGCTTCAGGTTGCGAGCGCTCATGATCATGGGGTCGCCGCCCGTGATCAATACGTCGGTCACTTCGGGATGCTCCCGGAGGTAGTCGACGAGCAGGCTCGTCTCCCGCATGGCGAACTTCATCGCGTCGTCGCCGACGAACTGCGGCCAGCGGAAGCAGAACGAGCAGTAAGCGTGGCAGGTCTGCCCGTTGCTGGGGAAGAACAGCACCGTCTCGCGGTACTTGTGCTGGAGCCCGGTCAGCTTCTGGCCATAGATCTCCGGCACGTTGTGCTCCATCTGGCCCGCCGGGTGCGGGTTGAGCTGGCCACGGATGTGCTGCACCGTCTGCTCGACCTCGGCGGAATGCTCACCATGCTGGAGCGCTTCGCGCATCTGCCGGTAGTGCTCATCGCGCAGCATGTCGCGCTGCGGGAAGGTAAGGACGAACATCGGATCATCCGGGATGTTGTCCCAGTTGATCAGCTCATCCACAACGTACCCGTTGGTCTTAAACGGCAGGACACGGCCCACCGTCTCGAGGGCTTCGCGCTGTCCCGCCGTCAGGTTCTCGAACTGGGGAGTGGTATGGATATTGTTCAGGGTATAGGCGCGGTATTTGGGGGCCGCGCTCGCGTTATGCTGGGTCATCTGTGACCTCCTCGGAAACGTGATGTGCCCTTTCGAGGGCGGGACAAAGCCAGGCGGGAGGCCGGCCTACCCGGCTTCACCCCCGAGATCGCGATGACTCCACTCAAACACGATCTCATGGAAGCGCCGCTCGTATGCGGCGAGGGCCGCGTTGCAGTGCGCCGCACTGGCGCGCAGCTTGTTCGCGGGTCCCGGGTGATCTGCTTTCTCGCGATTCGCCGTGGCAATCAGGTTGTCGAACCTTGCCAGGATGTCGTCGTGTTCGGCGAACAGCTTCCGAATGTGCGCATGAAGCCGCGGCGACCCTTCGGCGAGGTGGAGCAGCGGCCCCTGTGGCGATCGACTCAACGCGATATGCGACTGGAAGGCTTTGCGCGCCTCCAGCATTGATCCCACTAACCGCCACGCTCCCATACGATTGGGTTCGCGCGCAATAGCCAGGGCGGCCCCGGCCACAAGCTCGCGGCAGGCCGGGAGGCTGTCATGGCCGCTGGTCGGCGTTGCGGCCGGCGGGTTCGAAATCTCTTGCAAGGTCATGGATGGCTCACTCCTTCCGCGTGGGGGTCCACGAAAGGCGCAGGTACTGCGCAATGAATGACCAGCTGCCAGGGCAGCCGGCCAGGGATCCGATGTACTACCGGGATTGGGTGAACGTTCGCCCCGGCGCAGTGGTGGCCGGGTTAGATGTTGCCGGGAAGACTATGCGGGACCGCGTCCCATACCAGGCCTCCTTGTACTCGCCATCGAAATAGCGGCTAACGAGCGGGGAGGCTGTATAGCGGAGCGGCCATACGCGCCTCCGAAAGCCTACGGGGTTAGCTGACGGGTTCGGCGTCGGAAGTCGCCTATGCTCCCGCTGCCGGGTGGCGGCGGTGCAATGCACCCCACGGAATGGTTCCCCCGTTCCCGCTGTCTGCGGGATTCGGCTGTAGCTGCATCCGGTATACCACAGTGCTCACAGGCCGGACAAGACACAGTTGTCGCAGTGTGTTAACCCGTTACAAACTTGCAAGCCGGGCGTGGACCAGGCTACCCGGTGACCGCGTCGAGCGTGGATATGTACGCAGCTTTGTCAACCGGGTGCTCAAGTGTGGGCACGACAATAAGCCCCTCTGTACGCCCAACGGATGGATCGAAGTGGTATTCGGCATGTCCTGTTATGACACCTGCGCGTTCGACGTAGCGCTCGAGCGCGTTCGCCACCCGTAAGGCATCCCCAAACCCGACCTCGTAGGCGGCAACCACGTGCCCGTGGTCAACGCGGCCAAGGCATGCGTCCGGGTGCTCCAGCGTCCCGGGCAATCCAACGGGGAGATGGGCCGCCACGCGGTCACCTGACAAACGGATGAAAGTCTCACCGTAAATCATGCACTGGTGTTCGTCAGCGACGGACCGGAGGTGTCGCGCGGCACCACAGATGGCGCCGGGGTTGAAATCGCACTGGACCGTGAGTGTATCTGCGGAACGCCTGGTCCAATAGCGGAGTATGAACCTCACGCTCCCCTCCTGGACGGGCGCATGCGCCCCGGTGACGCAGGCTTGCGCCGCGCGAACTGCGTGGTGGCCGGCGCCTCACCCGGCTTCCCTCTGCCGGGAGCATCCACCACCTCTGCTCCCTCGTTTCGCCCTCGAATGGCGAGCGGATCGGCGGGCCGAATCTGCCTTGTGATCCTAGCACGGGGGTCGCTTATGTGTAGTCGCGCAACGGCAACCTCTGTGAAGGATTCACCATTTCCAGTGGGAACGCTGGAACTCCGTGCTGGTAGACTGAAAATCGGCATGACCAGTACTCCAGTTCTCGGTGACGCATCCCCGTTTCGCCTCGCTGCCGACTGGGAACCGACCGGTGACCAGCCTGCAGCCATCGAAGCGCTTGTGCGCGGTATCGAGCGGGGTGACCAGTACCAGACCCTGCTGGGGGCAACGGGCTCCGGGAAGACGTTCACTATCGCCAACGCGATTGCGCGCGTGGGGCGGCCAACCCTTGTTCTCGCGCACAACAAGACGCTCGCCGCGCAGCTCTGTAGCGAGCTCAAGGACTTCTTCCCCGAGAACGCGGTCGAATACTTCGTCTCCTACTACGACTACTACCAGCCCGAGGCCTACATCCCCCGGACGGACACGTACATCGCCAAGGACTCGGACATCAACGAGGAAATCGATAAGCTCCGCCACGCGGCGACGCGGGCGCTGTTTACACGCCGCGACGTCATCATTGTTGCAAGCGTGAGCTGCATTTACGGCCTCGGTGAGCCCGCCCAGTACCAGGAGTTCGTGCTCAACCTGGCGAAGGGGCGCCGCCTGAGCCGCAGCGAGGCGGTCCGCCGGATGGTCGGCATGCAGTACGAGCGCAACGATATGAACACGGTGCGCGGCACGTTTCGCGTCCGTGGGGACACCCTCACCATCATGCCGAGCCACGAAGAGCTGGCGGTGCGCATTGACTTCTTCGGTGACGAGATCGAGCGCATCGTGGAGCTCGATCCGCTCACCGGCGAGATCCTTGCGGACCGGGACGCAGTCGACATCTACCCCGCGCGGCACTGGGTCACGACGAAGCAGCGGCTCGAACATGCGATAACGGCCATCGAGGCCGAGCTGGAAGAACGGCTCGAATGGTTGCGAAACCAGGGCAAGATCCTCGAAGCGGCGCGGCTGGAAGAGCGCACACACTACGACATCGAGTCACTGCGGGAGACGGGATTCTGCGCCGGCGTCGAGAACTATTCGCGGCACCTGCAGGCCAGGGGCGAGGGTTCGACCCCGTGGTGCCTGCTCGACTACTTCCCGGAAGACTGGATGCTCGTGATCGACGAGTCGCACATCACGCTGCCCCAGGTCCAGGGCCAGTACTTCGGGGACCGTTCGCGGAAGGACACGCTGGTCGACTTCGGCTTCCGCTTGCCAAGTGCCGTGGACAACCGCCCGCTGACGTTCGAGGAGTTCATCAGCCACATCAACCAGGCCATCTTCGTCAGCGCGACGCCCGGCGACTACGAGCTCCAGCATTCGACGCAGGTAGTTGAGCAGATCATCCGGCCCACGGGGCTGATCGACCCGGAAATCGAGGTACGCCCAACACAACACCAGGTCGACGACCTGATGGCGGAGATCCGGCTGACCGTCGACAAGGGCCAGCGCGTCCTGGTCACGACGCTCACCAAGAAAATGGCCGAGGACCTCTCCGAATACCTCAAGGAGATGGGCATCAAGACGCACTATCTCCATTCGGAGGTAGAGACACTGGACCGCGTGGAGATCCTGCGCGACCTGCGGCTCGGTGTGTACGACGTGGTTGTCGGCATCAACCTCTTACGGGAAGGGCTGGACCTGCCGGAGGTGTCACTGGTCTGCATCCTGGATGCGGACAAGGAGGGCTACCTCCGGTCCAACCGTTCGCTCATCCAGACCATCGGCCGTGCTGCGCGCCACATCGAAGGGCGCGTGCTCATGTACGCGGACACAGTCACGAAGAGCATGCAGGCAGCGATCGACGAGACCTACCGGCGGCGCGCGATTCAGCAGCAGTACAACGAAGAGCACGGTATCGAAGCAAAAGGCATCACGAAGACCATCCGGGACATCACCGACCGTGTGCGGATGGTCGCGGAGGAACAGGCCGAATACGACGGCGACACCCGGAACATGCCCAAGGATGAAGTGCTCCGAACCGTGAAGGACCTCGAATCGGCGATGAAGACGGCGGCGAAGAACCTCGAGTTCGAAAAGGCTGCCGCGCTCAGGGACGAGATCGTCGAACTGCGCCGAACGCTCAGCGATAGCGACGAAGAGGAGCTTTCCGAGTTCGCCGCCCATGCCGGGCGCAGTGGCCCGATGCGCTGGGGACGGAGCCAGGCGGGCGGGCGCGACCGTAGCCGCCGCTACCGGCGGTAGCCAGGCTACCCGTCCTGCTTCCGTGCCCGGCGGCGCTCTTGCTGGTCCCGCGGGAGCGCATCTTCAAAGTAGTCTTTCCATTCTGCATCGGGCGTCTCGCAGCCTTCCTGCGGAACGAAGCCGGACCGTTCGACCAGTTGCATCTTGTGGATGTACCGGGGGCAGTTGGGAAAGATCTGGTCCGGCGTCACCCGGACGACGCACTGGGCGCCCGGGAACTCGGGCAGAAGCGGATCGGCAAAGTCGATGCTGGCGGTGCCGTTGATGCGCATCCGCGACTGGCCTTCGAAGTCGACGAACAGCATCCCCACCTTCGGGTGCTGCCGGATGTTGCCCAGGCTCATGAACATGCCGTTGCCGTCGTAGCTGGGGAAGACCACGGTGGTGTCGTCGATGACCCGGACGAACCCGGGTTCACCGCCCTTGTACGAGCAATCGACGTTGCCGTCCGCGTCGCTGGTGGCCAAAAAGAACATGTCCATCTTCGCCAGGAACGCACGGTCGCGGTCCGTGAACTGGTCGTGCATGGTTACACCGGCGATGCGGTCGGCCAGCCGCGCCGAATCGAAGCGTTCCTGCAGTTCCCGTTCGCCTTCGTGAAAATGACCCGCTGCCATAGCTTCCTCCCGTCGACCTGCCTGCTCGGAGCACGGCAGGTATAGTCAAATGCATCTTACACACCTAATGGAGGCCGGCATTGCCGAGTCGAAGGGATCAAATCAAGCTGACCGACGAAGAGCAGAAGGCTTTTCTCGAGGAGGGGTGGACCCTCCAGGTCGCATCAAACGGGCCGAAAGGCTACCCGCATCTTGTGGCGATGTGGTACATCATGATGGACGGCATGGTCCACTTCACCACCTTCGGGAAGAGCCAGAAGATCGTAAACCTGCAGCGTGACCCGAAGATCACCGTCATGCTCGAGTCCGGCAAGAAGTACGAAGAGCTCAAGGGCCTCGTGATCGAGGGCGAGGCCGAGATCGTCGAGGACACAGAGTACACGGCGAACGTGATGGCCCAGGTCGGCAACAAATACAACGGCATCCCGATCCCGACAGAGACGCCCGAGGCTGCACTCAAGGCCGCGTCCAAGCGGGTCGCCGTGCGCATCAAGCCGGTCGACATCTACAGCTGGGACCACGGGAAGCTTGGCGGGCAGTACTAGGACAACCCGCATGCTACAGGCGCATCAGCGCCTCGTAGGCGTACGTCAATTCCGGAAGGGTTGACTCAATGGGGCCGAGGCGGAACGTCTCGGCCTCAACAGTTTGTCCGAGGTGCGCCAGCGGGACCTCGTATTCGCGGGCGAGTTCGCGCAGGCGATCCGCGTCGCTGTCGCGCCGGAGGCTCACCACGATGCGCCCCTGGGCTTCGCCGAACAGCGCCGAGTCGAGCCGCTCGCCGGGGTCAAAGTCCGCCGTCGACTCGAATCCATGGGCGCCGAGCATGCTCGACTCGGCAACGGCGACCGCCAATCCGCCTTCGGAGCAGTCGTGTGCGCTGCGCAGCAATCCTTCGTCGTTCGCTGCGAGGACGAGCTGTTGCAGCCGGTGCTCGGCAAGCAGGTCAACCACCGGGAGCCCGGCGACGGTCTCGTGCTCAGCTTCGAGGTACTCGCTGCCCGCGAGGGTCGGCGCCGGCTGTGCCACGTCGGCGCCAAGCAACCACACAGGCGAGCCGGCGGCGGTGAAACCCGCGCCCAGGTGCTTCGAGGCGTCATCGAGGACACCGAGCATGCCAATGACAGGCGTGGGGTAAACGGGACGGCCCGACCGCTCGTTATAGAGGGAGACGTTGCCGCTCACGACCGGTGTACCGAACTCCATGCAGGCTTCCGAGATGCCGCGGACGGCCTGTTCCATCGTGTAGTAGACGTCCGGCTTCTCAGGGCTGCCAAAATTCATGCAGTCGGTCACCGCGACCGGGTTCGCGCCAGTGCAGACGATGTTGCGCGCGGCCTCGGCGACGGCAATCGCGCCACCCGCATACGGGTCCAGGTAGGCGAGCCGCGCGTTGCAATCAGTGGTGAGCGCGACCGCGAGGTCGGTCTCGTCGATACGGACGACGCCAGCGTCACCACCCGGCTGGATGACCGTGTTGCCGAGCACCTGCTGATCGTACCGGCGGTAGACGCCCCGTTTGCTGGCGATATTGGGCCGGGCGAGCATGCGCAGCAGCGCAGCGGACGCGTCTCCGGGGGCCAGGTCCGGCAACGACCCGATGTCAAAGCGATTCAGCTCGGTGATCTCCGCCGGGCGCTCGCCTGCGCGGCGGTACTCCGGCGGCTCCGTCGCGGTCTCCCAGGGCACACGCGCGACCTCTTCGCCGTGCTCGCGGATGATCACATCCGGGCCGCCCACAACAGTGCCGATGGCCTCGCAGTGCAGTTCCCAGCCGTGGAAGAGCGCCGTGACCTGGTCGACGTGTTCCGGTTTCGCGATGATCAGCATCCGCTCCTGGCTTTCGCTGAGCATCACTTCGTAGGGCGTCATGCCGGTTTCGCGCCGCGGAACGCGTTCGATATCGATAACCGCACCCGTACGGCCGCGCGCGCAGCATTCGACGATCGAGCTTGTGAGCCCTGCGGCGCCCAGGTCCTGGATGCCGACGATCCAGTCGCTGTGCCGCGAAGCAAGCTCGTAGCATGCCTCCATGAGCAGCTTTTCCATGAACGGGTTGCCGACCTGGACCGCCGGCCTCATCTCGGCGAAGCGCGATTCCGGATCGGTGCGCGAGGCCAGTCCGCTTGCTCCATGGATGCCATCGCGGCCGGTGTCGGAGCCGACGAGCAGGAGCACGGAACCTTCGCCGGACGCGCGTGCGCTCACCAGCTTGTCGATGTCCGCGACACCGACGCACATTGCGTTGACCAGCGGGTTCCCGTTGTAGGGCGCCGCGAAGAACACTTCGCCGCCGACGTTCGGGATGCCCAGGCAGTTCCCGTAGCCGCCAATCCCGCCGACCACGCCGTCGTAGAGATACCGGGTCTGGGGCTCATCCAGGGTTCCGAAGCGGAGGGAGTCGAGGAGGGCGATGGGGTAGGCGCCCATGGCGAAGATATCGCGCACGATACCGCCGACGCCGGTGGCCGCACCCTGGTAGGGCTCGATGGCCGAGGGGTGGTTGTGCGACTCGACCTTCATCACGACGCAGCGGCCACCGCCGACGTCGATGGCGCCGGCGTTCTCCGCGCCAGCCTGCGTCAGGACACGGTCGCCACCGGAGGGGAAAAGCCGAAGGAGCGGCTTGCTGTTCTTATACCCGCAATGCTCGCTCCAGAGCGAGCCAAACATGCCCAGCTCGACCTCGTTCGGTTCGCGCTTGAGCCGCTCGACGAGCTGTTCGTATTCAGCGCGGCTGAGGGCGACGGCATCGAGTGCTTCCTGTGAGACGGGCATAGGGAAACGGTACGGTGCTGCACGGATATGCGCAGCACCGCGCCGCCTGTGTTACTGGTCGCCGCGGCCCTGTCGGACCAGCTCCGTAGTGTTCTCCGCGATGCGGAAGATGACGATGAGGATTTCGAGCCAGACGCGCGCGAGTATCACGTACAGGAGAAAGAGGATGGGGGCCAGAATGACACCCGCTACAGCGGCCCCGCCGCCCTGGGCGATAAAACTTACCAGGATTCCGAGTGCGCCCAGGCCAGCGAAGACAATGAGCAAGACGTAGATGACTTTGATGATGGAGAGCGTGATGAACTCGTTGAAGTTGAGGTCAAACAGCTTTCCGAAGAAGTTCGAGGCCGATTGCTGGGGAGGTGGTGACGAACCGGGACTGCCGGGCGGCGGATCACTGTCCTGCATGATGACACTCCATCTCTCATGATTACCGCTTCGTGTTATACACGTGTGCGTAGCGCGACAACAGATGTCGTGCCCCATGGCCGTTACGCTCAACCTCAGTCCAGCGAGAAGGGTGGGTATTCGTCGACCAGCAGGAGTGCATAGCCCTGGACGCGCTGGTACCACCGCAGGACTCCAACGATAAAGCGGTGTAGCCCGGCCGGCAGCGAGCCGACGATGAGCACGATGAACCAGGCGATGAACAGGACGACATACAGCGCGTACTGCAGGACCATCAGGATGATGTAGTGGGGGATGGCCAGGAGCCAGCGGATGAGCCAGAAGGTCGTGAGCCGATTCCGGTTCTCCACGCGCTCTTCGACCGTGAGCCGCACGGGGTAGGCGTCGTCCGAATCGAGAGAGAACGGCGGGTACTGGTCCGTGAGCAACGCGTAGTAGCCATACACGCGCGTCGTCCAGCGGAGGTAGCCAATCATGAAGCGCAGGAGCCCCTCGGGGTACCGGCCGGTGAACAGGATGATGAACCAGGAGATAAAGTAAATCACCCAGGCGGCCATGCCGAGGAACATCAGCACGACCAGGTGCGGGATCCCCAGGATAAGCCGGAAGAACACGGTGAGCCGGTTTTGCGCTGCCGGGCCCGCGGCATCGAGCTGGATGGGATAGGCAGCCGGGCTGGCTCCTGTCATATGGTTTCCTCCGGCGGGCGTAGGCCTCGCCGTGGCCAACCCTACCAGTCACCCGCCCGCTTTGTGCTACCGGACGGCGGCCAGCCCCGCTTCGATCAGCGACGTCCAGATGCGGTTGCCATCGGTACCACCCACGATGTCCTCACCCGCGCGCTCGGGGTGGGGCATCATCCCGAGGACATTGCCGCGCCGGTTGATGATGCCCGCAATGTTTCGCTGACTGCCGTTCGGGTTTGCTTCGGCAGTCACGTCTCCGTGTTCGTCGCAGTACCGGAAGATGACCCGACTGTCCCGCTCCAGTTCGTCCAGCGTCCCTGGCTCGGCGAAGTAGTTGCCGTCCCCATGGCTGATGGGGATGCGGATGACATCGCCGGCGGGAATGGCACTGGCCCAGGGGGTATCGCCGCCGTCACGCCGCAAATGTGTCCATTCGCAGCGAAACTGCAAGCTATCATTGAGGATGAGCGCTCCCGGCAGCAGATGGCTCTCGCACAGCACCTGGAAGCCGTTGCAGATGCCGATCACCGGCTTCCCGGCTTCCGCGAAGGACACAACCGAGTCCATGACCGGGGAGAAGCGCGCGATCGCCCCGCACCGCAGGTAGTCGCCGTACGAGAAGCCGCCGGGCAACACCACGGCATCGTAGCCAGAAAGGTCCGTCTCGCGGTGCCAGAGGATGCTGGCCTCCTGTCCCAGGACATCATGAAGGACCCGGTAGCAGTCGCGGTCACTCCAGGTGCCGGGAAAGCGGACGATGGCAAATCGCATGAGCAACTCCCTCTCTCACGTGTGCCTGGCATTGAGACGCAGGTGTGAGCCTGCGGTCATTTGTCTCACAAAACAGGTTCATGCGCCTCCACCCGGGCTGGTGCCCGGATTCGTGACGGTTGTTTCATCCGTCGTGGGCGCCGGGTATGCGATGCGCTGGTGATACACGGCGCGCAGCGTCGCTTTGAAACTCGCAGCGACCAGCTGGAGCTCGCGCATGGTGATATCGCAGTCGTCGAGCTGTCCTTCGGCCAGCCGCTCGGCAAAGATGGCATCGACGACCGAACTTATCTGCTGCGGGCCACGTTCGCGGCCTGCGCGCACCACTGCTTCGCAGGAGTCGGCCAGCATCACAATGGCGGCTTCCTTGGTCCGCGGACGCGGGCCTGCATAGGCAAACTCCGCAGCATCGGGTGACTCACCGTTACTGATGGACTTGCGATAGAAGAACGTAACGAGGCGCGTCCCATGGTGTTGTGGGATGAAGTCGCGGATGACCTCGGGGAGCCGGTATTTCTTCGCGAGCTCGAGCCCGTTGGTCACGTGTTCGATGATGCGTTGCGCGCTTTCGCGCGGCGGGAGCTCGTCGTGCGGACTGTTCTCCTCGTCCATGATGTTTTCGATGTAGTACTGGGGTTGCGCGAGCTTGCCGATATCGTGGTAGTAGGCGCCCGCCCGGGTAATGAGTGCGTCGGCGCCGATCTGCTCCGCGGCACGCTCGGCGAGCGCGCCGACCATCATGCTGTGGTGATACGTGCCGGGGGTCTCGTCCTGGAGCCGCTGCATGAGCGGACTGTTTGACTGCGCGAGCTCCATGAGCTGGAGGCGCGTGGTGACGCCAAAGACCAGCGACAGCACGACGAAAACGCCGACCGTGATGATTGCCGCCCCGGCGCCATTCACAGCCGATGCAGCGGCGATCCAGGCGAGCGCTTCATGCTCTCGCGGCTCGCTCAGCGCCCAGAAGATGAGCAGGCCAAGCCCGGTAGCAAAGCCCACCGCCACAGAAGCGGCGGCATACCGGGAAAGGCGCTCGGCCTGGTAAACAACGCTCGCCCCGGCGAGCCCGCCAGCGATGAACACGACACCGAGCTGGAGCGCCTCCATGGGTGAAGCAAAGCTAGCCCCCGGTATCTCCGGCGCGGCCGTGCCGATAAATGCAGCGAACAGGCCAATTCCGACGGCCGTCACCGCGCCAAAACGAAGGTCGGCGAACGATGCCGCGATCATCGCGGCGGCGCCGACCGGCACCATGTAAGCGAGATATTGCCCCTCGGTATCGGGTAGGAAGGTGGGGATGAGGGCCCGGACCGAAACAAGCGTCGCGACCGTCGTGAAGCCGATAAGCAGGAGCCGCCGGGTTGCCGGGGCCGGGACGGGCTGGAACTGGTAGACGTAGACGCCCAGCAACAGGGCCAGGGCGCCGGCAGCAAGCACCGCGGACGCGACCTCGTAGAGTCCGATGCCGGATTCGATGACACCGGTCTCGCGCAGTGCTTCGATGTCTTCTTCGGTGAGGACAGCGTTCTCGGCCACGATCGTTTGCCCGCTGGTCCACGTCTGGATGACGGGTGAAACATTGGCGCGGGCGTTCTCCCGCAGTTCCTCGGTGCGCTCCTCGTCGACGCCCGTATTCACGTAGGTGAAGCTGCGCAAGATTTCGCGCAGGGCGGTCTCCTCCTGGGCGTCGGCCGGGCGGTTCTCGATGTTCGCCAGGTGCTCCTCAACCCGGTTGCCGACATTGGTCGTCTCGAGCACAGGCTGGTCCATCAAGGCGGTGATGCCTTCTTCGGCCGACTCGTAGAGATGTTCGAACCCGTCGTCAGAGAGGGTGAGGAGCGCTGTCTTCCCTGTCTGACTCAAGACATCTGCGACCGGCGTGTCTTCGAGCTGCTCAAGCTTCTCCTGGGTCGACAGGTCGTCCCGATCGCGCGCAGCCATGACCTCCTCAAACAGGAGCACGAGGTCATCCAGCGCCTCATCACGGACATCGGGGTCAACGGGGAGGGGGACCGGCGCTACTTCATCGGCGGCTTCGTCGCGGGCTCGTTCGGTCAGGACCTCGGACTCGTACTGGGCGTCGCGAATAGCGATGAGGTCACGCGGCGCACGGTCTCCGGGCTCGAGGCCGCCTTCCGTGGGCCAGATGGGCATGACGAGTAGTGCCGCCGGGAATGCGACCACGAGCGCGAAAAGCGCTGCCATAAGACGGGATACGACAGGGACGGGACGCCGGCGGAGCATAGACGCGTCAATTCATCATATCAGAGGGGCTTCATGCCACCGGGGCGGGGCCTTCGCCGAGCAGCGCGTTCAGCCCGGTAAGGCGGCCGATCGCGGCAGGGCGACGGCCATGCTCACGGCGGTCAAGCAGCACCGCAGGGATGCCCGCCGCACGCGCACCCACGATGTCGGTCTCTTCGCTGTCCCCCACGGCGAGCGCCTCGTCCGCGGTGACCTGGAGGAGCTCCAGCGCGCGGAGGAACGGTGCGGGGTGCGGCTTTGCAGCCCCGGTATCCGCCGACGTGACGATCGCATCGAAGTATCCGCTGGCCGAGCAGGCCTGGAGGTGATCGCGCAAATGCTCCGCAGAAAGCACCAGGTTCGAAACGATCGCGAGGCGGTACCCCCGGTATCGCAGCGACGCAATCATGGCGCGCGCGTCGTCGTAGAGTTCCTGGCCGGACATGACGGCAGCGGCGAAGGCGTTGGTCGCGCGCTCAAGTGTCCCGGGAGCCGTGTCCAACCCCAGGCGTTGGGCCGTCTGCTCGACCAGCGCATCGACGGAGATGGCATCGCCGTGCTCGTCCATCACGTCACGCAACACCTGCCGGAGCTGGCGCTCACCGGTGGCACTGCCGCCAAGCGCGGCTGCCAGCGCGGCGACCGGGTCGCGGCTGCGGCTGCGGTCCCGATAGGCGAGCGTCCCGGTCCAGTCGAAAAGCACGGCGCGGGTGGTCACGCGCCTTCGATGAGTCCGCGCACGACCTCGTTGATTTCGCGGCCATCCGCGCGGCCGGAGAATTGCTTCATGAGCACAGGCATTACCTTGCCAATGTCCCGCGGGCCGGACGCGCCCATCTCTACGATGGCCTTGCGCGCTGCGGCCTCGATCTCCTCGCGGCTCGCCTGTTGCGGCAGGTAGCGTTCGAAGACTTCGGCCTCCACTCGCTCCTTTTCGGCGAGGTCCGCGCGGCCGGCCTTTTCGTATTCAGCAATACTTTCGCGGCGTTGCTTCACCTGCTTCTGCACGATGGAGAGCACCGCGTCGTCGTCCAGGTCGGCGCCCGCTTCGATACGAGCATTCTTGATCGCCGCCACCAGCAGCCGAAGTGCGTCCCTGGTGGTCGCATCACGCTGACGCATAGCCTGTTTCAGGTCGTCACTAATGCGCGCTTCGATCTCTGCCATGTGTCCATCCAGAAGAAAAAGCCCGGGAATGTTCCCGGGCGGCGTGGTTCCTGGTATCAGCGGCGGGCTGCTGCCCTTGCTTCGCTGCGTAGCTGCTTCTTGCGGAGTTTCCGGAGGCGAGCTGCTTCCTTCTTCTTGCGCTTCACGCTGGGCTTTTCGTAGTGCTCGCGGCGCCGCGCTTCCGAGAGGATCCCGTCCTGCTGCACGCGTTTGTTAAACCGCTTCAATGCAGCTTCGAACGGCTCGTTGTCTCCAATGATCACTTCTGCCAAACGGACTCGATCACCCCGCAATCATGCCCCGGTTTTGCCGCGTCCACGGCGGGCACCCGGCCAGTATAACGCTGCTGCCGGGCTCCAGACAAAGACGCGTCCTAATCGTCAAACGTCACCGGACACGAGAGGCGGCTATCGAGACGTTCCAGGTGGTACTCCACCCAGATGCCAGGCCGCTCGAGGCGCACGCTCGGCGCATCGTGGTTGAAACGATCCTGGCGCCGGCGGAGTTCCCGCGCATCGCGCTCGTAGTCGCGCCTGAGCTGGTCGATGCCGGGCATAAACCGGTGCCACTCTCCGCTCTCGCGGGCTGCCTCGACCAGCCGGCCATGACGAGCATCGAGTTCGGCCAGGCGTTCCTGGCGCTTCTCGATGTCGCGTGCCTGCAGGAGCCAGTCAGGGAGCAGATCAGCATCGCGAAGCACTTTGAATCCGAGCCACTGGTTTCCCGCCAGCTTCTCGGCCTCGTTCGACCCCAGGGGCTTCCCTTCGCCGGGGAGATTGCGAAAGACGCCCGCGGACATCGCTTCCTGGATGCGGGACTCAATCATCTCCTCGTAGTCCACGGGGAAATCGTACGCAGGCAAGCCGGTACATTTCCAGCCATAGAGAAAGGGCCCCGGTGGGGCCCTTCATCCCTGTGCATTGTATGCCAGTTAGCCGGCTAGTCGGCGGACGGCAGCACCTTTGGCTGCATCAGTTCCATGTCCCTGCCGTTGACCTTGAGGTCGCAGTCGCCGGGCTTGATGACGAGCAGTTCGATGCCAGTTTCCTCGTCTTTGTAGCGCTTGCCAAGCTGGACAGCCATATTGTTCTCCGCAGTTATTTCTTGAGTTCGAGCGGCGTATCGCCGCAGGTCAGATCGCCTTCACCGCCCTTGGTTACGATGAACTCGGCGTTGCATTTCGGACACAGGTAGCGTTTCCCTGTTTCTGCAGGCATCCCGTTTTTCCCCCTTCTTCAGACTCGCGGAGCACTCACGGCCCCGGCACTTCTTGATTCGAAATCGTAAGCAGCCCCCGGGAGAGCGTCAAACGTTCCGGCAATGCCCGGGCGGTTTTCAACCGGGCCCGGGGCTATCTCCAGTGGCTGCGCTACTCAGCGGCCTCTTCCTCACCAGCGTCACCGCTGCCGTCGTCCTCTTCAACGTAGACGTATCCGTCCTGTTCAGGGTGGAAGTCGCAGGTAATCTGGTACTCACCCGTCTCGTTAAAGGTGAACTCGAAGGTGTCGCCCTCGGCGAAGTTCGGATCTTCCGTTTCGCCGCCGATGGTCACCGTGTGCAACGTTGGGCCAACATTCTCCCAGAGGACGGTAGTGCCGGGACGAATCTTGGCAACACCACGGTTCGGCTCGAGCTCTTCACCGTCCGCATCGAAGGTCCAGTCCGTATTGTGCGACCGGATGACCAGTTCATCAGTGAAATCCTCGGGTGGCTCGGCCGGTGGGAAGTCATCCTCGACTGCATCCGGGTCCCCAACGATCGAGGCGTACGTGCCCTCCGTTACGGCGTGCTGCACACAGCCCTCACCCGTGTTCACGGCATCGGCGGGCGCAGTGCCGTAGGCGTGGTCGGGCAGTTCCAACTGCGTCCCAACGCGGAGCACATCGTCTTCCGTGTACCCGTTCGCCTGGGCGAGCTCGGGGCCATTGACATTTCCGTACTCGTCGGCGACGTCGCTGAAGTCATCGCCCTGGATCACATACGCATCAACCTGCGGCAGGTCGAGGACGATCTCGTGCGTCACGTCATCCGGGTCGTCGATCTCCGGGTTCAGCTCCATGAGCTCTTCGACGGTGGTGTCGTGCATCTGGGCGATGCCTTCGAGCGTGTCGAGCTCCTGGACCGTATATTCGGCTCCGTCGGGTAGCTGGATGGGCTCGTTCGCCGGCGCTTCGTCTTCTTCGCCAGCGTCGTTGAGGGTGGCCAGCTCGTCGCCTTCGAGGCCATACCACTCGGCGACCACATCCCAGTCCAGATCGTCAGCGAGAATCACAACCGGGTCTGCCGGCAGCTCCAGATGCCGTTCGCCGTCCATCTCCTCGTCATCCTCAATGCCTTCGAGCATTGCCTCGTTGAGGGCCCGGATTTCATTCGGGGAGATGTTTCGCTGTTCGGCAATACTTTCGAGCGAGTCGCCCGCGATGACGGTATATGTCGCCTCTTCGGGAAGTGCCAGCTCTTCCCCGGGTAGCAGGCCGGACACAGGCTGGCCGTCCTCATCAAGGAGCCGGAACTCGGAGCCGACATAGTCGACCTCGTAATCGATATCGTTGAGATCGGCGATCATCGTGGCGCCCACGTACAGGTCGCCAGTCAGCGTTTCGATGCTGTCGAAATCGCCGATGATCGTGTATTCGGTGCCTTCGGGGTCCTGGTTGTTCGGCGGCACCTGGATGGTCCTGCCACGCTCAAGCGTTTGGTCGACCTCGTCCATGGGGACGTCGTTCGCCTCCGCAAGGCGCTCAACGCCCAGGTTGTGCGCATCCGCGATTGATTGCAGCGAGTCGCCGGTGATCGAAGGCACAAGCTCCATGTTGAGGTTGTGCGCGAACCGGCGCGCATCAACCCAACCCCGGCTGGTGGGTTCACCGTCCTGGTCGACATATTCGTCGCCGTTTTCGGGTGCGGTCAGCAGGTTCACCAGGTGCTCGATCTGTCGGACGTTTAACGCGCCACCATGCTCATCAAGCCAGGCGGGCATGGTGGTACCCGCACGCCCACAGGCGAGTGTCTGCCACAACATTTCCTGGTTTTCTTCCAGGGCGATCGGGTCCTGGTCGCGCCAATCCGAGCGGTTCAGGGCAGGGGCAACAAAACCTTCGCCCTGGTTCCCGTGGCAAGTCCGGCAGTTATTCGCGTAGAGCAAACCGCCACGTGTCACGGACTCCCAGTACATGTGTTCCTCTTGTGAGTCCGCTCGCACGGGAAGGTCGATCACCGTGTAGCCCGCACATCCTCCAACGATCAGGAAGAGGAGCGTGACGATGAGGACTCGCTGCTTGTTGGTATTCAATCGCTCCTCCGCTTAGCTGTAGGGAATCGCCCGCAGGGGGTTCGGCGGGTCGGCAGCGCCACTGGTGATGGCGCTGGTGTTCACGGTGATGCTGCCGTCGGCATTCACCTCGACGTCGAACGTATCCATGCTCCGGGGAGCAGGACCGAACACGCGCACGCCCGCCTTGGAATAGGTAGATGCGTGGCAGGGGCAGCGGAACCAGCCCACGATGCCCGCATGGCCGACGGCGCCACCATCGAACGCCGGGTTCCACGGGACGGTGCACCCGAGATGGGGGCAGACCCAGTAGAGCGCCAGGAGGCCGCCAGTGCCACCCACGCCCTGCACGTCGCCTTCGCCGCCGTCGAGGTTCACCAGCCAGAAGCGGCCCTCGCTGTTGCGCTCCGGTGTCCCACCGGGCCCCGGGATTTCACCCGGGCCGACAGTCACCGGCGCGCCGAAACCGGTAGGGCTGCGAAGGTTGAAGAATGCGAGGAAGCTGGCAAGCATCCCGCCCACAAACAGGGTGAGGCCAGCGAATGCGCTCACCCGGAGAAAGGAGCGGCGCGCGACCTTGCGCGCTTCCTGCTGCCTCGCCTGTTCGATGCGGCCCGCGCGGGGGCCGGAGGTCGGCCTATTCGACATTGTTCTCCCCTCGATATACCACTGCTTCCTTCACTCTATCCCACCTAGTCGGGCGGCTGGTACCCGGGTATCCCTTCGTCAACGCTAAGGTTCCAGGGGAACACCAGGTCCTGGTCTTCGCCGCGGAAGCCGGTGCCGGCGAGGACCAGCATCGCGTTGACGGCCACGAATCCGCTAAAGAGCACGATGAGCGCGTCGCGGCGGGTGAACACCCAGCCGATGCGCCACAGGACATAGATAAGGAGCGAGGGCAGGCCCACCATCATGATGATGGGGATGGCAATCTCAACGATGAATGATGGGAGGTCAACGTTCTGGAACGTCGTTGCGCCGAAGCCGGTGAACCCTTCATCGAGGATGCGGAGCTCAAACGGCAGGTAGGGAATTGACTCAGACCATTCCGGCCACGGGAGGTTGCCCTGGATGGCACGGGAGTTCTCAAGGAACCGAAACGTGTCTCCGCCTGAGATACCGAACCAGCTATTCAGCACGCTTGCGATGGTGCCCTGGTTCCAGAGGATGAGGAGCCACGTGCCGACGACGCCAACGATGGCGGAGACGACGGTGAGCTTCACGGAGCCTTCGGTCGCGAACCAGGCGCCCTGGCCATCGTTGTCGCGGTCGAAGTAGGGGAATGCGCCGAGGATGATGAGCCAGACGGTCGGCACGATGACGCCGGCCGTCGCAGCCTCCATGTGGAGGAGCAGTTCCTGCAGGTTGAGCAGGTACCAGGGCGCCTTCGCCGGGTTCTGAGTGACGTCCGGGTTTGCCTGGTCGAGAAGCGGCGCGTTGAGGATCACCGAGAGGATGAAGATCGTGAAGGTGAACAACAGCGCCGAGATGAACTCGACAAACACCAGGTCGGGCCAAACGAGAACCTCTTCGTCCCGGGCTCGGGCCTGTGGTCTGGCAGCCGGACGTGCAACGACAGCGGTGGCCATGGGCTAGCTCTCCTGACTCAACTGCATTCGCATGCTCAGCATCCCCTCGACTTCTACTCCTACAGGGGCCGTGCGAGGCCGCCGTCCCGGCGGATCCTCCAGAAGTGCACGGCCATGAAAATTGCTGCGAGCAGCGGCAGCGCGATGACGTGAAGGGTATAGAAGCGGATCAGGGATTCAGGACCCACTTCGAAGCCACCGAGCATCCAGAACCGGGTCTTGGGCCCGAGGACCGGTGCCGCGCCGGCAATTTCGCTCCCGACGGTGATAGCCCAGAAAGCGAGCTGGTCCCACGGAAGCAGGTAGCCGGTGAAACTGAGGAGGAAGGTGAGCACCAGGAGGATGACACCGACCACCCAGTTGAATTCGCGCGGTGGCTTGTACGCGCCGGTATAGAACACCCGCATCATATGCAGGAAGACTAGTATGACCATGGCGTGGGCCATCCAACGGTGCATGTTTCGCATTAACTGTCCGAACTGCACGTTGGTCTGGATGTTCTGGATATCCAGGTAAGCCCGTTCGACGCTTGGCACGTAATAGAACATCAAGAGAATGCCGGTGACCGTGAGCCCCAGGAACATGAAGAAGGTGAGGCCACCAAGGCAGTAGGTGTGGGTAATCTTGACGTGCGTCCGGTGGATACGCGTCGGATGGAGGTGGAGGAAAAGGTTCGTGGCGACGACAAGCATCTGGTTCCGCGGGGTGTTCGGGTACCCGGTACGGAAGATGGATTTCCACACGTAGTTGTGGAACATCTTGTCGTAGATCTTGTCGGCCAGCGTCGGCTTGCCAGGTTGTTCAACTGCCATCTAGACGGCCCCTCGCTAGCGCTGCCACCACTGCCCGAAGGCAGTCAGGATGACAAGCGTTACAGTCATGAAGATTGTGACGAGGACGAGCTCCCCGAACTCAGCAAAGTCGTGCGGCAAGTTGGGCAGAAAATCCAAGCTGCCTCCCCCTCTCCGTTCGTGCTACGCGACCGGCGCTGCATAGCCCGGTCGGGACTTTGTGAAGCCCGTAGCAATGGGATTTATACCCCGGGCATACCGGGGGGTCAATGACGGGCGGCTTCCGGTTAAGCCATACATTGCTACTTGCCGAACCGCATCCGCGCGAGGCCCCGGATGTCCTCTATCGCGGTGCTAACGATTTTCACTTTGGTATCCGGGTCCTCCGCCCACCGGACCGGCATTTCGCAGATTTTCATGTCGTGCCGGTGTGCGAGCACGAGCAGCTCGGTATCGAAGAACCACATCCGGTTCTCAATCTGCGGCACGAGCTCATCGACGGCGCGGCGGCTGAGCGCTTTGAAGCCGCACTGCGCGTCGGTGATCCGCAACCGCGGGAACACCAGCCTGATAAGCGATACGTATCCACGCGAAGTGAATTCTCGTTTGAAACTTCGCCGGGTTTTTGCGCCCCGGGCCAGCCGCGACCCGATTGCGACGTCACAGCCGCCCGTCAGCACGCGGCCGGCGAGCGCTGGCAGATGCTCGATGTCGGTGCTGAGGTCCACGTCCATGTATGCGACAGCGTCCGCATCGCTCCGTGTCCACGCTTCTTTGAGCGCGAGACCGCGGCCCTTGATCTCCAGGATCAGAGCCTCGACCTGGGCATATTCGCGCTCCAGCTCACGAGCGAGTTCACCCGTCCCGTCGATCGAGCCGTTGTCGGCGATGACAAGCTTCCAGTCGTAGTACGGGTGACGGGCGAATAGCGCGACTGCTGTTTCGACACTCCACCGCAGCACCCCTGCTTCGTTGTAGCAGGGGATGACGACGTCAACGCGCGGGCGCGATTCATCGCTTACGGCGCTTACGGCGCGAAGCGTGGATGACATGTGGCAGCCAGGCTGCGCTAGGAGCGCTTGCCGAGCGCCTGCCGGGCCCGGAGAGTAAGGCGGCGCTTCTGGCGGTTGGCCTTGCCCGTGTGGATGGCGCCCTTCTTCGCGGCGCGGTCGAGTGCCGAGTAAGCGCGCGAGAGGGCGTTGTCCACCGCAGCCTCGTCGCCCGATGCGATGCTCGCCCGGACGTTTCGGATGGCGGTCTTGGACGCACTACGCCGTGCCCGGTTGCGGTCGCGGCGTTCGAGCGACTGGCGCCAGCGCTTGAGCGCGGTTTTCGTGTTTGCCATGCGTTTCGGAATCCGTTATTGAAGGTCTCGCATAAGCGTATGCGGGCGCGGCTGAAGGAGCAAAGGTGAATGGCCTGGAAGCCCATCGCTTGCCCGCGTTTCGAATTTGGGCGTAATATGAACCTGTCCGCAGTGGCCGGCAGCACACAGATCGCTGCCCCGGACTTCCACAGGGTACATTCCCAGGTCCTCCCAAGCCGCAGACCAAGAGTAAACTGGCTACCCGGCGCCGCAGTGAGCTGCGGACCTTAGCCCCAACAGGGTCCCAGAACGTTGACCGATACCCCTTTGACTGATTCAACCGAGGCTACGGCCGAAAACGAAGAGCAGCAGCAGCAGGATTCGCCGACGCCACGCCGGCGCCGGTCCTTCCGCGAGCGCCGCGACCGCGACCGCGCGGAAAATCGTGACGATCGTGACCAGGAAAAAGACAAAGACAACGGGCGCGAACGCGGTCGCGACAAAGAGCGCGATAAAGAGAAGGACAAGGACAAAGATAAGGACAAAGGGCCCGCGCCACCGTCGTTGAACATCGCGGAGCTTGAAGCGATGTCGCGCGATGCGCTCATCCAGCTGACGAAGGACTACGGGCTCGAAGGCGTTTCCGGGCTCCGCAAGTCTGACCTCATCTTCCGGCTGCTGCAGGCGCAGGCAGAGGCACGCGGCAATATCTTCTCGGGCGGCTTCCTGGAAGTGAGCGACG
This sequence comes from Dehalococcoidia bacterium, assembly GCA_007118095.1. Classification (GTDB taxonomy): domain Bacteria; phylum Chloroflexota; class Dehalococcoidia; order Tepidiformales; family Tepidiformaceae; genus SLAK01. The sequence goes on from SKSF01000022.1 coordinate 27,806, forward strand.
ACGGGAACTACGGGTTCCTCCGTGGCGAGGGAATGCTGCCAGGACCGCACGATATATACGTCTCGCAGTCACAGCTCCGGCGCTTTGGACTCCGCCCCGGGGATTACGTCACGGGCCAGGTCCGCCACCCGCGCGACAACGAGAAGTATTACGGTCTGCTCAAGGTCGAAGCGGTCAACGGGATGGATGTGGAGACGGCGAAACGCCGCCCCTTCTTCGAGAACCTCACGGCCATCTTCCCCTACGAGCAGCTCCAGATGGAGTCCTCGTCCGACAACCTCACCCACCGGGTCATCGACCTGGTCGCCCCGATCGGCCGCGGCCAGCGCGGCCTCATCGTCTCGCCGCCGAAAGCCGGTAAGACGATGCTCCTCCAGAACATCGCCAACGGCATCACGAACAACCACACGGACGTTCACCTCATGGTTGTCCTCATCGGCGAGCGGCCGGAAGAGGTCACGGACATGCGCCGCAATGTGCGCGGCGAAGTCGTGAGCAGCACGTTCGACGAGCCAGTCGAGGACCATGTCCGCGTAGCCGAGATGGCCTTCGAGCGGGCGAAGCGACTCGTGGAAGCGGGCAAGGACGTCGTGGTTCTCATGGACTCCATCACGCGGCTCGTCCGCGCATACAACCTGGCGCTCCCGCCCAGCGGACGGACACTCTCTGGTGGCGTCGACCCCGTCGCGCTCTACCCGCCCAAGCGGATCTTTGGTGGCGCCCGCAAATGTGAGCACGCGGGCTCGCTCACTATCCTCGCGACGTGTCTCATCGACACCGGCAGCCGGATGGACGAAGTGGTGTTCGAAGAGTTCAAAGGGACCGGGAACATGGAGCTCCGGCTCGACCGGCGCCTCGCCGAGCGGCGTTTCTACCCGGCTATCGACCTGCAGGCGAGTTCTACGCGGCGTGAAGAGCTGTTGCTCGAAGAAGGCCGGCTCAAAGGGGTCTGGTTGCTGCGGCGGATGGCCGCTATGATTTCGCAGAACTCGCCGAACCAGCTCGAAGCGACCGAGCGGTTGCTCGAGCGCATGGGCAAGACCACATCCAACGACGAGTTCCTCGCAAGTCTGAAATCGGACCTCTAGGGCTCCCCGACCAGAGGCCGGCCGCAGCGAGGCACGCAGGCGCCTCGCGTCAGCGGAATCCATCTGCTGTAAGGGTCGCTGGTGGGACATCTGTACGAGCCGCCGCCGGATGGCGGACGGGAGCCCGGGGACGACAAAACACCCGACACTGACCGATCACCCCGGCGCGGCGCCGGTAACGGCAAGGCACGTATACGGTCGCATGCGCACGGGATTCGTCACGGCCGCTATACGGTGCACAGCGTCATCGTGCTCCTGGCGTTCGTCGCTGTCGTATTCGCGGCACACTCCCCCTTTGGCGATGACACCCGCTCGCAACAATCGCTGCCGACGTTCGCCTTTTCCGGCGTGGCCGGTTCGGTCCAGGGGACACCAGCCGATAGTGTCCTGCGACCAGGGACGAGTACTCGGACGCTCTCGTCGGTGGCCATCATGTCGGCGCCGTCGGAAGCCGCCACGGTCCGCCAGAGCGGTGGAGTGGCGCCCACGTCGTCCTTTTCCTCCGGCGTCTCGGCGGCAACGGGTGGTGCTGACGGCGGTGCGGGACTCGCAGACGTCGTCGACCCACAACAGCCGTTCGAAGTCTATGTGACAGAGCCAGGCGATTCGGTCAGCGTGATTGCCGCCCAATTCGGCATCAGCGAAGGCACACTGCTCGACAACAACCCGACGGTGACGGACCGCAATCTCGTCACCCCCGGGCTGGAACTCGTGGTTCCCCGCGACGATGGGGTGCTCCACCGGGTGTCCTTTGGTGAGACCCTGGGGAGCATTGTGGCGCAGTACGACAATGTGACCGAAGAGGAAGTGCTGGGCTACCAATCGAACGCAGTCCGCGACCCGGACGACATCGAACCGGGTGTCACATTGCTCCTGCCCGGGGCGACCCAGAAGCCGCCGCCTCCACCCGAGCCAGGCCCGGCGCCCGCACAGGCTGCGGACGACGAAGAGGCGCCAGCCGCGCCGCCGGCGTCAGACGGGCGCTTCCAGAACCCGCTGGCTGCCTATTACCGCGTGAGCGACCCGTTTGGCACGCCGCGCGGCGGCGGCCGCATCCACACAGGGATTGACCTGGACCTTTACGGTTACCCGAACTCACCGATCTACTCGGCCTGTGACGGCACAGTCACCGGGACAGAGTGGTGGACCTACAGCTATGGCTACCACGTCATCGTCGATTGTGGCGGGGGCTACACAACCCTGTACGCGCACTTGAGCCAGATCGACGTGAGCGTCGGCCAGCCGGTCGCGGCCGGCAGCCACATCGGGGTTTCAGGCTTGACGGGATTCACCACCGGGGAGCATCTGCACTTCGAGATCCGGCGTAACGGCACGCCGGTCGACCCGGCCGACTACATCGGCTTCTAGCGCCGCGAGCCAGCGCCCTCGGACCCTTGCTTGCTTATGCTTAATGGAAGACGCCTGTGCACGAGTCCTCTGCCAGGACCCAGTAGGCTTCGCCATCCCGGAGTACATCGAGGGTCTGGTAGGCAGCATCGAGCCCGCGGATCCAGCGCAGCCACCCCTGTTGCTCGTCGTACGCATAGACAGCCTGGACACAGGTCAGTTCGCTCATGACCGGCTCGATGCCGAGCGGCATGAGGGTCGCGAGATTCCAGCCGGGGTCGAGCTGGATGGCCACCGAGCTCGCGGCATCGTCGTGCTCGCCGGGTGGGTCGAGCGGCATGCTGGAAGCCACGCCGTCATCCGCCGGGTAGTGCGCGGCGAGCGCGGCGATGTCGTCTTCGGACAGATCATGCCGTACCCCCGAATAGGAGTGGAACATGACGGCATCGTGCTGTTCATCGCTGCAGGGGCCGTCCGCGGTACACGAATGCTCGAGGCCCGCCATATGCCCGAGTTCATGGAGCAGGACTGTCAGTGCGTCGTAGGTCCCATCTGAACCGTCACCGAGGTTGGCGTCCTGGTGGGTATTAAGGGAAATATCGACCTCGTGCGATTCGAAGCTCTTCGTCGTAAGCCCCAGGACGCAGGACTCTTCATCACAGCCGAGGCCCTGCCAGGCGATAACGTTCTCGCCGTCGCGGCCGGACACGTTCAGTGATGCCGGGAGCGTCGTTTCGCCGGCATAGGTAAACGCGAAGCGTGAACCCGGCACATCGCTCCATACATCCAGTGCCATCCGCACGTCGGCGACGCTGAAGTGTTCAAGCGCACCCGAAGGGTTGTAGTGGACAGGCACCGGCAGCTCGTCATCGTCCCAGAGCCAGCCCCAGGGCTCACGCTCCGATGCCTCCTGCGCCGACGCGGTGTCCGATTCGAGCGCTGCGCTGGCACTGAGATCATGATCGTGGCCATGCGGCGTCGCGCCCTCAGCAGCGGCGGGCTCAAGCACCCGCAGTGTTTCCAGCGCCGCAGCCTCGGCCTCGGCGGCGGACGCCGCGCGGACGAGGAGGTGGGCGCCCGCACGGGTGCCGTCAGGGTATTCGAGCACGAACTCGACTTCGCGGACACCGGTGTCATCCGATTGCCCGGCCGGGAAGAGTGATGGGAGGCCGAACAGGAGGAGTGCAGCGATGGTGAACAGGAAGGATATACGCCGTTTCACACCGGGAATCATACCCGGGGAAACCCTGATTGTGCGCGGTTCGAACACCCGTCGTCACGTCGTTCTAACAGGTCTCATGCTGTTCCCGACGCCGGAATGCCACAAATTCGACGCTGTCCGCGGGATTACGGGTTATCGCGCACGATGATCCAGTACGGACTCGCCTGCTCCAGCAGGGAAACGGTGTTGGCGTAGGCAGGCAGTAATGGGCTCCAACGCCGCCAGGTCCCTGAACCGGCGTCCCACGCATAGACCACGCTCACCACGTCCTCGTACGACGCAAGACCTGTCGCGGGCGGCGCCGTCTCCCAGGTCCACGTGATGAGATTGGCTCCCCGGTCGAGCGGCAGCGAAGGACCGTCCTGGCCGGGGGCGGGAGTTGGGGTGGCCGTGGGCTCCGGTGTATTCGTCGGCGCCGGGGTGTCCGTGGGGGTTGGCGTCATGAGTGTTGGCGTCGGCGTGGCCGTGGGCACCGGGTTATTCGCCGGGGTTGGCGTGGCCGTAGGCTCCGGCGTGTTTGTAGCGGTTGGCACAGGCGTATTCGTGGGTGTTGGCGTCGGCGTGGCGGTCGCTGACGGAGTCGGCGTGCTGGTTGGTGTTGGGGGCACAGGCGTGGCAGTGGGTGTCGCCGTATTCGTGGGTGTAGCGGTTGGAGGCGGAGCGGAACCATCCGAGCCGTAGATGGCGACGAGTCCATCGATATCGTCCTGGTGGAGCGTACGCTTCATCTGCCCGGCGGAGTATGTCGCGTACATGACCGCGGCATGGACGTCCGTGTGGCCAAGGCCAGCGGCGTGGCCGAATTCGTGCGTGGCCACGCTCTGGAGGTCGATGTTGACGTTCGAGCCGGTCGTCCAGTTCCACTGCGGCGAGAATTCGATCCCGAAGGATTGAGCTTCACCCGTACTCGATTCCCACCTGAGGCATGCAATCGCAAGGACGTTGTGAGATTGCTGGTTCCAGCCAACCACGTTTGGTTCCGGTACCGCTTGCAGGTCGCAAGGGCGCGCAGTCGATTGATACGAACCGCCGCCCGAGAACGAGAAGTCGGCGCCAGCATTCCCCCATGCCGAGGCGCCCGCCTGGATGGCCTGGTGGTCGCCACTGAGCCCGGCAGGCTTTCCGGTCGCGTCGTACACCCAGGGAACGGGCGACTGGGCCCAGTGGTGGTCCATAAGTTCATAGGCAGCCGACACTTCGCCTTCGGTCACTTCGATGGCGCCCGGGTATCGTTCCAGGATGTCTTCGCGGGCTTCGGCCACGACTTCGCCGATGTCTTCGGACCCCTCATCGTACACATACATGCCGATGTCGAGGTCCAGCCACTCGCCCTCGTGAGGGACGACCAGTTCCATTCCAACATGCCGGAAACGCTCATCCGCAGAGGCGCCCGCATCGAGCGAGCCTCGCAACATGAGCCAGCTGGCTCCGCCCCAGGTAACAGCGGCAACCAGGAAGAGGAGGCAAAGGGCGCGCAGGCGATGCCCCGCAGTGAACTCACCCACAGACTGGCCCTCGCTCGACGGTTTCGTGGAGTCACCCGGCCGGTGGACCCCTATCATGGGATTCGGCAGCATGGGCGCCTGTCCGCAGGGGTCACGGCGACTATACATCGGGGCGGCGTTTGGAGAAGCAGAGCATGCGCATCGGGTGTGTACGCGAACAGAAGGATGGCGAGGAACGAGTGGGCCTCACGCCCGAAAGCGTGGCTTCGTTGGTGGCGCGCGGCCATAGCGTGACCATTGAATCCAGCGCGGGGGAGGGCTCGGGCTTCGCCGATAGTGCCTATGCGGCGGCCGGGGCGCTCATCGAACCGGGGGCCGCGACGGTCTGGCGGGAGAGCGAACTCATCGTGAAAGTGAAGGAGCCGCTGGCATCGGAATACCAGTTCCTCGACAAGGACACCGCCGTCTTTGCGTATTTGCATCTCGCCGCCGATGAGCCGTTGACCCGCGCGCTGGTTGACGCAGGGACGACCGCGATCGCACCTGAGCTCATCCGGCTGCCGAATGGTGTATATCCCTTGCTGGCGCCGATGTCCCAGATCGCCGGGCGCATGGCGGCCGAGGTGGGCGCGCAATTGCTCAAGCGACCTGGCCCCGGGCGCGGCATGTTGCTCGGGGGTGTCGCGGGTGTGCCGCCCGCGCGTGCGGTCATCCTCGGCTCCGGGAGCGTGGGGACCGCCGCGATGCGGACACTGGTGGGCCTGGACGCCCACGTGACCGTCGTATCCGACGATGTCCTCCGTCTCCGGCAGATTGTCGACCAGTACGGCGGCCGTGTAACCACGAGGACATCGACGCCGGCGACCATCGCCGATGTCCTCGACGGGGCGGACCTCGCCATCATCTCGATCCTCATCCCCGGCGCCCACACGCCCCGCGTCGTGACGCGGGACATGGTCCGCTCGATGGGCGAAGGGGCCGTGCTGGTGGACGTTTCCATCGACCAGGGTGGAGGCGCCGCGACAAGCCGGCCGAGCAGCCATTACGACCCCACCTTCGTGGACGAAGGAGTGGTGCACTATTGCGTGCCGAACATGCCGGGGGCTGTCCCGCGCACCAGCACGCTGGCGCTCACAAGCGCGAGTTTGCCGTATCTCCTCGCACTCGCTGACCAGGGCGTCGAAGAAGCGCTGCGCAACGACCCGGGGCTCGCCGAGGCGCTGAGCACCTACCGCGGAACGCTGGTGCACCGGCCGGTTGCCGAGACCTTTGGAATGGAGTGGACGCCGAACCCGTTTCCCGGCGAGCGGTGAGCGCGACGCTCTAGCGGAGGCGCAGCGAGCTTACGGTGCGCCGTGCCCCTTCTTCGAAGGTAACCTCGGGTTTCCAGCCCAGGTCCTGCCGGGCCCGGCTACAGTCGAGCCAGAAGTTGCGCACGTCGCCGGGACGGGGTGGACCATACACCGGCGGAGTACCGTCACCGGTGGCGTCCTGCAAGGCCTGGAAAATCTCGTTGACCGAGGTACCGTGGCCGGTGCCGATGTTGTAGATCTGCCGGCTGCCGTGATCGAGTGCGAGGACGTTCGCCCGCGCGACGTCGCTCACATAAAGGTAGTCCTTGCGCTGCTCGCCGTCACCGTCGATAGTGCACGGCCGGTGCGCGAGCATGTTCGCGGCGAAGATGGCGACCACCCCGGCTTCGCCATAGGGATCTTGCCGGGGCCCAAACGCGTTGCCGTAGCGGAAGATGGTGAAGTCGAGCCCGTGCGTGCGTGAAAAGAGTTCCACGTAGAGCTCGCCGCTGTACTTCGAGAGCCCATAGGGTGACATCGGCACGCAGGGATGCTGCTCGGACACAGGAAGCCATGTGGGGTCGCCATACACCGTCCCGCCGCTCGATGCGTAGATGAGCTTGCCGACGTCGTGCTCAGCACAGAGCCGGGCGATGCGGGCAGTGCCGCCGACGTTTATCTCCAGGTCCCGCACAGGATCGCCCGAACTGACTTTGACGCTCGCCTGCGCGGCGTGGTGATTCACGATGTCGGGGCGTACATCGCGGAACACCCGCTCAGCTTCGACGGCGTGGATGTCGGTTTCGTGGAGGACAGCGTCGACCGGTGCGTGTGTCCGGCGGCCAGTGGAGAGATTGTCGATGATGTGGACTTCGTGTCCCGCGGCAAGGTAGGCGTCAGCAGTATGGGAGCCGACAAACCCGGCGCCACCTGTAACAAGAATGCGCATCCGCCGATTCTATCCTGTGCGTCCGCTACTGGACGTTCGCAACCTGTTGCTCGTTGGTCTCGACCAGCCGGGCGACAACAACATCGCGGTGGAGATAGCGGCCCGAGCCACTTTCCGACGTTTGCTGGAAATCGCCGCCACAGGTGATGAGGGTGATCCACTCCTCTTCGTCCGGGCGGTCTTCCGCATCGATGAGGCGGCCCATGGGTATCTCGTCGACGTGGTAGCGGGTCATCCGGAACACTTCGTAAACGTACTCCGTACCGTTGTCCATGACGATGGTGACGTGGTCCCCCTCCTCGAGGTCCGTGAGGTTGTGGAAGGGTCCCCGGATATCCGGGAAGTAATCCACATGCGCCGAGAAGACCGAATTGCCGCCCCAGCCGGGGGTGCCGTAGCGTTCGTACCAGGCGGTGTTGTGCGGGTCAGCGGGCACGTCGAGCTGATTCTGGTCGTTCAGCCCACGGATTTCGATGTCGGAGTCGACGTCGAACTGATCGATGATGATGCGCGAGACCTCGCCGTCGTACGGGGTCGGTGTCGGTTCCGGCGGCTCGGTAGGCTCCGGGGTCGCCTCGACATCGGGCGTCGATGTGGGTGTCGACACGGCGTCGAATTCGTTGATCTCGCCATTGTCGTCATCGTCTCCGTTCGACCCACACGCGGCCACCATGCCAAGGGTGAGCAACACCAGTCCCGCCAGGAATGTGACGACAGCGACGTTTCGGAGCATCTTCATGGGTGAAGGACTCTACCTTATCGGGATCGGCAACAAAGCCGCTTGAAAAAAGTATACGGGAGTGACGTTCCAGAACACGGTACTGCTGGAAAGCCTCAGGAAAGGTGACGGCGCCCCGCCATCACCCAGCCTGCGACGACACCGACAACAATGATGGCGCCGATGATCACCAGCATGTACGCCGGTATCCCGTCATCGTCATCGGTCGCTTCTTCCACCGGGCCCGGCAGGCCATCGTCCGCGTTGTCGCCTTCTTCCTGAGCGAGCCCGGCCTGCGAAGTGCTGCCAGGACTGACAGGGACGGCAGTGGCGCTCCCCGGGTTGCTACCCAGCGCAAAGAGCGCCAGGCCAAGCAGCATGGCCACCCGCGCAGCACAAGCAGGAGACAGGACGATGGACATGGAACAATCGTAGGAGCGGTGCGACTCCCGGACGATAGTAAAGGCGTTGGCGCTGCCAGCTGCGGCCCGTCATACTGACTTATGACGCTCTAGCGGAGGCCAAGTTGTGCCCTCGATTGGCCGGATCCTGGCCGAAGCCCGGCTCGAAGATGGGTTAAGCATTGACGACGTTGCGCACGAGACGCGCATCGCCCATCGCTTCCTGGAGGCGCTTGAGGCCGAGGCGTTCGATGAGTTCCCCGCACCTGTCTACATTCGCGGCTTCATCCGTTCCTACGCGAGCTACCTCGACCTCGACCCATTGCCTCTCCTCGAAGAATTCGAAGAATACCTCGCGGAGCGTGAAGACGCCGGCGATCCGCTGCCGGGCACCGCGGCCGCGGCCCTGGCGGACGAGCATGGTGACGAGCACGAAGTTGCCGGCGACGATGATGACCTGCCGAGTGACGCCGGCACTGATGACGATATCGGCGCGCCGGTGGCACCGTCCGGTGACCCCTTCCGCCGCGGAATACCGCCCATCACACCGATGCCGCCCCCCGGCGCCACTGCACATGACCCGGGAGGCGAGGAAGCTCACACACCGGCAGAAACAGGACGGCTGGTACCGCCGCCCCCGGTGGTCCCGCCCGGGCCAGGGGATTTCGCGGAGCCAGGCAGTGACACTGAGACCGCCCCGGTTGCCACGCCGCTGGCCGCCGGCCACGAATGGTACGAGGGCGACGATGTGTTCGTCCCCGGCCCCGGAGCCGCCACCTCTGGCGAAGAGATTTATGGCGGCGAAGGCCCGCGGCGTGCCCCCGCGGTCATTCTCGGCCTGGCAGTCGTAGGGCTCGTCGCAGTCGGCGCCTTCCTGATGTGGGACGGCGACGACGAGGCCATGATCGCCGGCACCGCTGACGAGCCGACCGTGGAGACCCCGGCAGACGACAACGGCGGCAGCAATGCCGGCACCACCAGCACTGCGCCCCCCGATGACGGGGGGGCGGACGCCACTGCAACGGCCGCCGCTGATGCCACGCCATCGCCAGCCGAGGCGACCGCGACGGCAGCAGCGCTGCAGACGGATACGCCGACCCCCGCGCCGCCGGATACGCCAACGCCGACGAACACCCCGGTGCCACCCACGAATACGCCGACGCCGGTACCACCGACGAATACCCCGGTGCCACCTACGAACACGCCGACACCTGTCCCACCCACGCCGACACCTGTCCCGCCGACGAATACGCCGGTGCCGCCGACGAACACACCTGTCCCGCCAACGCCGACACCTGTCCCGCCCACGCCGACGCCGGTCCCACCGACACCGGTGCCGCCAACGGCGACGCCGGAGCCGATCCAGCATCCCACCACGTACTCGGCGTGTTCGCGCGACGCCAGCACCGACCAGCTCGACTGCGGCGACCCGCCGTATACGGTCGTCTGCGGCCCAAACGGGTGGTTTATCGACCCGAACAACGCGTGGGTCAACGAGGACTGGCCGGTGCGCCAGGTCGACAGTGCCGGCGCCGCGGACTCCGCCTGCGGCGGATAGGCCGCGAATACGGCTTTCCTTGTATGCACGTGACCGTGCTCACGCCCATCACGTGAGCGCGTTCCCCCTGTCCACCACCTGTCCCCCAAACGTTACGCCAGTGCCCCCGCTCGTCCCCCGGCGGCGTGCCGACACCTCCCGTAGGCGTGGTCCCCACCCAGGGACGCTCGCCGCTCACCGCGGAGGTGGACGATGGCGGGGGCACGGTTTGGCTTCAGCATCTTCTCGCGTGCGCCGCAAGGAAGGCGCCGCAGGCTCCTTGCGCCACTGTCACTGGCCGGGCTCATGGCCGCTGGACTTGCCGTTGGTCTCACCACCAGCGTGCTGTTCCCACCGGCCGACCCGTCAGCTTTCCCCACCGGCGCGGACGCGACCAATGACACCCTTGTCCCCTCGGACGTGACAGGCGGCCAGGCGCCCATGGTGGCGCAGGAACCTCGGCCAGGGGAAACGCGAGCGGCCGCAAGCGAGCCGCTCGTCATCGCGGGGGCCTCGAAAGACGGCGTCGCAGAGCCCGCACCGGCCGAAACGCCAACGCCAGCGGACGCCGAAAGCCGGGCCATGGATCCGCCGACCGCCGAACCGACCGAGACGCCACCGGCACCGACCTCAACCCCTGTCCCGCCAACGCCGACGCCTGTCCCACCGACCCCGACACCGGTGCCACCGACAGCAACCCCGGAACCGCGGCAGAACTTCTATGTGCCGTCGGTGCCAGGCGGGCCGATGACGGGCCTGGAACAGAGGCTCTTCGATGGGCTCAACACGCAACGGGCTGCCGGGGGACTCGGGACCTATGCGTTCGATTCAACCGCAAGCCGGATCGCGCGCACCCGGTCACAGCAGATGGTCGACCAGGGGTACTTCGGGCACGTGGACCCGCACGGCTACACCATGTACGTGGAGTTGCTCGGACACTTCGGCGTGAGCTACGCGCGCGCGGGCGAAAACCTGGCCGTGAACAACTACGGGAACCACGAATCACCTGAGCGAGCCGTCACGTCACTCATGAACAGCCCATCGCACCGGGCAAATATCATGAGCGGCAGCTTTAGCCGCGTGGGTGTGGGGGTAGCCACCCACCCCGACGGCCGCAAGTTCTACACGATTATCTTTCTCGCGTAACGGCAACTGACCCGACGCGAGCAGCAAGAGAGGCGGGGCCCGGTAGGCCCCGCCTCTCTGAATATTTCCCGGTATCGCACTGGCTAGATGCGGTTCTGCTCGGGCCCTTCATCGTCGAAATCATAGCCGTCGTCGTCGAAGCCGGCTTCGTCGTTGAAGTCATCGAAGTCGACGTCGCCATCAGGCGCGTAAGCGGATTCGCTGTCCTCGTAAGCGGCCCCGGCGAGGAACGCCTCGTCGTCCGCCTCGGAGCGGTTCGTCCGGGCCATCACGAAGCCGATGCCGCCGCCGACAACCGCAATGCCGCCAACTGCAAGCAGCAAAATGCCCCAGACGGGAAACCCGCTGCCGCTTCCGCCATCGTCGCCCGTGGCGGCGGCAGTACCCGATTCAGGCGTGGAGTCGGAAAGCTCACCGTCTAGTCCGGGTGTTCCATCGCCATCATCCGCGGGCGTCCCGTCACCTGAGCTCGCGGCGTCGTCGGCATCGGTGGCGCCGTTGTCCGTGCCACCAGCCGGGTCAGTCGCATCGTCGCCCGAACCTGGCTGCGCCTGGCCGCCGCTACCATCGTCACTGACGACATCATCATCGTCAGGCGGGCCGGCGTGGCCACCACCGTCGTCGGATCCGCCGGGCGATTGCTGACCCGCTGGAGTGGGGGTCGGTGTCGGGTCCCAGCCTTCAGGCGTGGGGGTGAAGGTCGGTACAGGGCGCGGCTGCGCACCGCCGAAGGTCACATCAAAGTTGACGGGGCCAGCTTCCCACGGGACCGAATCTTCGGACATCTGGCCATCAACGCGGATGAAGACCGGATCGCCCTCGTTTCCACAGCCGGACGTCTGGCGGGCGGAGTGGACGTCGACAACATAGCTGGTGACACGATCTTCGCCTTCGCCGGCATAAACAGTCTCGGTGGTGCCGCAGACGTTTCCATTGACGATGGCTTCGACTTCAACACCTTCGGGAATCTCACCATCAGCGCTGGTGATAGAGCCCCAGACGGTTGATGGCGGGCTGCCGGGCACCTGCGCGTTTGCTTCCTGGAGAGTGAGCAACGGGACAAGTGCCGCGAGGACGGCGATGGCGGCCAGGGACCTGGCGGCGACGGGCATATAGAGAACGCCCCCGAATCTGTAGTATCAGGATGCGTTCACCCTACTGGATTGGTTTGCTTACGGCACCTTAGCGGACGCTCAGTGTAAACGGCTGCTTAACGAGTACCCAATACGCGCCACCTTCCTCGAACGTGTCCAGCGTGCTCGCATAGGCTGGCGCACCGGGAAGGTAACGGTCCCATTCACCGCGAAAACCACTGAAACGGTAGACCGCCCCCAGGTCATCGCTGTTTTCTCCCATAACTTCGGCAATCGGGCCGGACTGGCCGTTGATGGTCACGAGGTTCCAGCCTGCGTGGAGCTGCATCCCGTCGCCGGGGCCCTCTTCGTGGAACGGCACGGTCACGTTCAAGACGAGGTCGCGCTCACCGTCAGCCGGGAGCGGGTCGGGGAGATCGCCAGACTCGCGTGTCCCATCGCAATAAAGGCGGTCGACTTCGAACTCGTTCCACACCAGGCGGGCATAGTCGTTCGGCTGGTCGCCGAAGATGCGCTCGTTGGACGGGAAGAGCCAGCCGTTGAGGCTCGCAAGGGGGCCACCGTCGACGGTCTTGCTTTCGCCCGGCTCCAGGACACCAGCGAGGCCCCGGTGTTGCTCGGGGTCGACATGTTCATCCCGGAAACTGCGGAGGGCGAACCCGCTCAGGCCCACCGGCTCGTCGCCTTCATTGGTGATGGTCACCTGTTCTGGCATGGAGCACTGGAGGCCCGTGATGCGGAGGTCACCGGGCACAGGGGCCGGCTGCCCCGGGATCGTGATGACGAGGCTGGTGGAGGTGAGCAGGTGGTTCGAGACCTTCACCCAGGCCTGGCACTCGTCCGCAACAGGCTCCCGCACGAGGTCCTCGTTGATCGGATTCCCGTAGTCGTCGTAGGGCGCAACCGTCGTCACGGTGGCCCGCCGGTCGGTCTGGACAATGTGGGTTACCTCCCCACCAGCTTCGACGATACGGCCAGTGCCTGAGTCGATAAGGAAGTCGACCTCGGCGCCGAGCGTGTTGTACTCGCCGAGGGCGTCGCAGCTTCCGCCGCGGTCACGCATGCGGACAACCACATACTTCTGCCCCGGATCGGCGGTGTCGACGATGGATACGTCTTTATACCCCGACCAGCGCCAGGTTGTATCGGCCGTGTTCGACCGCACCGGTCCGGACGGGGGGCTGTCCGCGCCGTAGTCGGCAACAGCGTAGTAGCTGGTGCTTCCAACCACCTGGTCTCGGCCACAATGCGGGTTCCCGGTGATGGCGTTCTCCTCGCAACCCTCGTAGCTGAGGTTGAAGTCCCCGGTCGTATCAACGCTGACATTCCCCGAACCATCGGTGGTCGCGGTGATGATGCGGGGCCGATCGCGGGAGCCGAGTTCACTCTCGCGACCCGTCCTCGGATCGCGGTTAACCGAGGTTTCGGCGCCGGTCTGGCGGAACCAGCCCGCGGCGCCTTCGGTTGGGCCGCCCGGGAAAGCGTTCTCCTTGTCTTCGTCTTCCATAGAGAACGTGACCGGCAACCCCGGCATCGGAGCGCTCCCCGGCCACCCCGCGGCGCCACCTCGGAACCGGTCCCAGTCATCGGGCATCACCCAGCGGTCGGCGGGCGTGACCCGCCCATCGTCGTGGACGGTCTGCTCGCGGCCAGACTGCGTGTTCGCCGGGAACCAGCCACGGACGCTGGCGGAGACCCATCCGCGCGACTGCACTGGCATGTCCGGCGCAGCGCTCAATGTTATGTCTTCAATTTCCATGAAGTAGACGGGGTACGAAGTCTGCGTCCAGGGCTTGCCTTCGAGGAAGAACTCCAGGTCCACTTTGCCGGGCGACTGCGCTGTGTAATCGAAGGTGAAGGTGCACGCATCGTGCCCGGGCTGGTCGTCGTCGCTGAACGTGCCGCTGACCGCATGGGGGCCGTGCACTTCGACGCCTTCGCGGGGCAGGAATGTACCTGGCTGGTCACTGCCACCTGTGACGACATTGACCGTGTCGCCATCGAGGGGTTCGCAGCCCCCAGCGACGGAGAATGTCGTGGTGACCGTGTCGCCAACCCACGCGAGCCGGGGCGTCTTGCCGGTCGTGCTGTAGTCGAAATTGATTTCGAGCCATTCGGTCTCGATAAATTCCCCGGGACGGTAGGTGCCCCGGTCCGGATAGTAGGCATCAATTTCGAGGCGGATGGTGCTTTGCGGGCTGCAATTGGTGTCGCCCGTGACAATGATGCGAAGGTCGTCCCACAGCCCGTCACCGGTATGGTCGAAGCGGCCACCAATAGAACGGCCTTCGAGCTGCTTCAGGTTCACATCCGGGTCATCCTCGGTCGCTTCGGTAAGGAAATACCCGCAGGAGCTCACGATGGAGGCTTCGAGGATGACGCCATCGATGAGCGCGGGCGTATCCGCGTCCGCCCCGGTGAAGCCGTGCACCCACTCGGTCAGGTCGAGCGTTTCAATGCCGTAATAGCCGTCGGCGAAATTCATGAAGAGCGGTCGCGTGATGGACGAGTTCGTGACAATGTTTTCGTCTGGGTCGTTCCCGATGGTGATCTCCGTCCGGTCGACCACCCCCCAGCGTGCCTGCAACGGGTAGTTCTCGTAGTCCGGGTTGCCGTTGCCATCGCCGTTGGTGTCCCAGGTCGCGCGGCGCTGTTCCTCGTTAGCCGTCCCCTCCTGGTGGATGTAGTCCACCTGCACGGACTGGTACCCGGGCTCAGTCGAGTACCAGCTGAAGCACCACGTCCCCTCGGGTACGCCGTGATGACGAGTAGCAGGGTTGTTGCGGTACCAGTCCTCCCCGGGAACAGGTTCAGGCGAGATCTGCACGTCAGAGATACCGTCATCTGCAGTGGTGCCGGCAATACACACGTGGTGGCGGGCATTGATGGCGTTCACGCCGGACTCGGGCCATGACTGGAACACCCCGTTCTGCGCGACGTGCTGGAGCTGGGCGTAATCGGGGTCCGTGAATTCGATGTCGAACGAGACGCTATTGCCCGGAGCGTGGTACGCGGGCAGGCTCTGCCAGTAGAGCGCGTTGAAATTGAACGTCACTTCTGAGGCGCCGGGGCTGTCGGCCGCGATGGAGACGCACCATTCGTCGCCCCGACGGGGGGGCTGGTACTTCTCGTAATTCGCCGGCCCGTCCACCTGCCAGTCGGCGTCAAGCGGCTGGTCGCCAGGGCGGACGCGGTCGAGCCGCATCTCGTCTTGCTCGTCGACCGGCAGCGCCATGACCCGATCGTGTTCGTGCCGCCCGGTCAGGACGTCCGCGTCCCAGTTGATCGTACAGACCTCGGCGGCGCCACCCACGAGGCCGTCGAACCCTTCGAGGCCAATCCGGAACACCTCGATATCCACGGTGACAAAGTCGGTGGCGAACCCGTCCGTATAGGCCCACTGGAGCCGCATGGTGCCGTCGAACTGGTCCGGTCGTTCGAGCTGGTGGGAACGGACCGCGACGCAATGGACATCGCCGGAAACGTCAGTCTCCACGATATTGCCGCCGACAAGCTCGTCATCGACGACGACGCTGAAGCCAGCCGGCCCATAGAGGCTGTCCCCTCGGACGCCTTCCCCATCGATGCAGTACCCGTGCTGCTCTTCCGCATCGACAACGTGATGCGAGCGGTCGGTCTCGTACAGTTTTGGGGGGTCGATCTCGGCGAACGACTGCGCCGGGAGGCTCTGCGCATGCGTCAGCGAGCCGTGTCCCTCGAATCCAATGGCGGTGAGTGCTATCAGCAGAATCGCAGAAAAAACGAGCAAAGAACGGCGGTACGGTGCTGCCATGTTGGCCCCCGGGGACCAAGGCGACGCACCCCGCCAGGCGCGCCTCGTGTGTTTCGCACGAAGTGTCGGGGCAGCGTGCTCGACTCACACTACTCACCCGCGGACGGTGAAGTGTGCGGCCGGTTAGCCTCGAGGTCAAGGTTGTGGAAGGGTCGCCGCGGTGGATACGGCGGGAAGGGTTGCCCTCGCATACAGAGGCGTAACCGACTCGCTACGGACGTTTCGCCGGGGTAACACGAGCGGAGTGGATGCGGAAAGATACCACAGCGCAACCAGTTTCCGCCGCGTCCAGCAATCCTTCCGCGGAAACTGACCGTAACCTCTACGTGATCGTACGGTGAGGCGGAAAGGCCGTGCGCGAGCCGGCGTGCAACCGGGGCGCGCCGCTTGCAGCGATGGAGGCATCATGCGTCAGCGCACTCGTCCGCACCTGTCCGCCGGATTGGTGCTCGCGTTCCTCCTGGGCTTCGGGCTTACCGCTTGCGGCAACGACGACGCGCCCGCAACCGGCGAGCCCGCTCCAAACGGCCCTACCGCGACGCCGGCCGAAGATACTGCCACAGCAACAGCCACCCGGGAGCGCGATGACCGGGGGCACGAGAACACTGCGACACCCGCCACGGATGACGCGGCCGACCAGGGACAGGCATCGGAAACGCCTGACGCCGCCCAGCGGGAGCCGCTCAGTATCGCCTATGAAGTGGAAGCGCAGGGCGAGCTGGTCCGCATTACGCTCGACAGCGACCCGCCCCGCTACGCGATGTACATGCAGGGAGATTTCGGCCTGGGGCCCGGCACGTTCGTCACCATCTTCGACGGTGAGAACAGCTACTGGTGCACCGACGATGGCCAGGAAGAGCTCTGCCTCGAGCTGGAGAGCGACGCCGCCAATCCGTTCATCGACGACCGGGTGTTCATGGCAGACCGGGACGACACTCTCCGCGACCTGAGCGGCGAGGACGCGGATGTCACCCCCACGGAGGGCCGCAGCATCGCCGGCGAGCAAGCGGATTGCTTCGATATCACCGGCCCCGAGGCCGAGGGCATTGTCTGCATGGGCAATGAGACGGACATCCCGCTCCTGGTGGAGGGAACGTTCGACGGAGAATCACTGCGAATGGAGGTGACCGGTATCGAGGACGTGCCGGGCGATGCCGCGTTTGAGCCGCCCTATCCAGTAATAGATACAGGAGGCTAGCATCGAAGCTGCCCACAACGACATCACGCACGCCGGGCGGGCCATACCGCCCGTTTCCACGCACGCCGCGAGGCGAAAGCCCCGGGCTCACACCACTCGCTGGAGGAACCATTGCGAAAACGTCCCCGCCTGAATTTCATCCTGGGCATGATGCTCGCAGCCCTGCTCGCCACCGCCTTTGCGGCGTGTGGTAACGACGACGACAACGGCGATGCGCCCGACGACCTCCCTGGCGACGACGCCGCCGCGAACGGCGACGACGTGAATGGCGTCGATGACAGCATCGACGATGCCGCCGATGACGAGGGCATCGATGACGAGTTCGCGAACGGCGACGACGAACCGGTGAACGGTGACGATGCCGCCTCCCTCGAGGACGCACTTGAGAGCCAGGAACAGCAGACGTTCAGCATCACGTACGAGATCGAATCGAACGGCGACCTCATCACCATGACGATCCATAACGACCCGCCACGCTCCGCGATGAGCATGCAAGGCCAGTTCGAGGGCATGGAGATGAGCGAGTTCACCACCATCAACGATGGAGAGGACACGTACGTCTGCACCGCTGATGAAGGCGAACCAATGTGCATGCGCATGGAAGGCATGGGCGCCGACATGTTTGGCGACGAGGATCTCTTCTTCCTGGACCAGGATGAGTTCCTGCGCGATATCGCAGGGGAAGATGACACAGTTGTGAGCCCGACATCCTCCCGGACCATCGCCGGGCAGGATGCGGACTGCTTCGACGTCTCCGACGGGACCGGCGATGGCACCGTTTGCATCAGCCAGAGCCACGGCGTGGTCCTGCTGGTTGAGGGTACCTTCGAAGGCGAAACGATCCGCATGGAAGTCACTGACTTCTCTGATACGCCAGACCCCGACGCATTTGAGCCTCCCTACCCGGTGATGGACTTCGGTAACTAAACCCGGCTCACCGGAATGCAACCGAAGAAAGGGGTGGCCTGGTGGCCACCCCTTTCTCGCTCCCGGGCTGAGCCGCCCCCTTGCCGGAAAGGCATGTGCGTGCTTCCTCACGGATCTCGGTCCCACCCGTGTCCGGCACGGGGCCCTGCGGTAGGATGAGGCTACTACCGGCAACAGCGCCAAACGGAGCACGTGTATGGGCGAAGGAAAGACAATTTCGGAAAAGATCTGGGACCGGCACCTGGTCGTGCAAGAGGAAGGCAAGCCCGACCTGCTGTACATCGACCTGCACCTGGTGCACGAAGTGACGTCGCCACAGGCATTCGAGAGTCTGCGGCTGGCCGGGCGAAAGGTCCGGCGGCCCGACCTCACCCTCGCGACGGTCGACCACAACGTCCCCACCATCGACCGCGACAAGCCGTGGACTGACCCGCTTTCGACGCAGCAGGTGCAAACGCTTCGCCAGAACTGCGAGGACTTCGGCGTGGAGCTGTTCGGCGTCGAAGACGTGCGGCAGGGCATCGTCCACATCATCGGGCCGGAGCAGGGGCTCACCCAGCCCGGCATGACCATCGTCTGCGGCGACAGCCACACCTCGACGCACGGCGCTATGGGGGCGCTCGCGTTCGGGATCGGCACGTCCGAAGTGGAACACGTGCTCGCAACGCAGACGCTGCCACAGTCCCGCCCGAAGACGATGGCTGTCGAGGTCAACGGGACGCTGCACGAGGGTGTGACAGCGAAAGATGTGATCCTGTCCATCATCCACAAGATCGGCGTCTCGGGCGGCGTAGGACACGTGATCGAATATCGCGGCGACGTCATTCGCTCGTTGCCGATGTCCGGGCGCATGACCATCTGCAACATGTCGATCGAAGCGGGCGCCCGTGCCGGGCTCGTCGCCCCGGACGAGACGACATTCGAATACCTGGAAGGCCGCAACTTCGCCCCGAAGGGCGCCGACTGGGAACGCGCGCTCGACGAATGGCGCAGCCTCGTCACCGACGACGATGCGACGTTCGACACGACGGTCACGCTCGAAGGCGGCGATATCGAACCGTGTGTCACCTGGGGGACGACGCCCGCACAGAGCGTGCCGGTCACTGGCCGCGTGCCCGACCCGTCTGAGGCAGCGAGCCCGCAGGCGCAGGAGCTCGCCGAGCGCTCGCTCAAGTACATGGACCTCCAGCCCGGAACGGCGATTGAAGACATCCCGCTCGACCGAGTGTTCCTTGGCTCGTGCACGAACGCGCGCATCGAAGACCTGCGCGCCGCCGCCGATATCGTTCGCGGCCACAAAGTGGCCGGCAGCGTTCGCGCGATGGTGGTGCCGGGCTCCGGGCTTGTGAAGCTGCAGGCGGAGCAGGAGGGGCTCGACACGGTCTTCAAGGATGCCGGGTTCGAATGGCGCGACGCGGGCTGCTCAATGTGCCTGGGCATGAACCCCGACACCCTCGCGCCAGGCGAGCGCTGCGCTTCGACGTCGAACCGCAACTTCGAAGGGCGGCAGGGACGCGGCGGCCGAACGCACCTGGTCAGCCCGCAGATGGCAGCCGCGGCCGCCGTTGCCGGGCACTTCGTCGACATCCGCAAGTGGGAGAAGAGCTGATGCAGAAGTTCACGCGCGTGCAGAGCAAGGCGCTGCCGCTCAACAGGGCGGACATCGACACGGACCAGATCATCCCGGCGCAGTACCTCAAGCGCATCGAGCGGACCGGCTTTGGTCAATTCGCCTTCGAAAGCTGGCGAAACGACCCGGATTTCGTGCTCAACAACCCGGCTTACGAGGGTGCACAGGTGCTGGTGACGGGACCCAACTTCGGGTGTGGCTCATCCCGGGAACACGCACCGTGGGCTCTCGAAGACCTGGGCCTTCGTGCAATCATCGCGCCGTCGTTCGCCGACATCTTCCGGAACAACTGCGCCAAGATCGGCCTGCTGACGGTCGAGCTCGACCAGGACGCCTGTAACTACCTGGTGGCGCGCGCGGAAGAAAACCCGGCCGCGGAGGTCGTGGTGGACCTCGAAGCGCAGACTGTTTCGACGCCGGACGGTTCGTTCGTACGCACCTTCGAAATTGACCCGTTTGTGAAGTACATGCTGCTCGAAGGCCTCGACAGCATTGCGCTCACGTTGCTGCAGGACGACGAGATCAGCGCCTTCGAGAACTCGCGCTCATCGCTCTATCCCAAAGTCACCGCATCCTGACCCGGTGACCGTGGGCGCCGGCCCGGCCCATCACGGGCCGGGCCGGTATAGTCGCCAGCAATGACCGACGCGGAAACAGCACACTCAACCGAAGCGGATCCACGCGCGGCCGACGCCGAACAACTCGAATCCGGCCGCTACTGGGCAATGATCGGCATCGAGACCATATCGGCGGTCGATGGCGAAGCCGTCTGCCGGGTCGAGCTGCGGGACGACCACTTCAACTACAACGATGTAGTCCACGGCGGTGTCACGTCCGGGCTCATCGACTCGGCCGCCGGGTCGGCCGTCAGGTCCCGGCGCACACTCGAGGACATCGCAGCGCGGCCCCACGCCACAACAGACCTTCACGTAAGCTACCTGGCGGCGGCGCGCGGCAACACGCTCACGGCGACCGCGCGTGTTATCCGCATGACACGCACGGCCGTATTCACCGAGGTCGACGTTCATGATGGTGACGACCGGCTTGTCGCGCGGGGCCTCGTCACCTTTGTCATCACCCAGGGGCCACCGGTACGAGATCGAACCTGATGGGAGCAGGGCTCATCGCCATCGACGCGAGCGCCACCCGGCAGCCACAGCCGCTGCCAGCATCGCAGTGGACCTTTCCCGACCCACGGTCGGCGAACGCCTTCGGGCTGGTGGCGCGGGGAGGCGACTTCGAGCCCGCAACGCTGCTCGATGCGTACCGCAATGGCATGTTCCCGTGGCCTCATGGCGAGGAGGACCACCTGTGGTTCTCGCCGGAGTTACGGGCAGTCATCCCGGCTGGCAGGCTGCATATCTCCCGCCGGCTACGACGGACGCTACTCCAGGGTCGTTTCACCGCCTCAATTGACCGGGAGTTTGAGGTAGTTATGTCCGGCTGTGCCAACCGGGAGGAAGGGACATGGATAACGCCAGCCTACCAGGACGGGTTCCGCCGCCTGCACGAGCTCGGGTGGGCGCACAGCATCGAAGTTTGGACGCGCGACGGAGTGCTGGCAGGGGGGCTATACGGGCTGGCGATCGGCGGCGTGTTCTTCGCCGAATCGATGTTCCACCATGTGACGGACGCATCGAAAGCGGCCATGGTTGCCCTCCTGCAGCGGGTCGAATCGCGCGGTCTGCTGCTCGTTGATGTGCAGATGCCGACACCGCACCTCGAACGGATGGGGGCGCTGAGCATCCCCCGGGACCATTACCTGGCGAGCCTCCCCCGCGCGCTCAACCTCAACGTGCTCTTTTGAAGCGGCGCGCGGCCGGGCACAACTTCGACCACCGGTGGGCCGGTGTGTAGGCTAGTCGCCATGTCCACCTTTCGCATTCTGCTCACCCCCGGCGACGGCATCGGCCCCGAAGTCATCGAAGAAGCCATGAAGGTGCTCGGACGCGTCCAGCAAGCCTTCGGCCACGAATTCCAGTTCCAGGAAGAAACCATCGGCGGCGCGGCTATCGACGAATACGGCATCGCACTGCGCCCCGAAACAGTCGCAGCCGCGAAGAAGTCTGACGCGGTACTGTTCGGCGCGGTCGGTGGCCCGAAATGGGACGATCCGAAGGCTGCGGCACGGCCCGAAGATGCCATCCTGGGGATGCGGAAGCAGCTCGGGCTCTTCGCCAACCTGCGGCCCGTGCGGGTGCATCCGCTCATGATCGCGGACAGCACGCTGAAGCCGGAGGTGCTCGAAGGGACTGACATGGTCGTCATCCGCGAACTCACCGGTGGGCTGTACTTCGGGAAGCCGAAGAAGCGCTGGGAGAACGCCCAGGGCCGCCAGGGTGTCGATACGCTCCGTTACAGCGAGAAAGAAATCGAGCGGATCCTTCGCGTGGGCTTTGAACTGGCGCGGACACGCCGCAAGAAGCTCACCAGTGTGGACAAGGCGAACGTGCTGCGCACCGGCCAGCTCTGGCGCGAGATCGCGGACGAGGTCGCAAAGGACTACCCGGACGTGACCATCGAGCACCAGCTCGTCGACGCGACAGCAATGAACCTGCTGCGGAACCCGGCGGGGTACGACGTCATCGTCACTGAGAACATGTTCGGCGACATCATTACAGACGAGGCGGCAATGCTTGCGGGGTCCATGGGGATGATGCCGTCAGCCAGCCTCGGACGGCGCCGGAAGGACGGCACAGGTATCGGGCTTTACGAGCCCATCCACGGTAGCGCGCCGGATATTGCCGGGCAGAAGAAGGCGAACCCGCTTGCGATGATCCTGAGCTCGGCGATGATGCTGCGCCTCTCGCTGGGCCTTGAGCCGGAAGCGGAAGCGGTGGAGCGCGCGGTGGACGCGGCGCTGAACGACGGTTACCGGACTCCGGACATCGGTGGTGGCGAGGGACTGGAGGTGGTCGACACCGCAAAGATGGGGACACTCGTCTCGGAACGCCTCGAAAAGGGCGGCTAATTCCGTGCAAACCTTCCGCATTTTGCATCCGGCGCGCCGCGACCCCCGCAGCAGCCGCTATGGATGTATACAATGCGCTGACACATCCACAGGGAGATACGCATGACCGAAATCGCACGGGGCCTTGAGGGCATTTACGTCACGGAAACGAAGCTCTGCCGCATCGATGGGCAGAAGGGCGAGCTCGTCTACTCCGGGTACGACATCTACGAGCTGGCCGAACATTCGAACTTCGAAGAAGTCTGTTTTCTGCTCTGGAACGGGCGGCTGCCCACGAACGAGGAGTACAGCCACCTCGTCGAGCAGCTACGCCGCGAACGCCCCATTTCGCCGCTGAACAACCGCCTGCTGCATGAAATGGTCGGCTTTGTCCGACCCATGCGCGCGCTCGAAATCGCCGTGACAGCAATCGGAGCACTCGACCGCAATTCGAGCGACATGTCCCCGGACGCGCTGCAGGACCAGGCACGGCGGCTCACGGCCCGCATGTCGACGGTGATCGCCGCCTACCACCGGATCCGCGAGGGCAACGAGATTGTCGCCCCGCGTGATGACCTGGGACACGCGGCAAACTTCCTCTGGATGTTGCGAGGGAGCGAGCCGAGCGAGCTCGAAGCTCGCGTGATGGACGTTGCGCTCATCCTGCACGCCGAGCACGAGATGAACGCCTCAACCTTCGGCGCAATCGTCACCGCTTCGACGCAGAGCGACATGTACTCGGCCATCGCGACCGCCATCGGCACCCTGAAGGGACCGCTCCACGGCGGCGCGAACGATGCCGTGTACAAGACGCTGGAGGCCATCGGGACGGAGGACAAGATCCCCGCCTATGTGGATGACCTCCTGGCGCGTGGCGAACGGATGATGGGCATCGGCCACCGCATCTACAAGACCACCGATCCGCGCGCGATCATCCTCGAGCGGCTCGGCGAGGAATTGGCCAAGGTGTCGCCCGACGCGCACTACTATCACCTGTCGCAAATGCTGCGCGACTACCTGGCGCAGAAGCTGGAGGGCAAGCCGCTCTACCCGAACGTCGACTTCTTCTCGGCGTCGGTCTACAAGATGCTGGGCATCCCGAACGACCTGTACACGCCGATCTTTGCGATGTCGCGCATTGCCGGCTGGACGGCACACCTCATGGAACAGTACGCGAACAACCGGCTGGTCCGGCCCAACGCGCTCTACGAGGGCGCGGAAAACCGGCCCTACGTCCCCATGTCCAAGCGGGACTAGCCGCGGCACCCTGGCAAACGTCGACGGCCCCTTTTCCGGCGGAAGAGGGGCTGTTTTCGTGGCTTCTATGCCTTGGTCAGTGCGGGGAAGGAGAACCTGTGCGGAACGTCGCCGCCGTGGCTACTGTTGGTCTGCGTTGCGGCGAATCATCTCCTCGTAGCCCTCGTCGCCTTCCTGCTGCCGCCGCTCGCGTTCCTGGGCTTCCCGCTCCTCACGCTCTTCGCGTTGCTCGGGCGTCTCCGCTATCAGCCGGCCCTGGAGGTCAACTTCGTACTGCGCCTCCAGCGGGTCACCGACGATTGCGTAGTGCGTGCCACCCAGGTAGGTGAGGGGGCTGCTGTTGCGTTCCTCGAGCTTCCACATGCCGGCGTAGGCTTCGTCCATCGCCTGGACTTTGAGCACGTTTCCGACGAAGAGGATGTGGTCCCCAAATGGCTGGACATCGGTGACGCCACATTCGATCCACGCGAGACAGCCTTCGATCAGCGGCGGCTCGGTGCGCTGGCCACGGAAGAGGTCGAGGCCAGCTTCTTCGAGCTTGTTCCCATCGCGGCCGGACTTCGACCCGAGGAACGCAGTCTGCCGCATGAGCGAAGGCCCGGGGATGTTGATGACGAACTCTTCGCTGAAGCGCAGCATATCGGCGCTGTACCGCTGCGGGTGGATCACAAGGCCCACAAGGGGTGGCTCCATCGAGAGGGAGGTCGTCCAGATAATGGGCGCGGCGTTCGTCTCACCACGCCATTCGGACGTCACGATGGTGACGGGACCGGGATTGAGCAGCCTGCGCGCGTCTGCTTCATCGCAAAGGCAACGTGCCATAGCCTGGCCTGACTTTCGTTCGCTAGCGATGTCCGTTGAGGTTTGCGCGGCGCCAGCGTAAAAACTCCCAGTATGCGAGGAGTTCGGGCAGGTCTTCCGGGTGCTTCTCGAGCTCATCGATGAGTTGTGCGATGTCGCTGTCGCGCACGTACAACATGTCACCGTCTTCTCCGAGAAAATAGTGGAGTGGACGGTTCAGTATGCGGGCGACATTGAGAAGCATGTCGATGCCCACAGAACGTTGACCCGCCTCGTAAAGGCTGATCGCGCTCTGTGTAGTACTAAGGGCGCTGGCAAGTTGGCCCTGGCTCATGCCCGCATCGCGCCTTGCTGCGCGAATCCGCTGACCGAGCGTGGCCGAGACCGGCGCACTTCCGTTTCCAGCGATGGCTTTCATCATGCGTATCCTGGACTCCGGAGCGTCGCGCACGTCCGTCGAGCACGGGCGTCGTGGAGTGCGCGGGGTTTGTTCGTACACTACGAAGCCGAAACGTTGGGGTCAATCGAATGTGCTTCGCCTCATGTGACGGCGTGATGGGGTGTAGGTCGACGTAACTCTATAGTGGACGTGTGGATAACGGCAGCACCATCAGCGTCACGACGCACAGCGACGAGGAGACCCGGTCGCTCGGGGCTCGTCTTGGGGATCTGCTCGAGCGCGGCGACATCCTGCTGCTGCACGGCGACCTGGGCACCGGCAAGACGCGCCTGGCACAGGGAATCGCCCGCGGCCTGGGCGTCCGGCAGCCGGTCACCAGCCCCTCGTTCGTGCTGATGAACGAATACGACGGCCGGGAGACGCTCTTTCACGTCGACCTTTACCGGCTCGACGGAGCTGAAGACCTGGACGAGCTTGGGCTCTGGGATTACGCCGAGCGGGGCGTGCTGGTGCTCGAATGGCCCGAGCGAGGCGCCGGCGTGCTTCCCGGCGACGGGCTCGCCATCGAACTCTCCTACGGGCACGATGAAGAGTCGCGGGATATCGTGATCCGGGCACGCGGCCCCCGCGGCGACGCGCTCGCGCGTGAGATTGGAGCAAACAAGTGAACGGCGCCGTGCTCGTCATTGACAGCGCCTCTGACGCGATGGTCGTCGCGTTCGCACCGCGCGAAGGTGAGCCCGTGCTGGAGGTCCACATCGGCGCGCAGGATCATTCCCAAATGCTGCTCCAGATGGTCAACACCGTAGCCGCCGGGCGGAAAGACAGGCTCGAGGCCATCGTTGTCGTGCGAGGGCCGGGTGGGTACTCGGGCATCCGGGTAGGGCTGGCCACCGCCGAGGGCTTGTCGCTGGCACTGGGCATCCCGGTCGCAGGGGTCGGGACGTTGGAAGCGGTGGACGATGCGGCACGATACACCGGGGCCGCAGGAAGGCTCGTCGCGATCCACCCGGCAGGACGGGGCGACTACGCGACGCAGGCGTTCCCCGGCGACAGCAGCGCCGGTGAGATGGCGCTCGTCCACGGAGACGACCTGGGCAGCGAACCGGTAGCGGGCGAAGGCGCCGGGGCCTTTGATGGCATCGAGATTGGCCCGGAACAACGCTGCCTGGCAGCCGCGCGACTGTACCGGGCAGGTCGCGCCAGTTCCGCCGACGCCGTGTACGTGCGCGAACCACACATCACTCTTCCCCGGAAGCGGCCGGCGAACGACGATCCCGGCACACCCGGCTAATCAACAACGGAGGACGAACCCTGGCAACTGCAGAACGAACACTGGTACTCGCAAAGCCCGACGCCATGCAGCGCGGCCTCGCTTCGGAAGTGCTGCGCCGGATGGAGCAGCGCGGCCTCAAGCTCGTGGGCCTGAAACTGATGCAAATCGACGAAGCGCTCGCCCGGCAGCACTACGCGGAACACGACGGGAAGCCATTCTTCCCGGGACTCGTGAGCTACATCACGAGCGCCCCCGTCGTCGCCGCTGTCTTCGAAGGCCCACGCGCCATCTCCATCGTGCGCACCACCATCGGCGTGACCGACCCGGCGGAGGCGACGCCAGGCAGCCTGCGAGCGGACTATGGCCTCGACAAGGGCCGGAACATGGTGCACGCGAGCGACAGTCCGGAAAGCGCCGAGCGCGAAATCAACCTGTTCTTCAAGCAGGACGAGCTCATTACCTGGCAGCGCGACAGCGACACCTGGATCCTCGAGTAAGCGACCAAACGATGCCCGCTGGCCCGCCCGAGTTCCGCTACTGTCCACGGTGCGCCGCCACGATGGGGACGAAGCCTGGCACACGGCACGCCCGGTGTACGGCCTGCGGCTTCACGCACTATCAGAACCCGGCGGCGGGCGTTGCGATCGTGGTCCGCGACGACTGGGGCCGGGTGTTGATGGGCAAACGTGCGACCGGCGAATGGGCCGGGCTCTGGTGTATACCGTGCGGTTATGTCGAATGGGACGAGGATATCCGCGACGCGGCAGTGCGCGAGTTCGAAGAAGAAACAGGGCTTCGCGTCCGGACAGACGACGTCGTGGCGGTGCACTCGAACTTCCACAACCCCCGGCAGCACACCGTCGGCACGTGGTTTGAAGGCGAAGTGGTGGGTGGAGAACTGCAGCCCCGGGATGGAGAGCTCTCCGAGCTTGCCTACGTGGACCCGGCGGCGCCGCCTCCGTTAGCGTTTCCCACCGACGGCCTTGTGCTCGCGAAGCTGGCGGCAGAGACGGGGCGCCCGGGCCAGTAGCGCAGCACTACCCGGCCACGGAACAACTCGCGCGGCACGCGCCCGAAATGCCGCGAGTCCGTGCTGGCGGGCGGATTCTCACCTTCGACCCACGCACCCTGGCCGATGCCGGCGTCGATCACCCGTTTGATCAACTCGCGCGACGGTTCGCGCGGGTCGCAGACGAGCGCAATATCGCCCGGGCGCGGCGATTCGCGCCGGTAGGCGGCGGTATCAACGACGAGGAAGTCGCCATCGTCCAGTACCGGGCTCATGCTGGAGCCTTCAACAGCCACGCGGACATACCGGCGACCCAGGACGCGGAGGGCGATGACACCCCCGGCAAGCGCAGCAGCCGAAAGAGGGGCGGCCCACAGTGTGGCGCCGCCCCTCCGATATCGCAGCAGTGCGAGACGTCCTATGGGTTGGCGAGGTAGAAGGGGACGTCAGTGCGGCCCTTCGACTGCCAGAACATGTTGTGAATTTCCTCGACCGACTTCAGGAGCGCCTGGCCATTGGCCGAGTTCAGCTCATGCTTGCTCTTCGAGGCAAGCTTGGCCGCCTTCCAGAAGGTGTCGTGGAGGTTCGGGAACTTGTCGAGGTGCTCCGGCTTGAAGTAGTCGTGCCAGAGGACATCGAGTTCGTGCTTCACGACCTCGGCCTGCTGTTCTTTGATAGTGATGAACCGCGTACGGGTGTTTTCAGTCGCCAGGTCCTTGGCCTCGCCGAGGGCCTCAATCTTCTTCTCCATCGAGAGAACGGCTTCCGCCGCGATCCGGGCGCCGGCAGGGTCGTAAACGCCGCAGGGGCCGTCGCAGTGGGCATAGGCAACGCGTTCTGGGCGAAGCATCCGGGCAAGGAAATTCATGCGATTGGTGCTCCTTACACAAGTTTGGCCGCATCGCGGCCTGTCGCATGGCCGAGTATACCGAAGCAGGGCACGGCCCTGCTAACTACGGTCCCGCATATGAATAATGATTGTGACCGGGTTTGACGGGGTTTGATCGGGTTTTCCTTCCAAGCCGACTCAACTCCGCCGTATCATGCCGGTGCACATCTCTCGCCAGGCGGAGCCATGGCCCCGGGCGCAGCCGGGATGGCTGTGAGGGCCGCGCTCATGCGGCGGAGGCCGGCTTCGGTGCCGCTTCGACAGAGGCCAGCGCGACCGGGGAAGATGTGCCGTACCGGGTTGCATGGGGAGAGAGTGCCGTGACTGATGACCAGCAGACCCTCCAGATCACGATCCGCTATTGTCGGCCCTGCCAGTTTCTTGGGCGCGCATGCTGGATCGGCCAGGAACTGCTCGCGACGTTCCAGGACTACACCGCCTCGCTCTCCCTGGAGCCGGACCGCGGGGGGACATTCGATGTCCTGATCAACGGCGACACCGTGTTTTCGAAACACGAAGCCGGGCGGTACCCGGAGCTGCGCGAGCTGAAAGAAGCCGTTGCGTCGTATCTTGAAGAAGGTGCGTGGGCCCCGAAGCACGCACCGCACAGCTAGCGAAGGAGTACGCATATGCCCGGCGACAAGCAGCTGACGATCACCCTCACCTACTGCGTCCCCTGAAACTACACGGCGCGCGCCGCGTGGACGGCGCAGGAACTCCTCTCAACCTATGCCGACTTCACCGATGGGCTAACGCTCATCCCCGGGGCGGGCGGCCAGTTCGAACTCACGGTGAATGGCGACCTGGTGTTCTCGAAGGTGAACGAAGGGCGCTACCCGGAAATCAAGGAGCTGAAGGAAGCGATTAACCGCTACCTGGACTGAGGCTATGCGGAACCCGGTCGCATCGAACAAGCTCAAGTTCGATGGCACGCGAAAGCCGCCATGGCGCGGCGACCTGGTCGAGGTTCACCCGGACGGGTGGTTGGTCGTGTTCTACGAGGAGCCACCCCGGGCGACGACTGGCGGCGAGTGGCCCGCCTACGGATTGCGCTACCACGGCACGGATCAGCCGCTCAGCATCCTCGTGTCCTTCAACACGACGGGCCACGTGCTCGAGTACCACTGCGACGCCGCGTTCCCGGCAACTATCCGCCGGCGCGATATCGAGTTCATCGACCTGGATCTCGACCTGGTAGTCGCTCCGGATTACACAGGCTATGAGCGGGACAGCGACGACTTCGCCCGGAACAGCCGGCTCATGGGCTATACGGACGAAGCCATAGCGACGGCGCACGAGGGTATTCGTATCGCGCGTGAGCTGCTCGCGGCAAGGCGGACACCGTTCGATGATGCCCCGCACATGCTGCTTGGCCGCGTGCTTGCGTCGCAAGGGCCCGTGTAGCTCACATTGCGGCGTTCGCACCCCGCCGGATACCATAGAGGAGACAAACCAGTCCGCCGAACACGCGCGGGAGTTGACCTAATTTGGCTTATACAATCATTGAGACATGCATCGGTTGCACAGCGTGCACAAAGCGCTGCCCCACGAACGCCATTTCCGGCGAGCGCAATGAGCTGCATGTCATTGACCCATCGCTTTGCATCGACTGCGGCGCCTGCGGGATCGTCTGCCCGCCAGAGGCCATCCTGGACAGCAACGGAGACGTCACCCGCTCCTACAAGAAGGACCAGTGGGCAAAGGCAGTCGTCATCGAAGAGAAGTGCATCGGCTCGGGATGCGAGCTCTGCATCAACATCTGCCCGTTCGACGCACTGAGCCTCCAGCATACCGACCGTATCGACGACTTCTTCGGTGTGAGTACCGTGGACGAGAAGAAGTGCACCGGCTGCCGCCTCTGTGAGGACGTGTGCGGCTGGGATGCGATCCATATCTTCCCGCTCCAGAGCGAGATGAAGAAGAGCCCTTCCGAACTCTCCGAAGAGGAGCTCTCGATGGTCGATATGGTGAAGTCGAGCATCCACGCATAGCGCCGCGACAGGCCAAAACAGCACCAGGCAAAGAAAAGCGGGGGTTCATGAAAAAACCCCCGCCTTTTGCGCTGCGCGCCACGGCCGTTATCCTCAGGTGTACCTGTCGATCTGCTTGGCGAGGTCGACGTCTTTCTGGGTCACTCCGTTGGCATCGTGTGTGGTGAGCTTGATTTCCACCGTGTTGTAGACGATACGCAGATCGGGATGGTGATCCGCTTTCTCCGCGAGCAAAGCAACACGGTTTACGAAACCCACCGCGGTTATGTGATCCCCGAACGAGAACTTCCGCATGATGAACTGGTCTGATTCCTGGTCCCAACCATCCAGTTCGCTTAACGCGGCCGTCACCTCGGCTGCGGATAGCTTGTTCGCCATAAGGCACCTCCGTGCGAGCCTGACTGACAATGAGTCGACCCTTCGATAGTATGCGACGCCCGCAAGGATGGAAACCGGGGCCCCGGAGACGCTTCTCCCGGCGGCGCTTCCTCGCGGGTGGCAGTGCTGCCGCATTTTCAGCCGGGCTTGCATTCGCTGGCTGCAGCGACCGGGACGAGGATAACCTGCGGGGCAACTCACAGGGCGCCGCTCGCACTCCCGGTAGCACGCCTCCCCCGACGCAGGACGAACCAGCGCTGGCCGAGGCGACGGCCACGCCAGAGGAGACTGGCGACCCTTCGCTGACTGTGACCGGGTTCGTGTTCGGCGATGGCCAGTTCGACCCGCACAAGACGCAGGTGGGAGCGCTGCATGGCCAGCAGGCGTTCATCTACAGCCGGCTGCTGAGCTACGAAGACCAGGCGGCCGGTGACCTCTCCCCAGACCTGGCGGACGCCATGCCGGAACAGCCGGACGACGACACCTATGTCTTCCACCTGCGTTCGGATGCACGATGGCACGACCGTGAGCCCCTGGGTGGCCGCCGCGTGACGGCCGAAGACGTGGTGCATTCGTTGCAGCGACAGATCGAGGGTGACGACGCGTTTGTCTACCAGTCGCGGTGGGACTTCATCGACAGCATCGAGGCGACCGACGACGACGAAATCGTGATCACGACTGATGGGCCGTTCGCGGGTGCGCTTTCCCGGCTTGCGAGCCCGCCCGCGATGGTGGTGCCGCC
>SKSF01000119.1 GCA_007118095.1 Dehalococcoidia bacterium
ATGCGGGCGCTGGCGGCTCCCTACGCGCCGCCACCGCCGGACCCCGCTCCCCCGCCGCCGCATGCCTGGGGGACAAAAGAAGGGATCCGCGACTACCTGGGCGCCAGCTTCGAACTCGCGCACGAGCATGGCATGTTCGACTTGCGCCACCCTGACGGCGACACCGCGTGGCGCGTGTTTGCGGCCGGCTTCGGCCCGGTGAAGATGGTCGCCGACAGCCTCGATGAGACACAGCGCAACGAGTTCGCTCGGAGCTTTTCGGGTTGGTGCGAGCAATTCCGCACCGGCCTCGGCCTCTCCATCCCCTTCGAATACCTGGTGACCGTCGGCCAGCGGCGTTAGCGCACCTGGCCGGCGCCACGATGGCGGCGGGACTTCGCCCGCCGCCATCGTGCGGTCTGTCCCTACGCGCGCGGCAGCCCCAGGCCCCGCGTCGCAATCACGTTCCGGTTCACTTCGCTCGTCCCCGCCGCAATCGTCGCCGAGACCGTCGACAGGTACTGGTGCGCGAGCGACCCGTTCTTTGGCGCGTGCGGCGATCCACGATAGAGCTCGCCGTACATCCCCAGCAGCTTCACGCCCGTCTGCGCAATACGCTGGTGCACTTCCGAACGGTAGAGCTTGTTCATCGACGCCTCATAGTTCGGGATGCCCCCGCGCTTCTGGATGCTGATCACCCGGTACGAAATCAGCCGCCCGACCGACGCCTCGATGGCCCGCTCCGCGACCTCGGCCCGCATCGCCGGTGTCATCTCGATTCCCGACGCCTGCGCGGTCGTCACCAGGTCGTCCACCATGTGGCGCAGCGCAATCATCCGCGAAATGTTGCTCCGCTCGAAGTCGAGCAGCGCTGCCCCCACATACCAGCCACGGTTCTCGTCCCCGATCAGGTTCTCCGCCGGGACGCGAACATCCTCGAAGAACACCTCGTTGAACACATGATCCCCGGCCATCGTGATCAGCGGCTGGACCGTGATGCCCGGCGACTTCATATCGAGCAGGAACATCGAGATGCCCCGGTGCTTCGGCGCATCCGGGTCCGTGCGCGCAAGCATGAACATCCGGTCGGCCCGGTGCGCGCCTGACGTCCATATCTTCTGCCCGTTGATGACGTAATCGTCGCCGTCGCGCACCGCTCGCGTTTGCAGCGAAGCAAGGTCGGAACCCGACCCCGGCTCGGAATAGCCCTGGCACCAGATGTTTTCACCGCTCGTGATTCCCGGGAGGTGCTCCTTGCGCTGCTCTTCCGTGCCGAAGCGGATGACGATCGGCCCGATCATATTCACGCCCATCCCGCCAACGTCGGGCACGCGTGCTTCCGCCATCTCCTCGTTGAAAACGAACTGCTCCGAAACAGACAGGCCGCCCCCGC
The DNA here is from genome assembly GCA_007118095.1 of Dehalococcoidia bacterium. Taxonomy (GTDB): domain Bacteria; phylum Chloroflexota; class Dehalococcoidia; order Tepidiformales; family Tepidiformaceae; genus SLAK01. The sequence goes on from SKSF01000119.1 coordinate 1,373, forward strand.
CGTACTCCGACGGCCAGTGCGGCGCGATCCAGCCCGCTTCGCCAAGGGCCGCCCGCCATTCCTTGATGGCCTGTTCGCGGCCCGGGTCCTCTTCCTCCGCCCCTACCAGGTTCGATGGCAGCTTCTGGTCGATGAACGAGCGCACTCGATCACGGAATGCTTGCTCCTCCAGTGTGTCACGAAAATCCACGGTGTCCTCCTTGTCCTGTGCGCGGCCGTGCGCGCCTACGTTTCCTCCGCATACAGCGCCGAACTCGCCTTCATGAAGCGGAGTTGCATGCGCATCGTAGCGATCTCGCGCTGGTTTTGGTCCTTGAGCGACGTGTCGTACCAGAAAAACTCCGTCTTCGGACTGTCGCCAATGGCCACCACCTGCCCGTCCACGGTGTAGGGCTCATCAACAAATGCCGGCCCAGCCTTCATGCGCACTTCGATGGCGCCAAAGAGCCCCACCGAGTCGTTTTGCAGGGTCTGCCGGAGCGCCGCCGCCGGCTGCTGGTACAGGAGCTGCACCATCCCTGCCGGCGTGACAACCCGCTTGCCCCACGGTGAATCATGCTGGAACCATGGGTGCGGTTCCGTGATGACCTCGAGCCGCCGCTCGTGTGCTTCCGTTGTGTGGACCGCTTCCCGCTCCGGGATCAAGAACCCTTCGTACAGGTTAGCGAGGATCCGCAGCTCACCCGGCGCGAACCGCACGAGTTCGACCGCGTGCAGTGCCGTTAGGTCCGCGACCTCACCCGCGCACATCGTTCCCGCGGCCACCTGCATCCCGTCGTCACGAAGCACCCATGCCTCGAGCTGCCGCCCTTCTGCCCCCTCCGCCGGGACGCGGACATGTGCCTGTACCGGTTCGCGGTCGGTGGTCGCGTTCAGGAACTTCAGCGAAAGTGCCCCGTCCTCAAACCACCGCTGGCCGAAGAGCTCCAGCCCGTGGGGCGTGAACAGGTCCATATGAATAGAGCCGGCCACCGTCCCCCCGCGCAGGCCCAGCTTTGTCGCTGTCGCATCGTCATGGATGCTGCCCTGGGACTGGGCCGACGTGTTGACCGACTCGCGTAACCCGCCGCTCAGGACACCATCTCGCAGTTCCAGCTCCGGATTAGTGACGTGCATGGCGTACCTCGCTCCCCGGGGTTCGCCCGGTTGGTAGCCCCGCACGCTACCCGAACATGCCACGTTCGAAAAGGCTGATAAATGGCGTGATAAGCAGGACGAAGCGACAGTCAAATGCTCCAGTCGCTTGACGCCCTGATCGCGGCAAACATAGGGTGGGCCATCACAAATTCGGCCCCGACTCTTCGAGACTCTTCTCGAGCCTGTGGAGCCCTCGGGAGGTGGACGATGACGACGCCGCAGACAGAAGATTCCCCCATCACCCTGCTTCAGGAAATGTTTGATGCGTGGAACCGTCACGATATCGACGGCATCCTCCGCTGCTTCCACCCGGATGGCGTGCTCATCACGGGCGAAGGTACCCGTTTCCAGGGACACGATGCGATCCGGCAGGGTGTCGAAGCGTTTTTCGCGCGCTTCCCCGGGGCGCAGTGGTCCGAGGAAGTGCACTTTGTGAGCGGTGATCGCGCGGTGACCGAGTGGATTTTCACCGCCGACGGGTCCGGTGGGGACCGGGTCGAGATGATCGGGTGCGACGTCTTCACACTCCGGGAGGGCAAGATCCTCGTGAAGAATGCCTACCGGAAACCGCGGGAGGGCTGAGGCCGGCAGCTCAGCCCCACAGTTGGCGCACCTGCTTCGGCAGGGACTGGTACACGTCCTCCACTTCGCCCCTGGTCACGTGCTTCTCCACGACGTGCGCCGCAGCCTTTATCGCATCCCGCGCATCCATCTCTCGGAGGGTCGTCCCCGCCAGGAATCGCTGGACGAACTCCTCTGCCGTCCGCTCATGCTGCGCGTGCTTCGAAGGGTCCCACCCCTCGTAGTACATACCCCGGATCAGCAGCGGTACTTGCGACGCGAACTGCGCTGACTCATCCACCGGGAGGTGGTCGCGGACCGTATGGAGGAACGAACGCAGGATCTGCAGCGACTGGTGCTTGGTCCCGTGGAACTGCTCGGTGATTTCGTTCAACCAGATGTGCGTCTGCTGGACCGTTTCATCGATCGCTTCAAGGCCACGCTCTGCCATAATTCTCCTCCAGGAACAGCGCGAGCTGCGCCCGCACTGCGCAGGATCATCACAACAGGCGAGCGCCGTCCTTTTAGTCGCAAACAGGGCACTTCCATTACGTTTGCGTGTCACCTGCAACGCGGTCCCGCTCGTTCTAGCTTCCCATCGAATACATGAGCGTACCCTCATCGGTAATTTCCTCGAACGTGTAGGTGAAGCTCCCGCGGCTTCCAACCTCCACCGTGTAGTATTCGTGCCCCCGGGGGACACTCAGCTCGAACGTGTAGACGCAGCCACTGGAGCCCAGGTACTCCGGCTCAGCCGCATCGCCCAGGCGCGTTACGTCGAGGATGTCCCCTGTGCCCGAGGTCAGTAGCACTTCAGTGCCCGGCGTGATGTCGCTGTACCCGCCCTCGCCACGGCAGGAAGGAGTGACGCGGTCGCTTGCAAGCGCGAAGACACCTTCGACCGTGACGTGCTCCGGTGTAGGGGTTGCGGTGGGTTCAGGTGGCTCGCCGTTGCCGCACGCTGCCACAAGGACCCCGGTGAAGATGCCGGCGGCGGCCAGCGCAATCAGCCGCTGGGTTCGAAGGTTCACAATGCATACTCCCCGAGTGGTTTCCCCGCTTCCTGGCGGGGACGCCATCATCCGGGGCGACCGCGACATTTCGTGACGCACCGTTGCTCACATCGCACCCCGGGCCGCGGGTTGTCACCGCATGGCCACCCGTGGCCGCTACGCCTACGCTTCTTGAATCGCTTCCAGCCGCCGCAGCAAAGCGTCCAGCTCGGCCACGCTTGTGATATCGCGCATGCGCACCAGGAATGTCTCGACGTCCCCGCTCAGCTCCCACACCCGCTCCACCTTCGGGCCGATCGGGTCCGTGGCCGACGGCGATGCGGCGTACGCTCCGCGGAATGCGAAATAGGCCTGGTCGATCTTTCGGATGCGGACACCGTGCTCGAGCAGGTACAGCCGGGTCGCCTCCATCACGCGCTCTGCTTCCTCGACGTGCCCCTGCCCCAGGAGTTCGTCTACCGTCATGCGGAGCTGCATCATCTCCTCGTGATAGTTGATCTCGGCCTCCGGGCGCGTCAGCCAGCTCCCGTCGCTTCCAGCGGGGAACTCCATCGGGTACTGCTCATGCACAATCTCGGCGATGGCACGCCCGGCGATGGTCGCCACTGTCTCGTTCAGCGTAATCGCGTGCCGCGTGTCCCATTTCTGTCCCAGTGGATAAAACGCCAGGTAGTGGTGCACCCATTCGTGGGCGGCCGTCTCCACGATCGACCAGTAGTTCCGGTCCGAGCGCACCATGGCCGGGTAGGCCGCCATTCCGCCGATGGACACCACGTGTGCGACGACGTCACCCCGCTGCTCGTACTGCTGTTCGATCTCCGTAATTTGCGACACCGTGAGGTCGTGCCGTAACAGGTGCACGCTCATCCGCATTATCTGGTCGCGCGGCGAGATCACCAGGACATGCGGCGGCCGCGTCAGACGGAATTCCACGGGCGGCCAGGTCAGCGCAACATCATTGAAGAACGGCAGGCGCTCCTGGACGCCCGCGGTCTCGATGGCCTCGGTCACGTGATTCCGGATGATGTGCTCCACCTGGAGCTCGTATGACGCCCGCCCGCTCCTGATTTCCGCAAGCCGTTGCAGGTCAGGTTCTTCCCGGTTGACTTCGTTGCGGAGCTCCGTCGTGTAGGAGAAATATTGCTGCAGGATCTCTTCGTCTGACGCTTCCTGCGACGGCCGGAAGTCGAACCCCACGAGGCGCGCCAGTGCGCCTGGCATCGTTTCGCCTTGCCAGCGCCACAGGCTGTACTCGTACGGGGCAATGTTCCCGGGGTCCGACGACATCGCCACCGAGGCGCCCGTCACGAGCCCGATCACGGCGCCCAGGATGCAGAGCTGCAACCAGCGCAGCGGGCGATAGCCCTTGTTCGGCAGTTCATTGGCGGGTTCATGGACCAGGCGCATCGATATGTTCCTGCAATGCATTATCCGATCCTGTGGCCCGCCGTGGGCACGCTTTACCTGCCGTTCGGCATAACAGTCTGCGACGTTGCCAGCGGGTTGGCATTCGCCGCGCTTGCTGAGTAGCATTGCTCCTTCAATGCGACGATGGAGAAACCCGCGATGAACGACGTTCGGTGGATCCCCGACCAGCCCTACCGCGAAAAGACCCCCTTCTGGACACGCGCCAATGTCGGCGAGGTCCTGCCCGAACCTCCGAGCCCCGCTGGCTGGGACCTCGTCTTTGGGAACGGTGGCACCGTCGCCGGCTGGCGCGACTGCGCTGTGAACCGCCTGGGCGTTGAGGACCACGAGCTCGACCCCGACCCCACGCGCTGCGACTTCATCGGAGTCTTCGGCGGATATGGGTACCTCGGCGCGACCTGGATCCGCGTGTGGGCCGAGCGCACCCCCGGTATGTCCGCGGCCGATGCCGACGCCGCCTACTTCGGCGACCATCCTGACGTGCCGCCCTATGTACCCGAACCCTGGCACGAAAACCCGCACACCACCCAACAGATGGAACGTTGGCTCGGATGGGTGCTCGGCGACATGGACCAGTCCGAACTCGAAGCCGACCGGCAGCTCGCCCACGAGATTCGCCAGGGCCGCCCGGACCTCGCCAGCTTGAGCGACGGTGAGCTCCTGCAGCGTGCCCTCGAGCTCCGCCCTGTGTGCCGCCGCATGTTCGACCAGCACATCAACCAGAGCGGCGCCTCAGCAATAGGCCCCGGCATCATCAGGGCCGTCTGCACCGCCATCGGCCATCCCGAATATGCGATGCGCCTCATCGAAGGTCTCGGCGGTGTCGACTCCGCTGCCCCCTCCTATGCGATGTGGGACCTCAGCCGCACCGTCCGGAACTCCCCCGTGCTCACAGAGCTCTTCGACGGTGGCGGGTCCGGGCTCAATGAACGCCTCCGCGCCTCCTCCGAATCTGACGCCCTCTCCTTCTGCGAGGCACTCGACGAGTTCCTACGCGAATTCGGCTCCCGCGGCCCGAACGAGTGGGACATCATGGCCGAAACCTGGGAGACCAAGCCCGATATTGCGCTCGCCGCTATCGACCGCATGCGTTTCGCTCCAAACGAAGATGCTCCCCGCACGCATACGGCCGAACGCGAAGCCGAACGTGAGCGCGTCCGCGAAGAAGTCCGCGCAATGCTTGAGAGCGACCCGGGAACCCTTGGCCAGTTCGACGCAGCCATGCGCAGCGCTGCCACCTTTGTCCCTGGCCGCGAGCGCTCCAAGACCAACATCATCCGCGTCATCCAGGAGTCGCGCATGGCCATGCGCGAGCTCGGCCGCCGCGTGGTGCAGCGTGGCGATGTCGATCGAGCCCAGGACATCTGCTTCCTCTTCGAGGACGAGCTCGAAGCACTGGTTGCAGGCAACCTCACCAACGTCCGCGAAACGGTCGAAGCCCGGAAAGCGCACTACGAGTGGCTCCTGTCGCTCGAGCCGCCCTTCATCATCAACGGCCCGCCACCGCCAAACACCACATGGCCGAAGCGCTCTGACCACCAGTCGGCGGCCGTGACTGCCGGTGAGCAGCTCCAGGGCGCGCCCGGCTGCTCCGGCGTTGCGCGCGGCACCGCACGGGTTGTCCACGACCCCTCCGACCCCACCGTGCTCGAACCCGGCGACATTCTGGTCGCTCCCATGACCGACCCGGCATGGACGCCGCTCTTTGTCCCCGCGGCGGGCGTCGTCGTCGACGTTGGAGCCACCATGAGTCACGCCATCATTGTCAGCCGCGAACTGGGCATTCCCTGCGTCGTGTCGGTCACCGACGCAAGCTACCGCATCCCCGACGGCGCAACCATCGAGGTCAATGGCGATACCGGTGTCGTGACGGTCGTCTCGGTACCCTGATTACGCGACGTACCATAATCGAAGTGGCGCCAACCTGTTTCATCCTCGCCAGCATGGAGGTATGCCGGTGACACGAGATCTTGTTGCCTTCGACGAACCGATTGGAGCGGACATCGACCTGCGCGCACTCCTGGGCGGTAAGGCCGCGGGCCTCATTGAAATGACCCGCGACATGCAGCTCTCCGTGCCGCCGGGCTTCGCCATCACGACGGACGTTTGCCGCGAATACCTCCGCTCTGGCTGGCCGTCCGGGCTCGATGCGCGCATCGACCATTACCTGGACCATATTGGCGAGCAGCTCGGCCGCGGGTTCGGTGACCCCGCGCGCCCCCTGCTCGTCTCCGTCCGCTCCGGCGCGCCCGTTTCGATGCCCGGCATGATGGACACCCTCCTCAACGTCGGCATCACCCCGGAAATCCGCGACCGGCTCGCCGAAACCACCGGCAGTCCCGTCTTCGCCGCCGACACCTGGCTCCGGTTCAACACCATGTATGCAAGCATCGTCCTCGGCATCGCCGCGGACGAGCTCGCCGGCGTTCGGCACCCCGGACCCGATGCCGGCGCACTCAATGCGGCGGCCGACCGCGTGCGGGAACTTGCGCGTCCCTATGGCGGCATCCCGCGCGACCCGCGCGACCAGCTCAAGGGCGCCATCGAGGCCGTGTTCCGCTCGTGGAACGCCGAGCGTGCGCGGGTCTTCCGCCAGCGCGAGGGCATCTCCGAAGACCTGGGCACCGCGGTCACCGTCCAGGCCATGGTCTTCGGGAATATGGACGACCAGTCCGGGACCGGCGTCGCCTTCACCCGCGACCCCGCCACCGGTGACCCGGAACCGTACGGTGACTACCTTCCCCGGGCCCAGGGTGAAGACGTCGTGGCGGGGACCCACGCCGTGCGCGGCCTTGCCCTCCTCCACGAACAGCTCCCGGCCGTTTACCAGGAACTGCGCGAGACCCTGGCCCGCCTGGAACGCCACTACCGCGACATGTGCGATGTCGAATTCACGGTCAGCGAAGGCCAGCTCTATGTCCTGCAGACACGCCCGGGCAGGCGCAGCCCCCTGGCCGCCGCCCGCATCGCTGTGCACATGGCCGAAGACCCGGCTTTCCCCCTGACTCGCGAAGAAGCAGTCTCCCGTGTCGGCCAATCCGTCCTTCACGAGCTGGCGACCTCGGGCACGGTCAACCCTGCCGCGGAACCGCTCGCCCACGGGTTGCCCGCGTCACCCGGCGTTGGCGCCGGGGTACTCACCTTCGACCCGGAACAGGCCGCACAGCTTGCCGACGATGGAACCTCCGTTGTCCTGGCCCGCGAACAAACCTCTCCCGCCGATGTTCATGGCATGGTGGGCGCCGCGGGTATCGTGACCCTGCTCGGCGGCGTTGCCTCTCACGCCGCCGTCGTGGCGCGGAGCTGGTCCATCCCGGCCGTCACGAGCCTCCAGGGGGCGACCATCGACCATGCCGGCCTCCATATTGGCGGTACCGCTATCGCCGCCGGCGAAACCGTCACCGTAGACGGGACCACCGGGGCGCTGTTCCTTGGCGACCAGCAACAGCACGACGCGACCGAGTACCCCGAGGTCAACAAACTCCGCGAATGGGCAGCCGAACTTGGCCGTGAACCAGGTCCGGAGACACCAGCCACCAGCAGCGCCCCGGTCGGAGCGCGGTCCGCATCGCTTTACGAAATTGCCCGCACGGTGCAGCTCAAGGGCCTCTGCGATGCCGAGCGAGTTGCCGCCGCCCTTCAAACCCCCGTCGCCACCGTTGAGGAGGCGTTGGCGGAAAACGAAAGCATGTTCCGGAACACGCCCCGCGGCGCTATGCTCTTGCCCGGAGGGCGTACCTGGGTCGAAGAGCAGCTCGCGGCCGAACGCGCGGCAATCGACACCGCGACACTGGACGGCATCTACGAGCGCTTCCTCCCCCTCAACCACCGGTTCAAGCAACTGGTGACCGCCTGGCAGCAAACCTCTTCCGATGCGCAGGACGATGCAGCCTGGACTGCCTTGCTCGCCGAAGCCGAACGCCTCCACCGCGACTTCGCCGAAGTGCTCTCAGCATCTGCGGATGTCGCCAGCAGGCTCGCCACTTACCCCGCGCGTTTCGAACAGGCGTTGCAGGCTATGCGCGATGGCGACACGTCGATGCTTGCAGCGCCCCTCAAGGACAGCTACCACACCGTCTGGTTCGAATTCCACGAGGAGCTCATTGCGCTCTGCGGGCGCGACCGCGCCGCCGAAGAACGTGCCGAGAATACCGGCTAACGCTCACGTACTACCGGCGCCTGACAGCTCACGGTGCGATCGCCAGGAGCGTGCGAGCGTCGACCAGGTCTGCTGTGTCGAAGCCTTCGTCGAACGAGGCCAGCACTGCTTCAAGGGTTTCCCGGGCGGGGCCCCCTGCGCCCTCGTGTTCCTCAAGGCGGACAAGGCTCATCGCAGCCCGGAGTACCAGGGACAGCGCCCCCTGCTCGCGCGCGATTGCAATCGCTGTCTCGAGCGCTTGGCGCACTCCCCGGAGGTCCGCCTTGTCGGCGGCCAGTGCGCACTCCCCGCTGAGGCGGTGGATTTCGGCTTCGTGGTAATAGTACGTTTCGCCGCCCGGTAGCCATCGGAGCGCCTCGTCCAGCCGCGCGAGTGCCTCCGCGGGCTGCCCGGCCGACAGCAGGGCCTCGGCCTGGAGCGCGAGGAAGTACGGCCGATCGAGCTCTGCACCTTGCTCCGTATGCCGCTGCATACCCTCCTCCAGGCGTTCGAATCCGCCCGGGATACCCAGCATGCATTCGCTCCACCCCTGGAGGATAAACGCCACTGCTGCGTGGTAGACCACGCCGAACTCCTGCGCGAGCAGCGCTGTGCGCGCGGCGACCTCACGGGCCTGCCGGGGCTCACGCCGGAGCTGGTGTACTCGCGCCAGGTGCGTATTCGCCGAAGCCAGGCTGTACGCGCGCTCCGGCGCACTCGCGAGCCGGACCGCGGCCCGTGCCCGGTCGAGTGACCGGTCCGGGTAACCCAGGAACCAGAGCGCGAGCGATGACCACTCGTGGCATCCGACCCCCGGGTCTTCCCCGAGCGCCGCATATCGCGGATCGGCCCTCGTGCTGGCGTCCAGCGCCAGTCCCGAGTCGCCATGGTCCACGCTTTGCGCAAAGCTGCTCCGGTGAAAATGCGTGCACGACAGGAGCGCATGGTACTCGACCGCCAGTCGTTCGCCGTCGCCAGTATCGGCCGAAGCGCGGCTCAGCACGTCGTATGCTTGCTTGTGCTGTCCCCGGTATTCGAGGACCGCCGCCAGTGAGTACGCGAGGCTCAGTCGCGTTGTTTCGTCGCCCAGCTGCTTCGCGAGCACCAGTGCCTCCTCGTAAGCGGCCTCTAGCCCCGGCGCAGCAAAGCCCTGTGTTGCAATGATGGCGGAAGGGACAAGTGTCCGGAGTCCCAGCTCCAGGGCATCTCCGCCCACGCCGGGGGTCTGATGAATGAGGTCAAGGGCCCGGCTCAGGTGGACTATTGCCTCACGGGGCGCGCCCCGGACGAGCGCCTGGGAGGCGGCGTGCCCGAGCTGTTCGCAAGCGCGCCCCGCTGACCTCCCCCGCAGAAAGTGCATTGCCAGTTCGGCCGCATGGGCTGGTGCCGCCGCTCCGTACGCGTCGGACAATCGGTCGCCGATGGCACGGTGAATCCGCGCCTGGCGTCCCGCGGGTATCGCGTCGTAGAGCACTTCCCGGTAGAGCTCGTGGCCAAACGCGAACCGGGAACATATCGTCCCGTCCGGGAATTCCTCCTCGCCGCGTTCTTCCAAAATCGCGTGACGCCTCGCCAGCGTGGCGAGCTTCGTTTCAACATCCTCCTCGGCCAAGTGGCTTCCTGCTGCAACAGCGAGTGCGGGGAACTCCAGCCCCGCCGTGCTCGCGATTGCCAGCAGCTCACGCTCCTCCTCGTCTACAGCGTCGAGCTGGAGTTCAATCACGTCGCGGAGGCTGTCCGGCAAGCCTGCCGTAAGGTCGGCGGATGGCGCGGGGATGGTCCACGCGCCGTCCACGTGCGCGATTGCCCCGGTTGCGAGCCAGTGGTCAAGAACACGCTCCATGAATAGAGGGTTTCCCTGTGTCCGTCGCAGCAATGCATCGGTCAGGGCCGGGGGACATGGGCAGCCGGGAAACCGCTCCTGGACATAGGCCGCAATCGCGTCCTCGTCGAGGCGCGAAAGCGCGATGTCGGATGCGTAACCCCGGCCGCACAGGTCACGGTGCAGCCCCGTGAGGGGATGGTGCCGCGTCGCGGCGTCCGCAGGCCGGCATGTGACGATGACCATCAGTCCCGCTCCGGCCTCACGCCGCGCAATCGCATCGATGAGGTCGACCGTCGCGTTATCGGACCAGTGCACATCCTCCAGCACCAGGATGAGTGGGGCCCTCACAACGAGCCCATCAAGAAGCTCCAGCATTTCGCGCAGCATGCGCTCCGGCGTTGCCCCTGCCGTTTGTGCGTTGAGCCGTTCCAGCTCCTCGGCGGAAACCAGCCAGGGGAGTTGTCGAAGCCAGCTCGGGGCGCGCTGAGCCAGGAGGTCAATAACTGGCTTTCCTCCCTGTCGCGCCAGTGCCCCGAACGCCTCCAGCACCGGCATGTAGGCTTCGGCGGTCCCCCGGTAGTCGATGCATTGGCCACAGGCCACCATCACCTCATCCTCAGCTGTGATGGTGGACAGGAACGTTCGCACGAGTGTGGTCTTTCCGATGCCCGGCTCGCCGCTTACAAATACGATTTTTGGGGTCCCATGCACCGCCTCGCGGTACAGCTCCACGAGTCGCTGGTGCTCTCCTGTACGCCCGGTCACAATACCGGGCGCTTCCGGGGACAGCGTCGCGAGGCCGTCGGGTAGCCGCGTCATGGCGCCGCCGGTGTCCTTCGCCTTGCCACTCGCCATGGCCGGCGCCTCCCGGGTGGATACGTCCCCAACGAAACGGTACCCCCGGCCATGCACGGTCTTGATGTAGCGCTGCGCTCGCCCGTTGTCGCCCAGCACTTTGCGCGCAGCCATCATGCGGCTGTTCAGTGCTGCTTCCGTGATGTAGCGCTCCGGCCACACGTGGTCGAGCAACTCTTCCTTGGTGACCAGTCGGTCATGGTGCGCTAGGAGGTAGGCCAGGACCTCGTAGACCTGCGGTTCCACGGGGCACGGGACGCCTCGTGCGCGGATCTCAAAGAGCCGTGTGTCTACCTCGTATTCGTCGAACCGGTAAATCATCTCGCTGCTCCGCGGCGCCCGGCTCGCAGCCCCGCGGGCGCCCATAACACTGCGTCAGCGTCAACCCGGGAATGCGGATTCAAGTTTAGCGCCCGGTCTACACAATGTCTCTATCCACCCTTCACATCGGCTTTAGCAGGACTCCAAGGTTCCGTCCTTGATTCAGCTTACGGTTGTGTTGTCGGCGGTTGGGACCACGAACAGGTTCCAGGAGCGAAGACCAAACAAAAAGAGGATACGGGAGCAGCGCCGATTCCCGGTTCCAGAGGAGTTCTGCCATGATTTGTCCCCACTGCCATTCCACCTCCCTGGTCGGCCCGCAAAACGACGGTTCCCGGTCCCGCCCGCGCATCAGCGCAATCATGTCGTGCCGCAAGTGCAGTCGCCATTTCGATGCCTACACCTTTTTCGGGGCGTCCGACGTCGCGACCGCGCTCATCATCGCCACCGGCCTTGCCGCCTAGCCAGGAGGAATCGAAATGCTCACGTGCCCCCGCTGCAAATCCACCATCCAGGCCGCACCTCGATTCGGTTCAGTTCCCGGCGGCATGCGCCGCGTTGCCATCCTCAATTGCTCGACCTGTGGGCCCGTCTCAGCTGTCCTCGGTCGCGCCCGCCCGGGACGCACCATCCACTTCAGGCCCGCGTCGTGAGAGACACGACCCAGATGCGAAGGACAGGACCTGTGGAAAACGAAATTGCCCCGCTCACACTACCGGGCCGGAAAATGGTCGAAGCGGCGGAGTACCTCGCTCGCTCATTCGAAGGCTCCGCCGCCACCAATGACCGCGAGGGACGCTTTCCCGCGGAAAACATCGAAGCCATGGCCGCCTGCGGCTACCTCTATGCACCCCTGCCAGTCGCGTGCGGCGGCTGGGGTGTTGATTCCGTCCACGATGTTCTCGTCGCCTCGAGCCGCATGGCCCGGGGCGACGCCGGCATCACCCTGGGCATGAACATGCATCTCATCGCCATGCTCACCTACGTGCGCCAGTGGGACATCGCCCGAAGCCGCGAGGACGGCCGGCGCATGGCAGCCATTGAGCAGACGATGGCCGAACTCGTACATACGCGCTCTATTATTGCCGCTGCTGTCAGCGAACCCGACCAGCGCCTGCTTCTGCAATCCACCACTGCAACACCCACCGGATCTGGCTGGGTCGTTAACGGGCGGAAGATCATCTGCAGCATGGCCCCCGCCGCTACCCATTTCTCGACGGCGGTCAACTACAAGGACGACAACGGCGTCGACCGGTATGCCTTCACCGTCATCGACAGGAACGCGCCCGGCGTCACCGTGCACGATGACTGGGACGCCCTGGGCATGCGTTCCTCCGGCAGTGTCACCGTCACATTCAAGGACGTGCCTCTCAATGGAAAGGGACCGGGGCGGGGCGTGCTCGCGGGGACCATAACCGCCGAATACCTCGAAAACTCCTTCACCTCGGGACCAGCGCACGCTGCCGGTTCGCTCGGCGTGGCCGAAGCAGCCTTCCAGGCAGGCGTCGAAAGTGTCCAGGGAAAACGGGCTCGCATGGGCGACGACGCCATGCGGAGCACGTTCACCTGCCTCGCTGCGGAAAGTGCCATCGAACTCTCCGCGGCTCGCGCCATCTTCAGTCGTGCGCTGCAAACTATCGACGAACACTACGCCCGTTTCCCCGCGGGATACGGCGACCTCGAATCAGCACACCGCGTCTTTGGCGAGGCTCAGCGCGCCAAGGCGTTCGTGAACAGGACCGCCATCAGCATCGTCGACCGTGCGATGACCATGTCCGGCGGCGCTGCCTACATGAACAAGCATCCGCTTGCTCGCTACTGGCGGGATGTTCGCGCGGGCGGCTTTATGCACCCGCTCGGCGAGCACGTCGCCTACGACTACCTCGGAGGACTGGCCCTGGGTACGCCCCCGGAGAACCTGTGATGCAATGCCCGCTTGTGCGGCTGACTGGTACCCGCGCCCCAGGCGCGGGCATTCTATTACCGGTCGCACAACGTCCTCTTCTCCAGTAACTCTTCAGGCGTTCTCCACAAAAGCTTCAGGCTCGGCGATAGTGCGCGGGGTACGCTTCATTTGTCACCAGGAACATGGTCGACGAAAACACACAGGAGTAATGACATGACGCAAACACACGAGAAACCAAGGTACCTGAATGGTATTGATACAGAGCAGATGTTCGGGACGCTTGACGCCATCAACGAGACACCCTCGATCGCGAGCTTCCAGTTCCGTGCCCGCAACAAATGGATCGATGGCGCGCATAACCGCAGCACCATCAAAGACTTCTACGCCGCCGGCCAGGAAGACGAGTCCCGGGCCTCCGAGTTCACCGTCGATGCCGGTGAGCCCGCGATCCTCCTTGGCACCGATACGGGGCCAAACCCGGCCGAATACCTGTTGCACGCCCTCGCGGCGTGCCTCACGACATCCATCGTCTATATCGCCGCCGCCCGCGGGGTGCACCTCGAATCGGTGGAGTCCACGCTCGAGGGAAACATGGATGTCCGGGGCGCACTCGGCCTCTCCGACGAAGTCCGTAATGGGTTCACGGACATCAAGGTCACCTTCACGGTCAAAGCCGACGCCCCGCCCGAGAAGGTCCGGGAAGTGATCGACCGCGCGCAGGCCCGCTCTGCCGTGTACGACATGGTGACACACGGCGTACCGGTCAGCGTCGACGTCGTTGCCCGGTGAGCCCCCTGCAACGAGGGCAGCGAGGCGTGCGAGGGACCACCTCGCTCGCCTCGCGCCGGGTACTGACCGCCCGGCTCGCTAGGGTGAGCTGGCGAGTTCGCTGCGGAAGTCGGGGTGTGCGATGGCCCGGAGGCGCTTAGCACGCAGGCTCAGCGGCTGCCCGCGGAGGCGCGCGACACCGAATTCGGTGACGATGCGGTCGGCAAGGTACCGCGGCGTCGTCACAATAGCGCCGGCGTCGAGCTGTGGCACAATTCGCGAAGCCTTGCCACGCGCCGCTGTCGCTGGCATCGCATGGATCGCGATCCCGTCCGCGGTCGCGGCAGCGCCGGCCGCGTAGTCGGGCTGCCCGCCCGTCCCTGCGACCTGCCGCTCACCCAGCGATTCCGCGTTGATCGTCCCGTCGAGCGCGACCTGGAGCGCCGACTGGATCGAGACGAACCGGTGGCAGCGCGGGATCACCGTTGCCCCGTGCGTATATGCCGCGGGCGCCATGCGCACCAGTGGATTCTCGTGCACCCAGTCGAACAGGGTGCGCCCGCCGAGCACCTCGCCAGCGACGATGACACCCTGGTCCATCGTCTTCCTGGCATTCGTCACGGCGCCCGACTCCACCATCTGGATCATCCCCTCGCCGATCATCCCCGAATGGATACCCAGGTCCCGGCGGTCCGTCAGCATGCTCATCAGCGCCTCCGGGACCGCGCCGATGCCGAACTGGAGCGTGGCCTCATCGGGTACCTCCTCCACCGCGTGCGCGGCAATCGCCCGCGATTCCTCGCTTACGGGCGGCCGCGCCAGTTCGACCAGTGGTCCGTCCATTTCCACCAGGTAGTCGATTTCGGTGCGTTCGAGTTCCCCGGCGCCGAATGTATACGGCATCTGGGGGTTGACCTGCGCGATCACCAGCCGCGCCGTCCGGACCACATCGATGGCCGAACCCACCGACAACCCCAGGCTCAGCCGCCCGCCCGGGCCCGATGGGCTCACCTGCACGATTGCCACATCCACCGGCAACGGTCCGCCCGGCCGGAACAACGTCGCCGTGTCCGAATATCGAGCCGGTACAGGGTCTGCAGGGCCACCGTTGCTCCGGGCAGGCATATGCTCGCTCGGCTGGATGCTCACAAGCCGGAACGGCTCCCCGGCGTATTCCGTGATGGCCAGCGGAGCCAGGACTTGCCCCGCGACCACTTCCAGGTCGTCCCAATTGCCGCGAGCACTGGCAACTTCCTCTACAAGCTGCAGCGGAGTGCCGCAGCCCGACGCGATGAAGACACGGCTGCCATCCGGGATAGCCGCGAGCGCTTCCGATGGCTCCACCCGCTTCCCATCCCGGTCGACGCGCCGTGGCGAAAGGTAATCGTTGAAATCTGTGGTCTCGTGCGTCACAGGCGGACTATAGGCGAAAGCCCCTCCCTGCGTCAGATCCGGCCACCCACAGGCTGCTACCGGGACATCACGTCATCGACGTCTTCATCGCCGGGACCCACACCTGCGTCGTCCATGCCCATCTCTTCTTCGATCCACATATCTTCCCGTTCGAAGCGCTCCTCGGCCGCCTGCGGCGTTTCGTAACGCCGTATCTTCCTCACAGTGGCGGTATCCTCGTGCAAGAGCACCTGCCCGTGCACAACCGCCCGGATGCTGCTCATCGGCAGCCAGTAATCTTGCGCCTGGGGCGCGTCGACCTTGAACCATGCCCCGTCCAACACATCACCGCGGCCAAGATATCGTCCGTCGTTCGCGTAAACTGCGCGTCCTTCAATTCCCTCTGGTGGGACGCGCGCTGCTCCTCCGGCCGTCGCCGGTTCATCGTGACTCATAAGCTCACCTCGCCCGGCCAGCGTGCGGCGCAGCGCATAACACCCGCCTAAAGACGCGTCGGCACAGGTGAAATCGCCGCGCATACCGCGTTACCGCGCACGTGCAGGCCGGGCGGAACGCCGCCGGTGCGCACGTTTGCCCCTCGGCCGCGTCGCGAGGAAGATGAGCACACCTGCTATGCCAGCGGCCGCCAGCGCGCCGGCCATGCTCAAACCGATGATCTGCGCTGTGCTCGCGAGCACCTCCCACGCCGCGTCGACACCCGACCGCAACACCTGCTCCTGCCCCGCAGTGACCGGCCGCGACGCATACGGGACGAACAGAACGGTACCCACGGCCATCGCGGCGCCGCCGAACCCGGTGAACGCAAGCGCCTGGCCCCGGTCCCGCGCAAACCCCACCGCCACAGCCGCAAGCACGACCGCGCCGATGAGCACGATGACGGACCCGTCGCGCACCAGCTCGAACGCCGCCCACAACTCGGGACGGTTGTCACGTTCCACCAGCGTCACCTGGATGGGCAAAGACCGGCCCGCGAGCGCGCTTTCGAGGCCCGGCACTCCCGCGGGAAGCTGATCGATGACGATTGGGAGGACATCGCCCAACTGCAGCGTGAGCTGCGGCTCACCCCGCGCAAGCTGGTCGTGCGACGACCGCACAGCCTCCCGGAAGACCGCCCGGAACGTCCCTGTATCCAGTGCCGTCTCCGCGGCCCGGGTAATAACGAAGCGCGCGCCTGGTTGCCGCGCTTCCGGGATTCGCGCCTGCACCTCGTTCGCAATCTCCTCCCGCAGGGCCATGCGGACCTCTTCCCGCGCGAGCATATCGTCCGTCATGTCGGCGAACGCGTCCGAATCCAGCAGGACCAACTGTACCCAGGCCGCGGCGATAACCAGCGGGACCGAGAGAATCGCGCCAAGCACCAGGAGCGCGGACAGTGGCCCCCTCACGCGAGGGCCCGGGACGGCTGAGGCAGCGGTCGCATGTAGACCATGGAACAGGGGTACCACAGTTGCCCGCCAAATGGCATCGCCCAGCGTTAAGCCTGGGGCAGTGCCAGCGGGACTTGTCGCTCCCTACGAGTTCCGCGCCCTGTCCGTCAGGTAGCCGTGGAGCAGGAGCCGTTTCATCGTCTCCCGGTACTCATCTACCGGGATGCGCCCTTCGGGGCGGTACCACCGTGCCGTCCGGCCAATAGTGCCGATGAGGATGAGCGCAAGCAGCCGCGGGTCGCCGTCGGTTACGACCCCGGTCTTCTGCCCTCTTTCCAGGATATCCGCGAGTGCCCATTCGTACCGGCGCTGTGCTTCACGCACAATCAGCCGCGTCTCATCGTTAACGCGCAGCATCTCCTGGTAGTGGATGTACCGCTTTTCCGGCCGCAGCGTGTCATCCAGCTGGTCGTCGATGATCGCTTCCACAATCTCGGCCATAGGCCGGTCTTCCTGCGCGATCTCGACGATCCGGTCGTGGGACTCACCCAGGAAGCGCACCAGCACAGCCGAGTAGATCGCTTCCTTCGAATCGAAGTGGTAGTAGAGCGTCCCCTTCGTCATCCCGGCATTGGCCGCAATGCTGTCCAGCGACGCCGAATCGTACCCGTAATCAGCAAAGACGCGGGCCGCAGCTTCCATAATCTGCTCTTTGGTCTGGTCAGACCGCTTGCTGCGCCGACGCGTCCCCGAAACCCGCTCTGGCGTGTTCCCAGACCTCTGTCCGGGTGCTGAAGCGTCGCGCTCGTCGTTTTGGGCCATGGTTAGCTGCTGCGTCCTCTCCTGTTTCTCCGACGGATACGTCACGTTGAGGCGATATGGTGACACGGTTTACCCACCGTTGCATCGGGGTCCATTTCCGCCTCTTGGGCACCGTGGCCTGCCTTCGGGTTCACCTTTCATGGTTTCCGGCGGCAATTTGGATCCAGCAGGGGAAACCGTCTGACCCAGATTTGCACGACCAATGTCTCGGGTCTACACTCCTCAGTATAAACTCGACCAGAAACACCCTGGGGCTTCATGCCCACGGAGCTGTTCAACGAGACCTGAAGGAGGGGAGCACATGACTTCAAACTACTGGCAGAATTACTGGCGCAAACAGCGCCTGTCACGGCGCCGCCTGCTCGGCACCGCAAGCGCCGCCGGTGTAGGTGTCGCCGGCATCTCGCTCGTCGGCTGCGGCAATGACGACGACGACACGAACGGCGCCGCCCCCGGGAATGGCGACGACGCGAATGGTGCCAACGGCGAAAACGGCGACTTTGAAGAGAACGCGACGCTTCGCGCGACCATCGCGTCAGACGTCGGCGACCTGGACCCGCAGTCTGTCTCCGGCACCGGTGGCGGCAACTGGCCCAACTATGAAACACATTTCTCGCCGGCGCTCACCATCCATCCTGAGACGAACGAGATTGTTGGATTCGCTGCCGACTGGGAGTGGACCGACGACACCGAGCTGACGTTCACAACCCGGGAAGGTATCGAGTTCACGAATGGTGAGCCGTTCAACGCCGAGGTTCTCGCCTTCAATATTGAACGCACCCTGGGACGCGCCGACTACAATCCTGACTACCAGTCGGGGCACGCGAGCAACTTCGCGTCCATTGACCAGCTCGAAGTAACCGACGAGCGGACCCTCCGCGCGACCCTTAATTCGATCGACGTCGCATTGCCCTTCCAGTTCGCAACACTCTTCGGTATGCCAATCGTCCCGATGAACTACATCATTGAGAACGGCGACCAGGAGTTCAGTTCGAACCCGGTTGGACTTGGCCCCTTTGAATTCGTTTCCCACTCCGCGGACACCGAGATCGTCAGTCGTCGATTCGACAACTTCTTCCAGGGCCGGGACGCCGAGCTGGGGCCGCGCCTGCCCTACATTCAGGAGCTCGTCCAGCGAGTGATGCCCGAAGCGGGCGCCAGCCTGTCGGCACTTGAAACTGGCGAGGTTGACGTGGTCAGCAACGTGCCTGCCGACCTCGCCGAGGCCTGGGAAGGCCGGTCGGGGTTCCAGGTGCACTACCTCGCCGGCGAGCAGCCGATGCATATCCACTTCAATACGATGGTGGACTCCGACGCGACCGGAAGCGACGGGGAGAACCCCTGGCGTGATCGCCGCGTCCGTGAGGCGGCGAACCTGGCCGTCGACCTCGATACCATCATCGACACAATCCTGACTGGCCGCGAGCAGAAATCCTTCGGGACGACGCAGCGAGCATTCGGGTTCCCGGAGGAGCTTCGCGACAATGCCTGGGGCTATGACCCCGACCGCGCGCGCGAACTCCTCGCCGAAGCTGGCTACGAGGACGGCTTCGACACGCTCTTCACCGGACCCAGTGAGCGCTGGCCGAACACGCGCCCGGTGATGGAAGCAGTGGCGAGCTACCTGGCCGAGGTGGGAATCCGCTCGGACATCCAGATCAGCCAGTACAGCACGTGGATCTCAGAGGTCCAGAGCCAGGAGCTCCCTGGCATGTGGTTCATGGGCCTGGCATCCGGGGCGGATCCGGCTGCGAACTTCCTCTTCGGTTACCATTCCGAAGGCGCATATTGCTCTTCGTACGATCCGGAGAGCGGGCTCGATGAGCTCATCGAAGAGTCCCTGGAAACTGTGGATGTGGATGAGCGGAATGCGCTCAACGCGGAGATCATTCGGACGCATTACGAGAATGCCAGCTGGCTGTACCTCTACGAGCCTGTGAGTGTTGCGGTCGCGACCGACCGGATGGTGTGGGACCCCTACTGGCCTGTGCTTGATAGGCCAGAATACTGGAACGTTCGGATGCGAGCCTAGGCTATTGCAGAGGGAGGGCAGAGCCCTCCCTCCGCATGGAGCACATTTCGTGGATGCCAACTTTACCCGGTCGCTGATCGGGCGACTGATCCAGTCCGCCCTCGTTATCTTCCTTGTTATCACGCTGGTCTTCATCGCTGTCCGTGCGGCAGGCGATCCGATCACCGTGCTTGCCCCGTTCGATGCCAGCCCCGAAGCGGTTGAGGAGATCAGGCAGCACTACGGACTGGACGAGCCACTACCTGTCCAATACCTCGCCTTCATCTGGAACGCCGTTCAGCTCGACTTCGGTGACTCCTTTCGAACCGGGCAGCCCGCGATGAACGAGGTTGTCGACCGCCTCCCGGCGACCCTCCAGCTGGGGGCGGGCGCCCTCATCTTCTCGGTGTTGGTGGGCGTCCCGCTTGGCGTCATTTCCGCCGTTAAGCGGGGCACTCCTGTCGATGCCATCTGCCGGTTCGTCGCGCTCATCGGCCAGGCAACGCCAAACTTCTGGCTTGGGCTCATGCTCATCCTGGTCTTCGCCGTTTATTTTGGGCTGCTCCCCACAGGCGGCACCGGTGGCATTCGGAACCTCATCCTTCCCTCCGTCGCGCTCGGTGCGGTCACACTGGCGGCGGTCCTCCGCCTCACCCGCTCGGGGATGCTCGAAGTCATGGAAAGTGACTTCATCCGCACTGCCCGTTCGAAGGGGCTCACCGAACGTGTCATCATCTGGCGGCATGCCATACGGCAGGCCCTGCTGCCAGTGCTCACCATCCTGGGTATACATGTCGGGCGCGTCATCGCTGGCACCATCGTCATCGAAACCGTCTTCTCGTGGCCCGGTATCGGCCGCCTCATGATCACCTCGGTCGGCAGCGCCGACTACCCGGTCGTCCAGGCCGCCGTGTTCGTGGTCGCGATCGTCATCATCGCCGCGAACTTCATCGTCGACTTCTCCTATCGATTCTTTGACCCAAGGATCAGGGCAGCAGCGTGAGCACCACCGAGACAGCAAGCGCGACAATCGACGACCCGCTGGGGCGCCCGCAGCCGTCCCTCCTCACCCGGCTTCGCCGCATCCGTGGCTGGCCCGCCGGCCTCATGTACATCACGATCTTCGTGCTCTTCGTGGGCGTGGGGATCTTCGCTCCGGTACTGGCGCCGCAGGATCCCAACCATCAGGAGCTCGTCGAACGCCTCCAGCCACCGGCCTGGCAGGAAGACGGGAGCTGGGATCGCCCCCTGGGCACTGACGACCTCGGCCGCGATGTCCTCAGCCGCATGATTTACGGGACCCAGATCGCGCTGCTCGTGGTCGCGATCGGCATCCCCATCACCATGGCCCTCGGAACCACGCTCGGGCTGCTTGCCGGGTTCCGCGGCGGCTTTGCCGACAAGGTGCTCATGCGCTTGGTCGACCTGCAGCTCGCCTTCCCGGCGATTCTCTTCGCTGTGCTCATCGCTGCAATCTTTGGGCCCAGCCTTCGGAACGTCATTCTCGTCATCGTCATCTTCGGGTCGGCTGCCTATGCGCGTGTTGTCCGCGGGGAGGTGTTGAGCCTGCGCGAACGCGACTTCGTCAGTGCCGCCCGTTCAATCGGTGCAAGCGAGAAGCGTATAGTCGCGCGCCACATCCTCCCCAACCTCGTCAACACCATCGTCGTGTTGATGACGCTGGAGGTCGCGGTGGTCATCTTCATCGAAGCCGCTCTCAGCTTCCTCGGTGTGGGGACACCCGTCACACAGCCATCGTGGGGCCAGATGATTTCCGAAGGACGCGATTACATCCAGATCGCCTGGTGGCTGCCCGCGCTCCCCGGCCTTGCCATCGTGGCGCTGTCGCTCGTCGCAAACCTGGCGGGCGACTGGCTCCGCGACGTCCTCGACCCGCGCCGCCGAAACGTGCGCTAACTACCAGCGAAGGGAACCGCAATGGCGAACACTCCACCAAATGGAAACGATACCGGCGGTCCATTCGAGGCCGTTCGTGTGCTCGATTGTTCCGATGAGGCGACGGCGCTCGCCGCGCGCTGGCTTGCTGACCTGGGCGCCCGCGTGACACGCATCGAGTCGCTCGCCGGCGATGGGCTCCGCCGCCGCGGGCCGTTTCTCGGTGATGTCAAAGACCGGGAACGCTCGCTCGCGCACCTCCGCTATAACGGCGGCAAGGAAAGCGTAGCGCTCGACCTGGACACCGCGCGCGGCTGGGAGTTTGTTGACCGGCTTGCCGCAGGCGCTGATGTCGTCATCGCCCCGCTCGCGAAGAACCAGGCCGCTCGCGAATTCTTCGACCCGGCCCGCTTTCGCACGGTCCACCCGGATGGCGCCTCCCTGATCGATGTCACCTTCGCGTTCGGCGAGAGTCCCCCGGCGGGTCCTGCCTCGGACCTCCTGGGCGTTGCAAAAGGCGGCCTCCTCTACCTCAATGGCTTCCCCGAAGACGCGCCAAGCCTTCCCGCCGGCAAGCTCGCCTACAAACAGGTCGCCCTCGCGGCTTCCGAAGCTTCCGGCGCAGCAATCCTCCGCAAACAACGGTTCGGCGAACCGTCCCACGTCCTCATCAGCATGGAAGAAGCTGTCACCTGGACCACCATGCAGACGGCAAATGTGAACTTCTACCGCTGGCACGGCGAGCGCCCGACCCGGTACGGCCTCAAGGGCCTCGGCGCCGTCGGGCGCACCATCTACCCCACCCGCGACGGCAAGTACGTGTCGTTCACTATCAACCCGCCGCGCTGGGCAAACTACGCCGACTGGGTCGCGAATGTGACTGGCGATGACACCCTGCTGGCAAGCGAATGGGCCGAGCCCACCTACCAGGCGGCAAATATCGAGACCATCGCCGGGTACACGGAAGCCCTGTGCGCCACCCTCGACCGTGACAGCGTCGTCGAAGAAGGCCAGCGCCGGGGCCACCTGGTGACCCCCGTCCAGAACATGGCCGACCTCGCGTCGGACCCCCACCTCCGTGAACGCGGCTTCCTCGAAAACGTCGATCATCCCCAATTCGGCCAGTCGCTCACCATGCCCAGGCCGCCGTTTGCCTCGTCGACCTATCGATCGCGGGGACGGGCTGCCCCCGTCCTGGGGCAACACACCATCGCCGTGCTCAAAGAGGATTGCGGCCTGGGAAGCGGAGCGATCGGTGAATTGCTTGCGCTGGGCATCGCGGCCGCCGCCCCCGTCGAAAGCAAGGTGACTTCTTAATGCCCAAACTCCCCCTCGAAGGAATCCGTATCCTGGACTTCTGCTGGCTCGCAGCCGGGCCCGTCACGACACGCCTCCTGGCCGATCTCGGCGCCGAGGTGACGAAGATAGAATCGCTCCAGCGTCTCGACCGGATCCGCGAAGTCGGCCCCCAGCCCGCCAGTGGCGCCTCCATCAATACCAACGGACTCTTCCATACCTGCAACGCAAACAAGCGCAGCGCCACTATCAACCTCAACACCGGCGAAGGACTCGACATTGTCCGCGAGCTCGTCGCCGAGTCCGACATCGTCTCGTCGAACTTCACGCCCAACCGCATGGACCGCTGGGGGCTCGGCTACGATGACCTCCGGAAGATTCGCGACGATATCATCGTCCTCAGCATGCCCGTCATGGGGAAGGTCGGCCCACACGCGGAATGGGGTTCGTACGGCAACGGTATTGTCGCCATGTGTGGGCTCGGCCACCTCACTGGCTCACCCGACCGCGAACCCGTCGGTCTCGGCACCCTGCACTCAGACTTCACCGTCCCCTACCTCGCGGCGCTCCAGTCCATGGCGGCACTTTACGAACGTGACCAGAAGGGCCGCGGCCAGTTCATCGAAGTCGCCCAGTACGAAGCGGCGACACACCTCCTCGACACCGAACTGCACGAATACCTGGCCGATGGCGCCGAACCCCCACGGCTTGGGAACCGCTCGCCGCACATGGCGCCGCACGGCGTCTTTCCGGCCGCTGGTGACGACCGTTGGGTGGCTATCGCCGTTGCCGACGCTTTTGAATGGCAGCGGCTCGCGATGCTCATCGGCCGCGACGACTGGGCATCGGACCCGGCCCTGCACGACGTTGACGGGCGCCGCGCCATCGAAAGCGAGATCGAATCTGCAATCGCGGCGTGGACCGCCAGCCAGGACCCGGACGAGTGCGCCGAACTGCTGACCGGTGCCGGGGTGCCCGCGGCTCCCGTCTGGGACATCGGGGACATCGCCGAAAAATCCGCCGGTGCGGCTGGACACTTTGTACGGGTGCCACAGGGGGAAATCGAAATCTCAATCGAGAGCGAGCCCGCCCTCTGGGACGGCGAACGCCTCCCGGTGCACGGTGCGCCGTCCATGGGCGAACACAACGACTGGCTGCTCCATGAAAGGCTGGGCCGCAGTGAGGATGACATCGCCGAGCTCTTTGTCAAGGACGTCCTGAGCTAGCGGTACGGGACATGGTCAGGTCAACGCGGCGCGCAGGTGGCGATTCGTCGCTGCTGCGCGCTGCCGGGAGTAGACGAAAGGCAAGACGGATATGACGTTGAAGAAGCTGCTGATAGCAAACCGGGGAGAGATAGCGGTGCGGGTTGCGCGCGCCGCGTCGGAGCTTGGGATCACGACCGTTGCGGTCTATTCCGAGGACGAC